>CANRNV010000015.1 GCA_947632125.1 uncultured Clostridia bacterium
ATCAAAAAGACGAGCTTTTTATCGGGGATGTGCGGCGTGATAATGCGAACGTCCACGCCGCGGAGCGCGGTATTTTCGATTGCCGCGGTCAGTTCATTGTCGATAATGAGATAGGGCGTCGTGATATAGACATACCGTTTTGCGCCGTTTAATAAATTCATGATCGCAGTTTTTGAAACCTGCCTGTCGTAAATGGGCTTCGGACCGTCGCCGAACGGAATACAGTAGCCCTCGGCTCTCTCGTCGGAAGTCCTGTAATAGTCCCCGAAATTGTCCGTCGGCTTTTTGACGTTCTGATTGTAATCAATGAGGAACAGCCTCGTAAGTTCATTGACTGCTTCACCCTCCAAACGAACGCCGACGTCCTTCCAATGCCCGTGTTTTACGATGCGGTTGATGTATTCGTCGGCAAGGTTGACGCCGCCCGTGTAGCCCACTTTTCCGTCGATGACGGTGATCTTTCGGTGGCTTCGGTTGTTGAATTTGTTGTTCGCCTGCCCGCCGAGCTTGGAGAACGGAACGCATTTGATCCCCGCCTTTGCAAGTTGCTTGTAATAATTGCCGGGGAGCGTCATCATGCACCCGATGTCGTCATAGACGACGCGAACCTCCACGCCCGCCGTTGCCTTTTCTTTCAAGACATGAAGAATGGAATCCCAGAACAGCCCGCCCTCGATGATGAAGTATTCCATAAAGATAAACTTTTCGGCTTTCTTCAAATCCTCAATAAGCGCGGGGAACAGCTCGTCGCCGAGGGGGAAATATTGAATTTTTGTTCCGAAGTAGAGGCGGGACGAGGAAAGTTTTGTAAGAGAGACCGCCTGCGAATATACGAGTTCGTCCTGCTCCTTCAAGGCGAGAAGTTCTGCCGAATCGTCTTTTCCCGTTCTTTCCGATTTTGCTCGTTCTACGCTTTTCTGCTGTTTGCGGTTGAGCTTTCTATCATAAAACATGAAGTAAAGCATAAACCCGATGATGGGAATGAGCAATACGAAGAACAGCCACGGGAGCTTATAATCGGGGTTGTCGTTCCGTGCGATAATGCTGATCGCAACGCCCACTTGGGTTGCGACGACGGCAAAATAGAAGTAGGGAACATAGATCGTGATAAGGCTGAGTACCGCGATCACGGCGGCGATTTCAAGGAAGATGAGGAGAATATTGAAGATATAACGGAGAGGGACGTACGATACGACCCTTTCCTTTTTTACTCCGTTTTCAATTACTTCGATCGTCTTTTTCAAAGTCCTATCCTCGGTTTGAACTATTTTCGCTTGCTATTTGTTTTACGACATGGCAAGGGTTTCCGACGGCGACGACAGAGGCGGGAATATCCTTCGTGACGACCGAACCTGCGCCGATTACGGCGTTGTCGCCGATGGTCACGCCCGGCAGGACGGTCACGTTCGCGCCCAGCCAAACGTTGTTTCCGATTTTGATGGGCTTGTCGTTGAATACGCCTTTCAGGCGCTCGTCCGGGTCGATGGAATGGTTGGTGCAAATGAGTTTGCAACCGGGACCGATCAAGGCGCAATGCCCGATGTCGATGATATTCGTATCGAGGAAGGTGCAGTCGTAATTTACCATCGCCATTCCGTGAAAGCGGATGTTTTTGCCGAAACTGCAACGGAATCCGTCCTCGATAAAGACGTATTGGTTATATCCCGTCACAAGCTCTTTGATGATCTCCGTCCTCTTGGGGTCGGACGGTTTGAGAAAGTGAAGCTCGTGAAGCATATCCTTGACTTTGCTTTGAAAAAGATATACTTCTTTGTCCCTGCGGTCGAACGGTTCGCCCGAAAGAGCCTTTTCAAGTTCGGTCATACTCATTCCTCCACGATCTGAACGGCGTACTTTTCGTCAAGTCCGCGCTCCTTCAAAAAGGCGTTGAACTCGGCGGAAAGCTGTTCGGCGGAATATTCCGTCGGTTTTGCGCTTTGGCTAACGCTGTGTGCGCGGATATTGGCTTGCGTCTTTGCGTGAAGCTCATCGAGCTTTTTAGCTGTGTCCGCATTGGCGTTTGCCGCGCCGCGCTTGATATTCTCGATCACGAGGCGGCATTTTGCCTTAAAACCTTTGGTGTGAAGAAATTCTTTGAACTCCTTGTTCTCTTCGGAGTTTTTGACGGCTTCGATATTCGCCTTGTCCTGCTCGTGTTGACGGCAGGCGTTTTCGCCCATCTGTTCGAACGCCACCTTGAATTTTGCGACGATGCCTTTGGCAACGCAAAATTCCTCGAATTGCTTGGTGATTTCCTCTTGACTTACCGCATACTCTGCATTGTAGTTTTCCATTTTCTTTTTTCTCCTTATTTCTATGATTTTTTGATTTTTTTGAGAGTGTTTTAGGAGTATCTCAAATTGCTCCGCGTATGTCTTTGCCGACAGAAATTCATTCAGATCGTCTATGGTAAACGCATCTTCTTCATCTTTCATGCTGCCTCCTTGTTTGATACTTTAAGTATAAAACCTTCGAGGACAAAACACCACAACACATATCCCGATTTTTGTTGGTTTCAAAAAAGTTTTTTGGAAAGAAACGGACGAAGCCTATTTTATAATTGTGTTTTGCGGCGAAATATGCTATAATTAGCAAAAGGAGTGAAGTATGAACAAGTCCGAAGCCAAATTTCATAACACCGCAGTTAAGATGGACGATGCGCTCGTAGCCCTTTTGGAACATAAAGAGTTTAGCGATATTTCCATTATGGATATATGCGAAAAGGCGGGCGTCAACCGCTCCACCTTCTATGCGCATTATGAAAATTTATACGACCTCTTAAAGGAAACGCAAGAACGCGCCGTTTCGGAATTTTTCGTGTCCTTCGGCGCCTCCTCCTTCGGTGTGGCGGACTTCTCCAAAATGTCGGCGGACGAACTTGTCTTTATCTCCCCGCAATACCTTGTGCCGTACCTTACCTTCGTCAAGAAGAATCGGCGGCTGTACGAAGTGTACAACAATTCGGGCGCATTTCAGATCGGAGAAATGGATCGTCAGCTCATTGAAAACATCTTCGTTCCGATCTATGCAAAAAACGGCGTGACGGATAAGCGCGTCGTGGAATATATGTCGCACTATTTTATCAGCGGCGTCACGGCAATTACGATGGAATGGGTGAAGCGCGGCTGCGAGGACGATATACTGTTCATCTGCGAAGTGATTTCGATTTGCGTCCGCCCCTCGATGAAAGCGCCCAATAAAATAATATGAAAAAACCCCTCGAATTTCTCAAAAAGCCGCCGCTGTGGTTCTTACTCCTCATTACCGTTATCGGGATAGGCGCAACGGTGGGCGGAACACTGTTTATGACGCAAGAAAACCTGTCCGCATACGTTATGGTTGGCTATGCTTTTCTCGGCGTTATGTGCGTTTCCGTCGGTTACTGCGTTTACGGTTTTATCAAGAGATTCCCCGATTGGAACGAACGGGTTTTGAAGTGGTCGGAAAACAAGCCGTTTTGGAACAGACTGTTTAGAGAGTATGGCTTCCGCGCCATCTTGTTTTCTATCGGCTCGTTTGCGATCAATCTTGCATTCGCCGTCTATAACGGCTCGGTCGCCATTGCCATCCGCTCGATTTGGTTCGGCGCGCTCGCCGCTTACTATGTGCTTTTGATTGTGTTGCGCGGAATAATTCTTGTCTATCACGTTTTCCGCAGAAAAGCCGTCAAAGCGGGGCAAACGGAAGAAATGACCGAGCGGAAAGATACGCGCATTTACAGCGTTTGCGGTGTGGTTTTGCTGTTGCTCCCGATTGCTCTTTCTTTCGCCATTTTGCAGATGGTGCGGACAAACGATTCGTTTGTCCATACGGGCATTACCATTTACGCCTACGCGATCTACGCCTTTTATAAGATCATCGTGTCGATCTATAATTTCGTCAAGACAAGGCGAAGTCGTGAGATGACCGTACGTGCGGCGAAGAATATCAACCTTGCCGACGCTTTTGTTTCCATCCTCGCTTTGCAGACGGCAATGTTTCGGGAGTTCGACACGGCGGGCGATTTTGTCAATATCGCAAGGATGAATGCGCTCACGGGAGCGATCGTCTGCGCCCTCACAGCCGCGCTTGGTATTTTTATGATCGTCATTGCCGCCCAAAAGACAAGACGGTAAAGCCGACAATAACACTATTGCTTTAAGCGGGGAGTCGGTTTTTTGCCTTGTTTTATAAAAGCCGATTACTCTATTTTGGAGCAAAGCAGGTCGAACAGGGCGGGGTTTACCTTTTTGATTGACACGGGACGGTTGTCCTTGTTCAAAAAGCAGTGTTCGCTCTTAGCCAAGCACACCACTTCGCCTCGACAGGTCATGGTGTACCCAAACTCCATTTTGGCGAGTGTCATCGATTTTAGGGCGACCTCGATACAGATAATATCGTCAAAGGTCGTCGGTTTTTTGTATTGGACATCGACTGAGATCACGGGCGAAATGAGTCCCTCCTTTTCCATACGCGCATATCCGTAGCCGATCTTGTCCAAAAAGTCCAGCCGAGCTTCTTCCATAAATCGGATGTAATTGGAGTGGTGCGTGCATTGCATTTTGTCCGTTTCGTAGTATTGAACTCTGCGATTGTAAGTCATATATTTCTCTCCCTTAATCGTATTGTACCATATTTTCGTCGCCGAATCAAATAAATTACGGCGGAAAACGCACCTTTTGAGCTCAAAGGGCATAGATAATATCGCAAAGGAGAAGAAAAATAAATGAATCCGTTTTCCGAAAAAGGTACACCCATACTTAACCAATTTCGTTCGTGGCAGCAGCTTTATCCGCGCAGTTACGACAAGTGCGAGGTAAATCCTTACACCAAGACCCGTATAATCCTTATGAACGGCACCGAGTTCGAGGCGAATTGGTTTTCGCATCAGCTTTCGCGCCACACGTGCGACCTCGACTTGCGCAGAGAGCTTGCTCTCACCCGCGCGGTGGAAAAACAGCAGCAGCAAAAGCTCTTTCTGCTTAAACCGTGCAATGAGAGCGCGCTCGAACACACGATCTCGTACGAGCAGCTTGCCGTCGACCTGACCGCTTTTCTCGCTTCGAGGGAGAAAGACTGCTATGTAAAAAAGGCGCTCGACTTTGCGCTGCTCGAAGATTTCGACCACCTGTATCGCTATTCCGACTTGCTCGAAATGGAGCAGGGTGTGGCGGCGGAGCGGCTCGTGGGCGGCTACACCGAGATCATGCCCGGGCGGCCGACGATTTCGCACCACCGCTTCCCCGTGGATAACGTGCGCAGGTGCGTCGATTTCGGGTCAGCCGACATCAAAACCAAGCTTGCGACCATGACGATCACCGCCGCCGAGCAGCAGACCATGAACTACTACATGAATTTGTCCGCCTTTGCGCCCTCCGACATTGCAAGGCGGCTCTACGAGGAGATCGCACTCGTCGAGGAGGAGCACGTGACGCAGTATGAGGACCTTATGGACGCGAACTCCACGTGGCTCGAAATGTTGCTTCTGCACGAGTACAATGAGTGCTATCTGTATTGGTCGTGTATGCTCACCGAAACCGACGACTACATAAAGTCTGTTTGGGAAGAAAACCTTTCGATGGAGATAAGTCATCTGCACAAGGCTGCCGAACTGCTCAAAAAGTACGAGCACAAGGACCCGCAAGAGGTAATTCCCGACGGCAAGTTCCCCGAGCCCATAGTCTTAGGCGAGAATATAGGCTATGTGCGCGACATTCTCAAAAACACCGTGCAGTTCACCTCGGCGCTCGACGAGTACGTGAAAATTTGCGATCTGCCCGAGGACGCCAACTTCTTTGTCTATCAAGGCAATGTCAATCCGTCGGTTTCCGTCGTCCCCTCGCACAATGTCATTGACATGCGGCTGAGCCGGTGCGGCAGAGATTACAGGTATGAGGTCGCGCCCTCGCCCGTAAAACAGCTTCGCAATCGCTGCGTCGACAATACCTCGGTCGGGCGCGAACGCTGTGCCGCCGAGAGTACAAACTTCACCTGTAACGAATAATTTTTCTGCTTTTCTGCTTTTCTGCTTTTTGAAAAAAGCAGAGTAAAAACTTTTAAGGGCGGGCGGACGTTACGTTTCTTCCCATACTCCGTTTCGCTTGGAAGTGTGGGGCGGGCGGACGTTACGTTTCTCCCTCAACTCCGTTTCGCTTGGAAGTGTGTTACTTTTTTGAAAAAAGCAGAGCAAAAACTTTTAAGGGCGGGCGGGCATAGCGTTTCTCCCTCAACTCCGTTTCGCTTGGAAGTGTGTTACTTTTTTGAAAAAAGCAGAGCAAAAACTTTTAAGGGCGGGCGAGCATAGCGTTTCTGTGTTTCTCTCAACGCCTCTTTTAATAGGGGAGTGTTATAACGAAAATAAAGAAAAGGGGGAGCGTTTAATTTATATACGCTCCTCTTTTTTACTTTTCGCGCACTTAGAGCAAAATAAAGTTATGTACCCGTATCATAACAGAATAAAACAGCGCATAAAAAACGGCGAACTCGTACGTATCGAAAAGGGGAGCGGCGAATACGCCCTCGTGTTCGTCTTTTCGACGCCGCCCTTTACCCGCCCAATCAAACCCTCCGCCCTATGGCGCTACGAGGACATCTTGAAATCATACCGCTTTAAGCATTGATTACCTCTCGCGGCGCGTCCGTTTGCTTAAAAGTAATGGATGCGGTAGGTTACGGTGAGCCTGAAAAGCCTGTAAATGTTCCTGCAAATGAGCCTGTAAAATTGACTGTAACGGCGCAAAAAGCAATGGCGCTTATGGCGAAAAGAGCAATATTACACTCGGACGTTTTCTCTACGCTCCCGCTTATTTATATGCACGTAGAAAGCGACGGCGACGACGAGCGAAACGGTGTCGACTATCGGCTGGACCCACATCAAGCCGTACAGGGGGGCTATGGCGTCCATAGCGAAGTAGAGCGGGATGTCGATAAGACCCTTTCTTAGCAGCGAGCAGATTATCGACTCCTTGACTTTGCCCGTTGCCTGAAATTGGATGATCATGGGATAGCAGACCGACATCATCGGCATGGCGGTCACCATGCGTCTTAAAAACGAGGCGGCGTAGTTTACCGTGAGTTGGTTGTCGATAAAGACGCGGGCGAGTTGCGGGGCTATGAGTTCGTAAAGCGCAAGGCATATGAGCGAAAACCCGAACGAAACGGCGCAGCCGAACACGAATGCTTTGTGACGCCGCTCTTTGTTGCCCGCAGCGTGGTTATAGGCGAGCAGGGGCAAAAGTCCCGTCGCCACTCCGATCGAGAAAAAGAGCGGGAGTTGGTCGAGCTTTTTTACTATGCCGAGAGCCGCCGTCGCCTCATTGCCGTACGCCGAGGTGAAGTGGGTGTGAGCGGCAACGCCGATCACCGTCAGGATGTATTGGAGAGCGGACGGGAAGCCGGCGAGCAAAATGGGCTTTATGTACGCTTTTACGTGTTTAAGGTGAGTGATGTTAAAGTTGGCGATGCCGCTTTTCCGCCTTGCGCAGATCAAGATCACGAAGTAGGCGGCGACGGCGAAGTTGGATATTGCCGTAGCGAGCCCCGCGCCCTTGACGCCCATATTGAGGAACGAGGGCAGTACGAAGAACGGGTCAAGCAAGATGTTCAGCAGTCCGCCCGCCGAAACGCCTATCGAGGCGGCAAGCGAACTTCCCTCCGCCCGTATCAAATTTGCAAGCAGTGCGCCGAGGATATTGAACGGACCGCCGATTATCACGACCCACATCGCGTAGCCGCGAGCGAACTCCATAGTGGAAGCGTCGGCTCCGCAAAGTTTAAGTACCGGCATGGACAACGCCCAAAACAGGAGCGAAAAGGCTATGCCCGTAAGCGCGCCGAGATACGTGGCGATCGCGGCGATCTTTTTCGCTCCGTTCGTGTCGCCCTTGCCGAGCGATCGGGATAGCGCGCTTGCCCCGCCTATTCCGAACAGGTTTGAAACGGCGGTCAGCAAAATAAACGGCGAGCTTACCACCATAATGGACGCGGTTTGGCGCGGGTCGTTTAACATTCCCACAAAGAGGGTGTCGGCAAGGTTGTAGGCAAGCGCGATCATTTGGCTTGCTATGGCGGGCACTATCTGAAACAAGACAGCCTTTTTTACGGGTACCCGCTCGAATATTTCGATGCGCTTAATATCATTCATTTTCTTTTCCGCTTTTATCGATTTTTTTCACGGCTTATAATATACCATTCGTAAAAAAAAGTCAAGCGACGATTCGCCGCTTGACGTTGATTTTGATAAGATTTCTATTTGCACCTGAACGGGAAGGGCGGTATGCAAAACCTGAAACTTACCGATCCGCACCCGCAGTCGCACTCTTTATGCTCCTCACATTGCTTGCGGTAATTATGACCGCACCCGCACTCGTCCTTTTCGTAGCGGTTGTCGTCGCGGACAAAGGCGCACTTATGACACTTTTTTTCGCACCCGCAATCGTTGCTTCCGTAGCTCATACCGTAGCTCATACCGTAGCCGTTTCCGTAGCTCTCGCCGTAGCCGTTTCCGTAGCTCTCGCCGTAGCCGTTTCCGTTATCGCAGCCGCAGTTATCGTAGGCGAAGTTGTCGCCGCCGTACTCGCCGCTGTACTTATTGCATCCGCAGCCGTTATTCATATTGCCGTAGTTTTCGCCGAAAGTGTAACTGCCGCTATTGCAGCCGCAATCGTTGTTGTTCATTTTTTCCTCCTGAGTTAAAAATTTTTCTTGCTATATTGTATGAAAAATTTCGGCAATTAGTGTTTGTTTCGCTTGACATTTTATGTAAAGTGTTTTATTATATCTAAGTAGTAATCATTATTACTTACAAGGAGTTTTATGAGATATTCGTTGCAGCGTCAAGCCGTTTACGAGGCGGTGACGTCGACCGACTGTCATCCGTCTGCGGAGTGGGTCTACGACAAGGTGAAAGAGGTCGTGCCCAATATTTCGCTGGGGACGGTGTATCGCAACCTCAAAGAACTCTGCGAAAGCGGGCTTATCGACACGGTGGAAACCGAGGATAGTCGGCTGCGCTACGACGGCAACGTCAGTCCGCACGTGCACTTTGTATGCCTTGGTTGCGGCAGGATCTTCGACCTCGACGGGGCTAACGAACTCAATTTGTCGGCGAGGAAAATGGGCTTTACGCCGTACAAGGAAAAGATCGTTTTGTACGGGCTGTGTCCCGAGTGCGGTAATAAAGAGTGAATTTCGCTTTAAGCGGCGGATTTACATAAAAATCAAATTATTAAGGAGAAGTGTTATGAAAAAGTTTGTTTGCAAGGTTTGCGGCTATGTTTACGAGGGTGACGAAGCGCCCGAAAGGTGCCCCGTGTGCGGCGCTCCAAGGGAGAAGTTCGAGGAGCAAAAGGGCGAGCTTACCTGGGCTGCCGAACATTCGGTCGGCGTGGCTAAGGGCGTAAGGGAGGATATCCTCAACGACCTCAGAGCCAACTTCAACGGCGAGTGCTGCGAAGTCGGCATGTATCTTGCCATGGCAAGGGTCGCTCACCGCGAGGGCTATCCCGAGATCGGCCTGTATTGGGAAAAGGCGGCTTACGAAGAGGCAGAGCATGCCGCCAAGTTTGCCGAACTGCTCGGCGAAGTGGTAACTCCGTCCACCGAGGAGAACCTGCGCCTCAGGGTCGCTGCCGAAAACGGAGCCACCATGGGCAAAACCGACCTCGCCAAGAGGGCAAAGGAACTCGGTCTTGACGCCATTCACGACACCGTTCACGAAATGGCAAGGGACGAGGCTCGTCACGGCAGAGCCTTTGAGGGATTGCTTAAAAGATATTTCGGCAAATAATTCTTGTCGCGGCGTAACGCCCCTAAGCATAACGGCGTTTAACGCGTAACTCCTTTTTGCAAGCGGAATTAACGCGTAACGCCCCTCGGTCATCATATTGGCGCATAAAAGGCGAGGAATCCTCGCCTTTTGTTGTACGATTAATAGGATTTTTATGACCGAAAAGTTGCCCGAAAACAAGGTCGGACATCGAAGTCGTGGTTTGCAAAAAAGGTCAATCGGCAAGTCGGGCTTGTGAAACAAGGGCTTGCGAAACAAGGTCGGTCGTAAAGGGTCGGACATCGAAGTCGTGGTGTGCGAAAGGGGTCAGTCGTCGAAGTCGGGCTCGCAAAAAACGAGCGAAACGTACTCTTTTAACTGCTCGAACATTTTTTGTCCGGCGAGGTCTTTTTCGAGTTCGGCAATGACGGAGTTATAGTACCAGCGTGTTTGGCTGGGACTGCCCTTGAACCTCGACCAAACGTTGTTGCCGACGATGCGTTTGTCGAAGTAAATGCTCTTGATGTTGGACAGCTTGTCGGCGCACAGCAGTTGCCTCGCTCCCAAGCCTTGACCGCGAAGCTTTTCGATGGCGAGTTCCTTGCGTTTGAGCCAGGGGAGCGACTTGTCCTCGGTGTCGCTGCGGACAAGCTCGGCGACGTCCTCACCGAAGAGCGTTTCGATGTCCTCGATGGTGGCGTCGGTATCTTCCACGGTGTCGTGCAGCACGCCTGCGATTTGCACCTCGATGGGGCAGCCGCCCTCAGCCAAGATTTGAAGCACTTCCATGGGGTGGACGATGTAGGGGGTGTCGGTGCCCTTTCGGTATTGATTGCGGTGCTTGATGGCAGCGTATTCTATTGCCTTATGTAACAGCATAATGCCTCCTTATACTATTTTAGCATAACCATGCCGGTAAGTAAAGTATTTTAGTCAAAAAAATTTTTCCAAGGGTCGCGCGGCAGAGGCGAAAAGATATTGAATGCGTCGGGATGGGTATCGACCTTGCTCCAAGCGACGGGCATGGAGATGGGCGCGCCTTTTCGCGCTCGCAGCGAGTACGGAGCGACAAAGGTAGCCGACGGACTGTTGCGCTGCCAATCGATGAAGATCTTGCCCTTGCGCTTGTCCTTTTTGATGTTGAGGGTGTATATTTCGCTTTTAAGGCAGATCGCCTCGGCGACGGAGCGGCTGAGTGAAGCGAACTGCTCCGCGTTAAAAGGCGGCATGGGCGAAACGATGTGATAGCCTTTGCCGCCGCTCAACTTCAAAAACGCCCTTAGCCCCAACTCGCTCAGCGTCGCCCTCACGTCCAAAGCGCACTTACGCACCGCTTTAAGGTCGAGCGCGGGGTCGGGGTCGAGGTCGAACGTCATAAAGAATGTCGTGCCGGCGGCGGACGTGACGTGAAATTCCACCGTTCCGTTTTGCACCTCGTTTAGCAACTCCTCGGCAGTGTCGATGAAGATGAGCTCGTCCTTTTTGCCGTGCGGGTGCTTGACAAAGAACGGCTTGTCAATGCCGTCGTTGCACCTCAGTACGCTTATCGGTCGCCCTTTTAGGTAGGGCAGTATACGCTCCGCCGCCTTTTCGTAATATGCGAAAACGTCCGCTTTTGTCACAACGGGGTCGGAAAAAACTACTCTGTCGGGATGAGTAAGCTTTGTTTTAGGCGGAATTTCGGACGACGGTTCGATTGTATCGAGCGATTTTTCGATATGTGTATCGGGCGATGTTTTGATTGATTTTTTGTGCGGCGTTTCAATCGGCGTTTCGGACGATTTTTTTAGCGACGATTTTTCGATCGTTTCGAGAGTTACCGTCGAGGCGTCTTTGTCGCTTCTGAGCCCCTTAAAAGCGGGCTGGCGCAGTTTGGCGTCGCTCGTCAGTTCGGCATATTCCACCTCCGCCATAAGCGTCGGCTTTACCCAATGCACGTCTTTGGTTTTGCACGCCACGGTCGGCTTGTCGCACAGCAAGGGGGCAAGCGTTTCTTTCAGCCGCTTCCCGATGTCCGCGCTTATGCCCGAGCCCACCTTGCCGACATAGCATAGCCGCCCATCGATGTGCGCTCCGAGAATGAGCGAACGCACTTTTTGTTCGCCGAGGTAGCCGCACACGACGAATTCTTGCCTCATGCGGCGTTTGATTTTGAGCCAATCGCCCTCAAAGTAGCTTGCGTCTTTCCTTTTGCACACGATGCCCTCGAGTTCCATTTCCTTTACCGCAGCGAAAAGTTCCTCGCCGCCGAGATAACTCTTGACGTACGTTAGGGGCGGGGCGGCGTTTTTGAGCAAATGCCGCAGCTTGTTCTTGCGCTTTTCGAGCGGAAGCGAGCGCAGATCGCCGTCGCAATAGAGAAGGTCGAATATGAAGTAGATCGGTTCGCCGTCCCCGAGCGCCGAAAAGTCTATCCGTCCGTCTTTGATCGCCGCCACCTCGCCGTCGAACACGACCTTGTGCCCCTTGCACAGCGCGCCTATCGCCCTTGCGATCGAGGCAAAACGTGCGCCGAGGTCCTTTCCGTTTCGGCTCAGCAGCGCGACGGGCGAAGAGGACGCTATTATGCGAAAGCCGTCGTACTTTACCTCGAACAGCCACTCCTTTCCGCTCGGTATATCCGCGCTCGGCTTTGCAAGTTTGACGCTGCCGAGAATGTCTTTTATGGGAATGGGTCGCGTTTTATCCGTATTTTCGGCGCCCATATTGACGCTTTTTTTCGCCTTACCGGGTTCTTCCGCCTTGCCGCCCTTGCCGGGGTCGCTTACGTCGGCTTTGGCGTCGTCCGCTTGGGCAAAGTCGTCCCGCTCCTTGATGAGCAGCCAATTTTTGCCGTCCATGCGCACGAGCGCGAAACCGCCCCGCAGTTTTTTGCCGAAGAGCGTGAATTTGAGCGAGCCGCTTTTAAGTCCGCTGTCAAAGTCGACTTTTTGTTCGTACGTGCCCTTGTCGAAGATGGTGACCATGCCGCCGCCGTATGACGAGAGCGGGATCTCGCCCTCGAAGTCGGCGTACTCTGTCGGGTGGGCCTCCACCATGACGGCGAGCCGTTTGACTTTGGGGTCGAGTGACGGCATATGCGGGACCGCCCAACTCAGCAGCACTCCGCCGTGAGAGAGCCGAAAATCGTAGTGGTCGCGCCTCGCCTCGTGAAATTGGACGACGAAGATGTGTTCGGCGGTTTTTGCGCCGCCTTTGGGCTCGGGCGTGACCGAAAAATTCCGTTTTGACCTGTACTTTTCGAGCATAACGATAGTATGGGCAAAAAGGCGGGAATATATTTTTTATTGCTATCGTCGCCGCTATGCTTGCAATTATCGTGCCGAGATGCTAAAATATAGCCATGAAGCAAAAAGGATTTATGCCCGTTTTCGATCGTCGCAGTCGTCTGCTCATTTTGGGCAGTTTTCCGAGCGTGCTCTCGCGCAAGGGCGGATTTTACTACGGAAATAAGCAAAACAGGTTTTGGCGCACGCTCTCGTTTGCTTTCGATTGTCGCTTGCCCGAAACCAACGAGCAGAAAAGGGAACTTGTCTTAAAGCACGGGATCGCGCTCTACGACATAGTGACCGAGTGCGAGATAGAGGGATCGATGGACACGGCGATAAAGGACTACGCCGTCGCCGACCTGAGCGTTATACTCGGCGAGGCAAAGATCGAAAAGATCCTTTGCAACGGAGCCAAGTCCTACGAAATATTTTGCAAATTTTATCCCGAACTTGTCGGGATCGCCAAAAAGATGCCGTCCACAAGCAGTGCAAACGTCGCTTTCGACGGCTCGGTTTGGCAAAAGGAGCTTTGTGAATACAAAAAGATTGATTGACGTATCTCTAAAAAGGGAAAAAGCCGAATTGGTAATAAAGGACGCAAGGTACCTCAATGTCTTTTCGGGCGAGATCCTAAAAGGCGACATCGCCATCGAGGACGGCGTTATAGTCGGATTGGGCGAGTACGATGGCAAAAAATGCTACTATACCGACGGGACGGTGGTGCCGGGCTTTATCGACGGGCATGTGCACGTCGAGAGTTCGCTCGTTACTCCGCAAAACTTCGCCGATGAGGCGATAAAGCACGGTACGACGACGGTCGTGTGCGACCCGCACGAGATCGCCAACGTGGCGGGTGTGGACGGCATAAAGTTTATGCTTGCCGACGCCAAAAAGGCGAGCATCGACTTCAAGTTCATGTTGCCGTCTTGCGTGCCCGCCACCGACCTCGACTTAAACTACGGCGTCATCGGGGAAAAGGACCTCCGCCCGCTATATCGGGACAGGGACGTCATCGGGCTTGCCGAGGTCATGGACGTACCCAAGACGCTCGCTTGCGACGGCGATATGCTCGGCAAAATCGAGTACGCGAGGCGACATGGCGTCGTCGACGGGCACGCGCCCTCGCTTACGGGCAAGGAACTTTGCGCCTACACGCTTGCGGGCATAAGTTCGGACCACGAGTGCGTCGACCCCCGCGAGGCGATGGAAAAGCTTCGGCTCGGTCAGTATATAATGGTAAGGGAGGGGACGGCGGCAAAGAACCTCGCCGCACTCAGCCCGCTTATAGAAAAGTATCCGCTCCGCTGTCTGCTCGTTACCGACGATCTTCATCCCGACTACCTCGTCGAAAACGGGCACATCGACAGCATAATAAAAAAGGCAATTAAGCTTAACGTCGACCCGATAAAGGCGATCACTTCGGCGACGCTTACTCCCGCGCTCCGCTTCGGACTGAGCGACAGGGGCGCGATCGCCGTGGGACGCCGAGCCGACCTCGCGGTCCTAAACGACGACTTCGAGGTTATCGACGTATTCTGCGCAAAAAGGGCGAGGCGCGTCGCGCCGCACGACCGTATCGCTCGCTTCGGCGGTGCGCTCAACGCTCGGCTTATATCCGAGAGCGACATAGAGCCGTCGCCCGACGTGATAAAGCTTGTCGGCGGGCAGATCGTGACGGACGAGGGCAAGCGCGGCGACGCCGTATTGTTCGTGTGCGAGCGGCACCACTTTACGGGCAAGAAGTCCGCTTGCTATATCGAGGGCTACGGGTTAAACGGCGGCGCAGTGGCTATGTCCATAGCGCACGACTCGCACAATATCATTGCGGCGGGTTCAAAGGCGGACATTGTACGGGCGGTAAACAGGCTCATCGAGATAGGCGGCGGCATTGTCGTATCGTCGGGCGAGAGGACGGAAGCGCTCCCGCTCGAAATAGGCGGCATTATGACCGACAAGTCCGCCCGCGATGTGGCAAAGCGGCTGGTCGAACTCAAAGACTTCGCCTATTCGCTCGGCGTGAAAAGGGACATCGATCCGTTTATGAGCCTCTCGTTTTTGAGTTTGCCCGTCATTCCCAAGATAAGGCTGCTGCCAAGCGGAGTGGTCAGGATTTAGGAGGAGAAAATGGACTGTGACGTGATAATAATAGGCGGAGGACCCGCCGGACTTACCGCCTCGATCTACGCGGCTCGGGCGGGCAAGAAGGTGCTGCTCTTCGAGGGCAATCGAGTGGGCGGCACGATGGCGAAACTCAAAAAAATCGCAAATTACCCGGGAAGCATAAGCGAAAACGGCGAGGAACTTTCCGCCCGAATGTTTTCGCAAGCCCTTTCGTTCGGAGTGACACTTGTGTCCGAGTTCGTGCTTAAAATCGTAAGGAGCGGCGACGGCTTTACGGTGACGTCGGGCGAAAAGACGTATCACGCAAAGTACGTCGTATATTGCGGCGGCATAGCGAGGAAGTCTTTGCCCGCCGAAAAACAGTTTAGCGGGAGCGGCGTCAGCTATTGCGCCGTGTGCGACGGAGCGTTCTTTAAGGGCAAGGACGTGGCGGTCATCGGTGACGGCGAGGCGGCGGTTTTCGATGTGAAATACCTTTTGGGACTGTGCAAGACGGTCTATTTTATCCACTCTTACGGCGAAAAGGTCGACGGAGCCGTTGATGTGTCGGGCTCGGTGGAGGCTTTCGTCGGCGAGGGGACGCTTAGCGGAGTCAAGGTCGGCGGCGAGGTGATACCCGTAGAGGGGGCGTTTGTCGCCATGGGCGCAAGCGCGGACTCACTTATTAAGGGGCTCGCTCTAAGCGACGGACTTATCGTCGCCGACGGGTGCAAGACGAACATCGACGGTTTTTTCGTTGCGGGCGACTGTATCAAGGGGAGCATGAGGCAGATCGTTTCGGCTTGCTACGAGGGCGCGCTGGCGGCGTCGCTTTGCAAATAGGATAGCGGCAAGAGGTTTTTTTGCCGATCGACTGTTGGGTCAAACGGTTTTTTTCGGATTAGATAATTTTTCGACCTCTTTTTTTTAATTTTTTGTTGCATTTTACAAATATTTGTGCTACAATATATACGAATTAATGTCGGAGGTTTGTTATGTCTAAGAGTGCGGCGGAATTGCTTGCTAAGGAAAGACAAAAGGAGCTGAATAAGCAATTTTTGGAATTGTGTAAGCAAAAGGGCGGCGACACCTTGTTGCTCGCCGATATCGACAATGCCGTTGCCTTGGGCGCAGACGTTTCCGCTGGCGGCTGCAAAGCCATGTACCTCGCCGCGAAAAATCACAATTTCGCCCTTATCGACTTCTTGATTGGGCACGGAATTTTGACCAATCCGCTCGCAAGAGGCTATCTCGCCTCGATGTGCGACTTCGGCGAGTTCGCCAAGGTCGAAAAGGAGTATTTCGATCGGCTCGACAAGGCTATCTCGATCACGGGCTTTGGTATCGACTACCTTATCCCGTACATAAATTGCGCTTTCGTGCACGACGAGCACGACAAGGCGCTTGCCCTCGCCGACAAGTACCCCGTGTCGAGGAAAGAGATCGTTAATTGTATCCATATCCGTATCATCTTCGAAATGATCGATAAAGACCTCGAGGACGGGCTTGCCATAATCAACGGCTACCGCGATTGGGTGGACGAAAAAAGCTTCGGCGTGGCGGTCAGCAGCGGCAATGTCAAAATAATCAGGTATATGCTCGATAAGGAGCGGCTCACCCCGCCGATAAACGCCGTGTGCGACGCGATCTATCAGGGCTATGTGGACGCGCTCGACCTGCTCGACATTCCGTATTCGCCCGCATATCGCCATGCCGCCGAAACCTCCAAAAACCCCGATATGCTTTCCTACCTGAAATCCCGCAACCTCGTGGAATAATAAAATTATAAAATAGGATTTTCGATAGTAAAAAGAGGATCGACAAGTAGTCAATCCGCTTTTTTATGGGCAAAAATTGCTCTGTTTTTTTCATTTATGCCGTTTCGCTTGGGCATGGGCGAGTAGGGCGTTGTGTTTTTTTATTTGCACAGTTTTGTGTTTTTACCGATTCAAGGTCTTTTCGAGGTCGAGGAGAAAGTCGGAGAGAGAGGCGATCAAAACGCCTTGCTCGGAATATCCCGTCATAACCTCGTCGCCCACGATAACGATCTTTTTGAATGCGTCGTCGATTTCAAGCAGCGACGCCTGTTCTTGCTTGCGCTTTTCCTCGTCGGGCATTCGATAAGCGCATTGAATGTAGTATCTGCGATTGCCCATATTCGCAACGAAGTCCACTTCGAGTTGCTTACGCTGCGACACGCCCTTTGTCTTGACGTTGGTTTCCACCATGCCGACATCGACCGAGTAGCCGCGCAGCTTCAACTCGTTGAAAATGACGTTTTCCATGATGTGGTTGTATTCCTGTTGGCGAAAGGAGAGGCGGGCGTTTCTCAGCCCCATATCGACAAAATAGTACTTGGACGGCGTGTTGATGTACCTTTTGCCCTTGATGTCGTATCGAACGGTTTTTTCGATGAGAAAGGCATCTTGCAGATAGTCGAGGTACGCCGAGATCGTGGGCGGGGAAAGCCTTATATTTTTCTCCGAATTAAAGGTGTTGGACAGTTTCAGCGGGTTGGTGAGCGAGCCGATAGACGAGGCGAGGATATCGGTGAGTTCGTTTATCTCCTCGTTGCCGCGTAGGTTGTTTCGATTGATTATATCGGCAAGATAGGTAGTGGCAAACAGGTCTTTTAGGTATTTGGCTTTGTCCGCTTCCGTAGTCATGGTAAGGCACAACGGCATTCCGCCGTATGTGGCGTACCGAAGCCACGCCTTTGAAAACGGCGTGGACTTTTCGAGCGTAGAGTGGTACTCCGCAAAGCTCAGCGGATAGACGCGTATCTCGTCCCCGCGCCCGCGAAATTCCGTGATGATGTCGCTCGACAGAAATTTGGAGTTGCTGCCCGTCACGTATATATCCACGTTGGCAATGTGCAAAAAGCCGTTTACCACGCTCTCGAAATCCCGAACGAGTTGTATTTCGTCGAGAAGAATGTAGTGCGGCTCGCCGTCCTTGACTTGCCCCTTGACGTAGGCGTAGAGTTCGTCGGGATCGAGCAAACGCTTGTTGCCGTAGTCGTCGAGCATAACTTTGATGATGTGATCCTCGGGTACGCCCTCACGTAAAAGATGATTGTAAAACAGCGTAAAAAGAAGATAGGACTTGCCGCAACGACGCACCCCCGTAACGATCTTGACCAGCCCGTTGTGCTTGTGGTCGATCAGTTTTTGCAAGTAAAAATCCCGAGCTATCTCCATATCTACCCCTCATTGTCGTTTTTATCAATTATAGCAAAAGTAATGCGCGGTGTCAAGCGCCTATTTTATATTTTTGCGTATTTACGCAAAAATATAAAATAGATGGGCGAGTGAGGCGATGGGCGAGTGAGGCGATGGGCGAGTGAGGCGTTGCGTTTTTCATTTGCGCCGTTTCGTTTGGACGATGGGCGAAAATTACGATATAGCCCAAAATGCCACTTAAAATATTTGCGGAATTACGCAAAAATATAAAATAGGATTTTTGATAGTAAAAAAGCGGATCGACAATTAAATAGTCAATCCGTTTTTTATGGGCGAAAATTGCTCTGTTTCTTATCTTTACGCCACTATGGGCGAGTGGGGCGTTGCATTTTTTAATTTACGCCGTTTCGCTTGGCAAGTGAGGCGTTTCGTTTTTCTTTTAGCACCGTTTCGCTTGGGGCGTCTTTTTCTTGTAAAAGGTGAGGGGGGATTATAACTTTTTCAATTCGAAGCCGTCTTTTTTGTCGATAATGCCGTAGCCGAGGGCGGCGATTTCGTCCCTGAGTTTGTCGCTGAGGGCGAAGTCCTTGTTTTTCCTCGCTTCGAGGCGTTTTGAGGCAAGTTCTATTACTTCGGCGGGCGCGTCAACGCTTTCGGGCTCGGGCAGTTTGCTGTCGAGCCTAAGTCCCAGCACGCGGTCGAATTTAAGAGCCAAATCGTAGATATCCTCGGAGGCGGGCTCTTTGAGCATGCTCCACAGTACGCCGATCCCGAGCGGGATATTGATATCGTCGCTTATCGCCGCGGTAAACTCGTCGTCGTAGCGGCTTAAAACCTCGCCGTCCGTTTTTTTGTCGCTTTTGCGGTGCTCGTTAAGAGCGGTGAGCAGTCTTAGATAGGCAGTCTTGGCGGCGTCGAGCGCGTTAAAGGTGAAGTTGAGCGTCTTGCGGTAGTGGGTATTGAGGCAGAAGTAGCGGAAGTCCATGGGGGAGTAGCCCATGCGTTCGAGGTCGGACACGGTATAGGTGTTGCCGAGCGACTTGCTCATTTTGCCGCCGTCTACCTGCATAAATTCGCCGTGCATCCAATAGTTGACCGTTTGGTGCCCTTCGAGCGCCTCGCTTTGAGCGATCTCGTTTTCGTGATGGACGGGAATATGGTCGACGCCGCCGGTGTGGATATCGAACCTCGAACCGAGGTACTTTTTGCTCATGGCGCTGCACTCGATGTGCCAACCGGGATAGCCCATGCCCCAGGGGGATTCCCATTGCATAATGTGATTGGGGTCGGCTTTTTTCCAAAGGGCGAAGTCGGCGGGGTGGCGTTTTTCGTCGTTCACGTCCACGCGCGCGCCCGCTATTTGATTGTCGAGCGAGAGCCCGCTGAGTTTGCCGTAGGAGGGGAACTTGGATATGTCGAAGTATATGCCGTCGCTTGTTTCGTAGCCGTAGCCCTTTTCCACGAGTTTAACGACGTAGTCGAGCATTTCGGGGATGTGGTCGGTCGCCTTTGCTATGATTTCGGGCTTTCCGATATTGAGTTTATTCAGGTCGTCCATAAACGCTTTGGTGTATTTTTCGGCTATTTCGTAGACCGACTTTTGTTGCTCGCGGCTCGCCTTAGCCATCTTGTCCTCGCCGTCGTCGCCGTCGCTAAGCAGGTGTCCCACGTCGGTAATGTTCATTACGCCCTTAATCTTGTAGCCGAGATAGCGCAAAGTGCGGCGCACGCTGTCCATAAAGATATAGGCACGCATATTGCCTATATGAGCGTAGTTGTACACGGTGGGACCGCACGAGTACATGGTGACCTGCTTGTCGGAAATGGGAATAAAGTCCTCTTTTTTACGAGTTAGGGTGTTGTATAACTTTATCATAAAAACTCCTTGTTTTACAAAAACGAAAGTACGTTTACAGCCTCGTCGAGCGCGTCATAAGCCTTTTTGTATTCTCGGTCGTCAAACGCTTTACGCAAGGCGGTTTCGATAATATCAAGCCGCGCTTCGAGGTATTTTTTGCCCTTATCGGTGATGGAATAGTACACTATGCGCTTGTCGTAGGCTTGCTTCTCCTTGGTGATAAGCCCATCCTTTGCCATTTCGCCGGTAAGAAGAGCCAAATTGGTCTTGGCAAGGTGGAGGATCGTCATGATGTCGACGGGAGGAAGCCCCTTATCCCTTATCAAAAACAGGATTTTGGTTTTAAGCGAAAGCGTGTTTTTTTGTTTTCCGTTTAAGCTTTCGCACATGGTCGCGCCTCGTGTGGCTATGCGGAGTTGAACAAGCTTTTCGGACAGGGTCATAAATTTCTCCTTTAAGGCGAAAAGAATTGCCTTATTCAGTAAATAATATATATCAAAAGAAGCCGACTTGTCAAGGCAATCGGCTTAATTCGGTTATTTTTTTGCTCAATGAATTGACAAATCGATTTATAAGTGCTACAATCGAAAAAAAGAGATTTTTGTCGGAGGAAAACCAAAAATGCGGTTATTGAAAAAATTGTTCAGCCGAACGGCAATAGTATTGCTTGCTTTACTTGTTCAAATCATATTAATAGCCGTAATTTTGGCTCGACTTTCGAGTTTGTATATTTATTTCGCCTTGCCGCTTACCGCGATCGGAATTTTGTTTGTGTTCGTCGTCATCAACCGCAATATGTCGGCATCGTTTAAGGTGCCTTGGATAATCGTTTTGCTCGGCATGCCGATAGTGGGTATCGCGTTATACTTCGTTCTCGGCTATCCGAGGCTGAATAAGCGCAAGTCGAAAAAGCTCATCGGTATTCACGAAAGCACCCGCCCGTTTGTCTGTCAAGACGACGAGGCGGTAAGCGAACTCGATTCCGTCGACCCGTCGGCTGCGGGTCAGGCGCGATACCTCTACGGTACGGGCGGAATGCCTCTATGCAAAAACACCTACATCGAATATCTCGAAAGCGGAGAAAAGGCGTTTGAAAAACTGAAAGAAAGCTTGCGCCGAGCCGAAAAATTCATCCTTATGGAGTATTTCATCATAGGCGAGGGCAAGATGTGGGATGAGATCCTCGGAATTCTCGAATTTAAGGCAAAGATGGGCGTCGTCGTAAAGGTAATGTACGACGACTTCGGAAGTTCGGGAACGCTCAAATACAACTGTCCCAAGGCGCTCGCCCAAAAGGGCATCGATTGCGTCAAGTTCGGCAAGCTTACCCCCGTGCTCTCCGCCGTGCACAACAACCGCGACCACCGCAAGATAACGGTCGTGGACGGGGTCGAGGGCTTTACGGGCGGCTTTAACATAAGCGACGAGTACATCAACGAAACCCACCCTTACGGCTATTGGAAGGACACGGGAGTCTATATGAAAGGCGAGGGCGTAAAGAACCTTACCGTGATGTTTTTGCGTCAATTCGCGGGTCAGAGCGATAAGCCCATCGACTACGGCTACTATCTGCGCGAGGTCACATCGGTACATTCGGACGGCTACTGTATTCCGTTCGGCGACGGACCGGCGCCGCTGTACACCGACTATATAGGCGAGGACGTGTACCTCAATATCATAGCGCAATCGCAGCGCTACTTGTACATCACGACGCCGTATCTTATCGTGGACTATCACTTTTACAAGGCGCTCAAAACGGCTGCAAAGCGTGGCGTGGACGTAAGGATCGTCGTGCCGCACGTGCCCGACAAGAAGCTTGTCAACATCATGACCAAAAGCAGCTACTACGACCTGATAAAAAACGGAGTTAAGATCTACGAATTTACGCCCGGGTTCATTCACGCCAAGACCTTTGTCTGCGACGACAAGATAGGCGTGGTGGGCACGATAAACCTCGACTATCGCAGCCTCGTGCATCACTTCGAGTGCGGAGTGTGGATGTATCGCACGAGGGCGGTCGGCGAGATGAAAGAGGACTTCGACAATATGCTTTACGACTGCGAATGTATCGAATTGAGCAATGCGAAACTCAAATGGTATCAACGCATTGTCGCCATGGTTTGTATGATTTTCGCACCGCTTATGTAATAAAAGCCCATATTTCGGCAATAAGCGTCAAAAAACGAAAGCATCGGTGCTGTATAATCGCATATGAGGTAATCGTATGCGAAACAAAAGTCTTGCGTATATTTCGGCAGCGTTGCTGTTGTTTGTGCTTTCGTTCGGAAGAATTATGGATCTTGCGCCGCTCGGCGTCGGATCGGTCATTGCGCTGAGTGCGCTCGGGCTGAATGCCCCCGTGCTTTCGGCTTTTTTGCTGCTTAGCGGGATCTACGGATTTTCCCCGGTGAACTTCTCCTTTTTCGCGTCGACGGCGGTCGCCATGAGCGTGCTTTGGCTGACAGAGCGAAAGGTTGCGCTCAAAAAATATTGGTACATAGTCGGCGCCTTTGCCTCGCAGCTCGGCTTGATAATCGCGGGCGCGATAATGCATACGAGCGCGGTGTCCATACTGCTCGGAGCGTTCTTTTCGCTCGTTTTTGCATACCTGTGTTACAGCTTCGGCGTGCCCGTCATCAAAAACAAGCTTCGATACAAGCTGCTCGACAGCGAGCAAATTTCGGGCTGTATCGTGCTTGCCGCCTTTGCTTACGGGCTTTCGAGCATGCCGATAGGCTTTCCCGTAGAGGCGTTCTTTTATGCGATAATTACGCTTATAGGCTGCTTTGTACTCGGTGCGGGCGGACTTGTGGCGGGGCTCAGTTTCGCCCTCGGAACGGTCTTTTCGGGCGGGATCGATTTGATAGGAGCGTTTGCGCTCATGTCGCTCTCCGCGCTCATATTCGTGCCCGCGCCGAGGATATTGTCCGCGCTTTCGCTTATCATGTCCTTTGTTTTGTACACGTTCTTCTTCAACATCATTCCGAGCAACGGCTGGATGTGGGCGCTGTCACTGCTGCTCGGCGGACTTACCTACATCGTTTTGCCGAGAAGTCGGCTTGTCGCCATGCGTGACTTCTTCTCGCCGGACGGAAGAAAGGTGCTGCGCAGCATGGTCAATCGCAGCCGAGTGGCGACGGGCGTCAAGTTGCAGGCGGTCGGCAACGTGTTCGGCGAGATGGGCTCGATCATGAACGCGGAGAGCGGGGAGATCAGCGAGGTCCACCGCAGCGAGCTGACCGAATCGCTCGTGGGAAGCGTGTGCGCGCTGTGCGGCAAGTATACCAAGTGCCTGTCCCTGGGGGTCATACCGTGCGTGGGCAATGTCATGGAAGCGGCTCTGTCGGGCGGCAGGGTGTCGGTGGCGGACCTGCCCGATCAGATAAAGAACAATTGCATATCGCTCGCCTCGCTCATATCGGCTTCGGGGCGACTTGCCGACGAATACACCCAAAGGCTGAGCAAGATGCGCAACATCGACTTTGCCAAGAAGATGGTCGCCTCGCAACTCAGCGGCGTGTCGAACATTCTCGTCGACCTCGCTCGGCGTCAATCCGAGCCGTTGAAGTTCGACGACGAGATCGAAAAGAAGATCGCCGAGGAGTTGACGTACAGGCGGGTCGTCACGTCCGAAGCGCTCGTGTCGAGCAGCGGAAGCAGCGTCATGCTCGCGGTGTTGAGCAGTTCGATCGACGAGAGTACGATAAAATTCGTGCTCAAAAAGCTGCTCGGAAATCCGTACATAGTGGAGCGTAGCGAGGACGGAAGCATTTCGGGCTGGTCGGTGGTGTACTGTACGGCTCGACCCAAGTTCGACGTGGTGTTTTCGGTGTGCGCCTGCCCCAAGGACAAGAGCAGCGCAAGCGGCGACACGCACTCGTTCATCAAGATAGACTCCCACCGCTTTATGATGGCGGTGTGCGACGGAATGGGCAGCGGCGAAAAGGCGAGCAAATTCTCCGCCTCGACGATCTCGCTCATCGAAAGCTTTTACAGGGCGGGGTTCGAGCATGAACTCGTGCTCGAAAGCGTCAACAACTTCCTTTCGCTCTCTTCCGAGGAGATATACAGCGCGGTGGACATCGCCGTGGTCGACCTTGACGACGGGCAGTGCGACATCATCAAGATAGGTTCGCCGACAAGCTTTATCAAGACGAAAGACAGCGTGTTTACCGTGGAGGGGTCCTCGTTGCCCATAGGCGTGCTCGAAGAGATGAAGCCGTCGGTCATTTCCTACAAGCTGAGCGGCGACGAAACGGTGCTGCTCACGAGCGACGGCGTGTCGGTTTTCAACGAGAACGAGCTGTGCGATATTATCAACGGGGCGTCCAAGCTGCCCGAGCCGCTCTGCAAAAAGGTGGTGGAAGCCGCTTTATCCAAGGGCGGCGGCAGCGACGACATTACGGCGGTGGCGTTCCATATCTACGAAACCGTGTGAAAAATTTTTATTGACAAAAGAGAGGTATGAGCGTATAATTTGAGTATGAATAAATTCGATATTATTTACCTTATTACGATGTGCGCACTTTGCGGGCTGTGCCTGTTGTCGTACATATTCGTCGCAGCGTTCGGCTCCAACCGAAGCAAGACAGTATTCGCCGTCTTGGCGGGTGTGTCGCTGCTTGTTGCGATAACGGCTTTCGTCATGTTAAACGTGCCGATCGACTTCTATCCCGCAATGCGTCTGTACGAGATAAGAGGCGAGGCGCTTGCCACCGTTCCCGATTTTGCGCTTGCAATCTTGGCGTCGGGCGAGATCGCGGGGCTGCTCCACTCGCTCAAACGAAAGCGAAAGGTCGCGTCCGTATCCTCCTCGGCGGAGGCGCCCGAGAACGTAAAGTATCCGCAAATCGACAACGTGCGCAAGGCGGGAGCGGTCTTGCACGAAAATTACAGGATCGTAAGGGGTGACCGATGAGCTTTTTCGGAGTGGACATCGGCGGCACCTTTACCAAGATAGGTGCAAGCGAGCAAGGGCAAATTCGCTCTTTCGCTACGCCCAAGACAAGGTCGGAGCTTATCGGGAAGATCGTGGAACAAATTCGCTCTTTCGATTTGCCGATCGACGGAGTGGGGCTCGCGGTGCCGGGCGCGGTCATAGGCGGTGTGTGCGGCTATGCGCCCAACCTCGACATCATCGTTCCGTTTGACGGGCACGAGGTCGCCGAGGCGTTAAACGCACCCGTAGCGGTGATAAACGACGGAGACGCGGCGGCTTACGGCGAGAGCAAGGCGGGCAGCTTTGACGATATGGTGCTTCTTACGCTCGGGACGGGCGTGGGGGGCGGCGTCGTCCTCGGCGGCAAGCTTTACTTTGGACAGGGCGGAGCCTTTGAGATAGGGCACATGGTGATAGACGCGTTCGGCAGAAAGTGCGGCTGCGGAATGAGGGGCTGTTTCGAGGCGTACGCTTCGGCGTCTGCGCTTGTCGACTCTTACAATCGAAGGACGGGCAAAAGCCTAAGCGGGGCAAAGGAAGTCTTTGCGCTGAGCGACGGCGGCGACGAGGCGGCGGTGGCGGCTGTCGAGGAGTTTATCGACTATCTTGCGATCGGAGTAATAAATCTGTGTAATATTTTTCGTCCGGAGGCGATAATAATAGGTGGGGGCGTTTCTCAACGAGATGACCTTATCGGCGGCGTCAAGCGAAGATGCGAGCAAGCAAATTTCGGGTATAAAAACCTGCCCGTTCCGCTTATACTAAAAGCAAGAGATAACGCAGGCGTCATAGGAGCCGTCGAGTTTATTAAAAATAAAGTCTTAGGAGAAGAATAATTTATGAAAGATCTGAACGGGACAAAAACGCAAGCCAATTTGCTTGCCGCATTTGCCGGCGAATCCATGGCTCGCAACAAGTACACCTTTTATGCGGCAAAAGCCAAAAAGGAAGGGTACGAACAAATTTCGGGCATCTTTGCCGAGATAGCCGACAACGAGCGGGCGCACGCAAAGATTTGGTTTGAAAAGTTGCACGGAGGGATCGCCGACACCGCCGCCAATCTGCTGGACGCAGCCGAGGGCGAGTACGCCGAGTGGGCGGATATGTACAAGCGATTTGCGCTCGAAGCGCGCGAGGAGGGCTTTGAGGAATTGGCTACGCTGTTCGAAAAGGTGGGCGACATCGAGCAAGAGCACGAGCAAAGATATCGTCTTTTGCTTGCCAATCTCAACGAGGGAAAGGTCTTTGAGCGTCCCGAGAGCAAGATGTGGATATGCCGCAACTGCGGTCACATTCACTTCGGCACAAACGCTCCGTCGTCGTGCCCCGTGTGCCAACACCCGATGAGCTATTTCGAAATCAAAGCCGAAAACTATTGATTTAATTTGATTTATTTGTCGAACTATGTTATAATGGCGGTATGGAAAATAATATTCATGCCGCTTTGTCGTATCTGTGCGGCGATTACCTTATAAATGCGTCAATCATCGACCCCATTCAGCAAGGCACGGTGGACGTTCTGTGCGCTGACCGCAATGTCGCATTCGTCAAGGACAAGCTTAGCGGAGTGTATATGCTCAGTTCGTCCGACTTGGATCTTGCGGCTGAGCTTATCGAGGAAATGCCTTCAACCGCTCCGCTCGTGGCGCACAGCCTCGAACTGTGCGAGTTGGCTCAAAAGATAAAGGGCTACAACTCGGTCGTGCCGTGCTATCAGGCGGTCTATTTGGACGAAATGCCCAAGATGTCCGGGCTGCTTAAATGCAGACCGCTTTGTTTGGACGAGGCGGAAGAGGCGGTGAAGATGTATCACTTCGACCTCGACTCGGCGAGGCGGCACATCGAACTCGGGCTTGTCTACGGCGGCTTCGACGGAGATTTGGTCGGCATGGTCGGATTTCACTATCAAGGCAGCATGGGCATGCTCGAAGTAAAGCCCAAGTATCGACACATGGGGTACGGCGAACAACTCGAAAAGTTCATTATCGCGCAAAAGCTGCTTAAAGGCGGCGTGCCTTATTGCCAAGTGGTGCAGGATAATGCCGCTTCGCTCGCGCTCCAAAAGAAGTTGGGACTTAAAATAAGCGACAACTTGCTATATTGGCTGCACAAGGATAAGGAATAATTTTTTCGGACGCAAACCAAACTAACGATGTTATGATTTGCTTTAAGTGCGGAAGGGAAATCGCGCCTGCACAGGCTAAGTATTGCGCAGAATGCGGCGCAGCATATTGCAAAAACTGCGTAGGCTCGCTCTGCGACGCCTGCCACAGCGAACTTAAATATTACAGTTGATTTTTGTATGTTACTTTTTTGAAAAAAAGTAACCAAAAAACTTTTATCTGCGGCGAGGCTGAAAAGTGTAAAGATAGATAGGTGAGAAACGAAGCGAAACGTTTATCGCTCCCACACTCACAAGCGAAACGGGGATAGGGGAGAAATGGAATGCAATGTTCAGACCTATATTGCTCAAGCGAAACGGAGATAGGGGAGAAACATTACGCACAACCCGCCCATAAAAGTTTTTATTCTGCTTTTTACAAAAAGCAGACGCCCATAAAAGTTTTTATTCCGCTTTTTACAAAAAGCAGAAATGTTTGACTATTATTCGATAATATGATATAATTCCGCTATGAAGCACAAAAAAACTTGGATAACGACGATAATATTGGTCTTTGCGTTTATAGCATCTTCTGCACTTGTCGGCACGCGCGCAGCGAAAGTATCTGCGGAGGGGAACGACGTGCAGACGGTGAAAGTGGGCTTTTTCGCTTTCTCGGGTTATCATATAATGTCCGATGATGAGAGAAAGCGCAGCGGCTACGGCTATGAATTTTTGCAACTGCTGTCGAGGTATCTCGATTGGAAGTTCGAATACATAGGCTACGACAAGTCGTACGACGAGAACATAAAGTTGCTGGAAAACGGCGAGATAGACATACTCACCTCGGTGTCATGGAATGAGAGCAGGGCGGAGAAATTCTTGTTTTCGGACAAGGAAATAGGCACCAACTCCACCATATTCACCGTCAAGGCGGGCAACGTCCACGTTGTCAAGGGCGACTACACGACGTACGACGGCTTGAAGATAGGCATGCTTGTGGGCAACTCCAAAAACAAGATTTTCGAGGACTTTTCCAAGGAAAAAAACTTTACATACGAGCCCATTGAGTACGCTACCGAGCCGGAACTTACGGCTGCGCTCGAAAGCAACGAGGTGGACGGCATAGTTTCGGGCAGTCTTAGGTCCATGGGCAACGAGTGGTTGATGGAATCGCTCGATCCCAACCCCTTTTATATCTGCACAAGAAAGGACGGTCGCGGGCAAATTCTCATGGACGCCATCAACGCCGCGCTCGACGAGCTCGATTTTCAGGAGCCGGATTGGCGTACCGTTTTGCACGACAGGTACTATTCCACGGCGGCGAGCGGCGAGATAATAATGTCATCCGAGGAGCGTGAGTGGCTCAACGAACTGAAGGGCTCTTCGCGTACATTGAAGTTGCTGATGAATCCCGACCGAGCGCCTTACTCCTACTTTGAAAACGGCGAGGCGAAAGGAATATTCCCCACGCTGTTTGCCAAGATGACCGAGAAGCTCGATATCCGATACGAATATGTGCAGACAAAGGATCGTGCCGAATACTATGAACTGCGCGAATCGCCGGACATCGACATAGTTATAGATTTCACAAATGATTTTTTCATTGCGGAAGAATCGGGCTTTAAGATAACCGACGTGTATTACACGACAACGCATACCATGATCAAGCGGCGGGACGTCAGGCACACCCCGTCGAGTTTTGCGGTAATAAAGTACGCCGACAACTATTACTCGGGCTATCTCGAGCATTATGTCGGCGAAAACACCTCGTTCAAAACATACAATTCGCTTCGGGAAAGCATAGACGCCGTCAAAAACGGAGATTGTGAGGCGACCATCGCTCTGTCATACGTCGCGGAACTTTACATATGGCAAGATGCCGATGACGAATTGTCGTCCGAACTTATCGGCGAGGCGTCCACGAGCTATGCTCTCGGCGTAAACAACAAGAGCGGCGCGCACATATTGCTGTCCATACTCAACAAATGCGTCGGCGCATTGGACGGCGGCGCCACGACCGCGATAGTCAATGCGGAAGTGACGAAGTTTCGACCCGACGTCCAAACCGGACTGATATACTTCCTAAAACGCAACCCCATATACATAGTTGTTATTGTGACGGTGGTATTGCTGCTGCTGTTTTCGATAGCCATGCTCGTCGTAAGGAGCATGAACCAACGCAAACTCAAACAGAAGATAGAGGCGGCAACTTCCAAGTTGGAGGTCCAAACAAAAGAGCTGTCCAAGGCTTTGAATGTTGCCGACGCCGCCAACCGCGCCAAGACCACTTTCCTTAATAATATGTCGCACGACATCCGCACACCCATGAACGCCATCATCGGCTTTACGGCGCTTGCTACGACGCACATCGACAACAAGGAGCGTTCGCTCGATTATCTCGCCAAGATATCTCAGGCGTCGACGCACCTGCTTTCTCTCATCAACGATGTGCTGGACATGAGCAGGATAGAGTCCGGCAAAGTACATATCGAGAACCGACCCGAAAATCTTGCGGACATTTTGCAAGGTTTAAGAAACATAATTCAGTCGGACATACACTCCAAGCATTTGGAGTTGTTCATCGACACGGTGGACGTCACCAACGAAGAGATATATTGCGACAAACTCAGGCTTAATCAGATTTTGCTCAATCTCACGTCCAACGCCATCAAGTTTACAAAGAGCGGCGGCTCCGTGGCGATCAAGATAACGCAAAAACCGTCCGACAAAGAGGGGTACGGCATTTACGAACTCAGTGTAAAGGACACGGGCATAGGTATGAGCCCCGAATTTGCCAAGACGGTGTTTGAGCCGTTCACTCGCGAACGCAACTCTACCGTAAGCGGCATACAGGGCACGGGATTGGGCATGGCGATCACCAAAAACATTGTGGACATAATGGGCGGCACCATAACCGTTGAGAGCGAGCAAGGCAAGGGCACCGAATTTGTCGTCACGCTCGAATTGCAATTTGCTTCTTCCGACGAAGAGCTCGCCTCGTTGAGCGAGTTGCGCGGTCTGTACGCGCTCGTTGTTGACGACGATCTCGTATCCTGCCAAAGCGTGTCCAAGATGTTGAGGCATATCGGCATGCACGCCGAGTGGACCGTGACGGGCAGCGAAGCCGTCGTCCGCACCTCGGAAGCGATAGAACTCGGGCATCCGTTCGAAGTGTACATAATCGATTGGGCAATGCCCGATATGGACGGTATCGCAACGGTAAAGCGGATACGCGCCATCATAGGCGACGAATCGCCCATAATCCTTATGTCCGCATATGATTGGGCGGATATAGAACAAGAGGCTCGAAATGCGGGCGTCACCGGCTTTATAAGTAAGCCGCTGTTTGCGTCCGACTTGCATCGCGCCCTCGAGCAGAGCTTGGGTAAAGCACAGCCTAAATCCGAGGAAGCGCCCAAAACTCATCCCTTTGCGGGTAAACGCGTGCTGCTCGCGGAAGATAACGAGCTCAATCGAGAGATCGCCGAGGCGATACTCTCCGAAGAGGGCTTCGAGGTGGAAAGCGCCGAAAACGGCAAGATCGCTTGCGATATGATGGAAGCGTCCGAAGCAGGCTACTACGATCTCGTGCTTATGGACGTGCAAATGCCGATCATGAACGGCTACGACGCCGCCAAGTATATCCGCGCTCTGCCCGACGAAAAGAAGTCCGCCGTACCCATTATCGCCATGACCGCCAACGCCTTTGAGGAAGATAAACAAAACGCCTTTGCCGCAGGAATGAACGGGCATCTGGCTAAACCCATCGATATAGATAAAATGCTCGTTTTACTCGATAAGATCTTATTTAATGAGAATTGATTATTGTTACTTTTTTGAAAAAAAGTACCAAAAAAACTTTTATCTGCGGCGAGGCTGAAAAATACTTTTCAACCTCGCCGTTAAATAAAACCTTTTTGGGTAACTATTTTGCAACCATATAACCTTATGAATATAAATCGCAAAAATAACAGTTAACGCCGAATAAGCATGTAACGCTCGAATAACGACCCTCGCTTGCGTTACTTGTTAACGCAAGTGAAGAGGAGCAGGCAAGCGTAAACGGCTCGTTTGCGAATTTATTCGCAAATTACCGCCAAGCGCCGCTTGCGACGAGTTGACAATTATGTAAATTAAAGATATAATAATATTATCTTTGTTTGTCCGAAAGACCGGACGAAATAATAGGAGGTTTTATGAAGAAAGTTGTTAAGTTTTCGGGAATAATTGCCTTGGCGCTTAGCGTATTGGGCTTTATTCTCATTATGGCGACTCCGTGCATAACGATAAGTAGTGATTTCGGCATGTCCAAAAGCTTTGGTGGAGTAAAGGGAATATTCGGAGCCAATGCGCAGTGGTGCGGCACGCTTGCGTGGATTTTCGTGCTCATTTCGATAATTGCGCTGATTATTTCGCTTTTACCCATGCTTAAAATCACCGCGCTCGAAAAGTTTAACAATATTTTCGCTATCGTTGCGGCGGTTTTGCTCGTAATAGGCGGATTTATTCTGTTTTTTGAGGCGTCTGCGGCTTCTTCGAACGGCTGGATGGACGACGGTTTACCCATCACCGGCGCATTAGCATCGTTCAAACTCGGTGCAGGCTGGATAATCTCGGGCATTATGTTCATTATCGCAGGCTTGTTCTCGATTTTGCCCGTTTTTATTAAAGCCGAATAGGTTGCAATTTTTTTGTAAAGAATAAGCTGTTACTTTTTTGAAAAAAAGTAACCAAAAAACTTTTGAGGGCGCAAACGCGGAAAATACTTTCCGCGTTTGCGCTCAAAATTTTCTTGTGTACTTATTTTTCGCTTTGCAATGAAAGATTATACAAATTTTTTCTTTTAAGGCGAATCCCCTCAGCCACAGCACGCTGACGCTTAGCTGTGACTGAGGGGATTCGCCGCTTGATAACACGTTAAGAAAAAACGGCGCAAATATAGAAAAGCAATAAATTTTTGCTTTACTTTTATGAAAAGTGGAATGTGTTGGAAATGTGAACTATCACATTTCTCGTACGTCCTCGCTGATTTTCAAAACACTCTGAAAATGCCCAAAAAGGCTTAAAAACCCCTTGTTTTAGCGGAAAACAGGGGATTTTTCGGTTATTTTAATTGTGATAAAGAGGACGAAAAAAAGTACATAGAATAAGTTATTCTATGTACTTTTCAATGCCAATGATACCACTTTTTGTGGGGATAGTCAAGCG
>CANRNV010000016.1 GCA_947632125.1 uncultured Clostridia bacterium
CACGTAAATGTCTCGGTTGGGCATCCCCTGAAGAAATCTTTTTTAATATTTCGTTGCACTTGACTTGACAATCCAAGACAAAAAAGTTGCAAAATAACAAAACATCACACTCTTCTTAAAGCTTGGTCGAGGTCGTCGATGATATCGACGGCGTTTTCGAGCCCGACCGAAAGCCTAACAAGTCCCTCGGAAATGCCGGCGGCATTAAGTTCCTCGGGCGAATAGGTGGAGTGAGTCATCGAAGCGGGATGTTCGATAAGCGTTTCGGCGTCGCCGAGGCTGACGGCTATGGTAATGAGTTTGAGCTCGTTGACAAATCTCATACCTGCCTCTTTGCCGCCCCTTACCTCGAAAGAGATTATGCCGCCGAAGCCGCCGTGCATCTGCTTAGCCGCGATTTCGTGCCCGGGGTGCGATTTGAGCCCGGGGAAGTACACCTTAGCCACTTTGCGATGCCCGTCCAAAAACTCGGCGATCTGCATGGCGTTTTCGCAATGGCGTTGGACCCTGAGCTCCAACGTTTTGAGCCCCCTTAGAATAAGGAACGCCGCAAACGGATCGAGAACCGCGCCCGTCATATCTTTAAGCCCGAACATTCGCACCTCGTTGATAAAGTCCTGCCTGCCGCAAACGAAGCCCGCAATGACATCCCCGTGTCCGTTGAGGTACTTTGTAGCCGAATGAACGACGACATCGGCGCCGAGATCGAGCGGACGAGTGAGGCACGGCGTGGCGAACGTGTTGTCCACCACGAACATAATGTCCTTGTTGTAAGAGTGCACGAGCTTGCTCAGCTCTTCGATGTCCTCGATTTTGAGATTGGGATTAGCCGGCGTTTCGATATACAAACAGCACGTATTGGGACGAAGCGCCTGCCTTACCGCTTGCAGATCGGACGTGTCCACGAAAGTGACACTGACACCGTACCTTGTTATGCCGTGATTGAGAAAGGCGAACGTACAGCCGTAAAGAGCCTCGTCGGCAACGATGTGCTTGCCGAGCGCCGCTATCGACCACAGACAAGCGGTGATGGCGCCCATGCCCGAGCCGAACGCAACGGCGTCGTCGGCGTTTTCGAGGGCAGCCACCTTTCTTTCCAAGACGGAGGTGGTGGGATTGCCCAACCTTGTATAGATAAAGCCGTTCTCCTCGCCCGCAAAGCGTCTGCCACCCGTTTCGCAGCTGTCGAAATAGAAGGTCGAACTTTGATAAATGGGAGTGGCAAGCGCACCGAAGGTTTCGTTTTCGAGGTTGCCGGCATGAATGGCAAGCGTGCCAAAGCCTTTGATTTTCGTTTTCATAAAATTTTTCTCCTTAACATTCCTTTTTTTATTTATCGGAACCGTTGCCCTCTATTTGTAATAGCCGACTCCCGATTCGAAGATTTTCATATCGAACTCGCCGTCAATGTTTTTGTACAGTCCCTTTCCTATTCGTTCGGCGTGTCCCATCTTGCCTATTATTCTGCCGTCCTGCGAAATTATACCCTCGACGGCATAGTACGAGCCGTTGGGATTAAACGGCGACTTCATAGTCACATTGCCGTCCGGATCCACGTACTGCGAGAATATCTGACCGCTACGCAGCATCTTTTCGAAATGCTCCTTGCCGGCAACGAACTTGCCCTCGCCGTGACTTACGGGCACCGCGTAAATTTCGCCCACCTTAACTCCGCCAAGCCACGGAGAGGCGTTGCTGCCCACCCTCACCCGAGCGATCGTGCTTACGTGTCGAGCGATGTTGTTGAACGTGAGCGTCGGGGACTCCGGTCGGAGCCAGCCTATCTTGCCGTACGGCAACAGCCCGAGCTTGATAAGAGCCTGAAATCCGTTGCAAATGCCGAGCGCCAAGCCGTCGCGCCTATAAAGCAGTTCCTCGATAGCCTCGGCTATCTTGGGATTTTTGAACACGGTCGCTATAAATTTGCCGCTTCCGTCCGGCTCGTCGCCCGCCGAAAATCCGCCCGGAAAGGCGATGATCTGCGCGTTGCGTATGCGCTTATACAGCTCCTCCACCGAGTCCGTAATGTCGGACGGCTTTTGGTTTTTGATGACGAAGATCTCGGTGACCGCGCCCGCCCGCTCGAACGCTCTTGCCGTGTCGTACTCGCAGTTGGTGCCGGGGAAAGCGGGAATAAACACGCGAGGTCGTGCGATCTTGACCGTCGAGGACATGGCTTTGCCTTGATAATTCGAGGCGACGACTTCGCCCTCGGCGTCCGCCGTCGTGGGATAGAACTTTTCGAGCGGGGACGTAAACGCACGTTTAAGCTGTTGAAGATCCGCCTTTGAGCCGTTGATGATAAGTTCGCTTCCGCCCACCGTGCCGACAAATCTTCCGTCGAGTTTCTCCTTGCTGACAAGCAGGATATTGCCGTAGTACGGCACGAAGTCGTCGGCGGTGACGGTAAGCGTCGCCCCGAGGTCGTTGCCGAAAAGCGACTTCAAGATTGCGCAGATCCTGCCGCCGTCCTCGACTACCGCAGCCGAAAGCACCTTGCCCGAGGCGATGAGCCTCTCCACCTCGGCGTAAGTTCTGTTTGCCGCCTCGAAGTCGGGCATTCCGTTTTCCTTTCGCTCGATCGCAAATTCGTATATGTTTCCCTCTTGCGAGAATGTGTTGTGCCTGATAACGTCGTCCCTTGTTACGCCCATGGCAAAGGCAATGAGCGTGGGCGGCACGTCGAGCGTTTCGAAGCTGCCGCTCATACTGTCCTTGCCGCCTATCGCGGGCGTTTTAAGCCCCATTTGCGCCTCGAACGCCCCGAGCAGCGCGCTCATCGGCTCGCCCCAGCGGGTCGGATCGGACCCGAGCTTTTTGAAAAACTCTTGGAGCGTGAGCCGTATCGTATCCTTTTTTACGCCCGACGCGACAAGCTTGGACACCGCACTCAGAACCGAATGTGCCGCGCCGACAAAGGGCGAGGTCTTGTTGAGCTCGGGATAGAGCGCGAACGACGAGCAGGTCACCGTGTGCGTAAAGTCGCTTACGGGCGGCTTGGACGCCATTATCATGGAGGGCGTGAGTTGATTTTTGCCTCCGAACGGCATGAGTACCGTCGCCGCTCCTATCGTACTGTCGAAATTCTCGCCGATGCCCTTTTGCGAGCAGACGTTTTTGTACGAGAGCGCCTTTTCGATTGCGGCGATCTCGCCGTGCGCAAGTTCCTTTTGCGCATCTTGCCTATATGTGTCGAAGTAGCCCTTCGCGCCCTTGTCCGTGATGACCACGTCGGTTTGCTGTTTTACGCCGTTGGTGTCGAGGAACGCGCGGGAAATATCCACAATCGTTTCGTCACGATAGAACATTCGCAGCCTGCCGCTGTCGGTGACGACGGCGACCGCAACCGACCTGAGGTTTTCGTCCTCGGCAAGGCGAATGAACTTATCGACGTTCTCCTTTTTTACGACGACCGCCATTCGCTCTTGCGATTCGCTTATGGCGAGTTCGGTCGCCGAAAGTCCCTCGTACTTTTTGTTGACCCTGTCGAGGAAGATGTCGAGTCCCGGGCTGAGTTCGCCTATCGCCACGCACACTCCGCCCGCGCCGAAGTCGTTGCACTTGATGATGAGCCGAGCCGCCTCGGGATTGCGGAACAGTCGCTGCAACTTGCGCTCCTCGGGCGGATTGCCCTTTTGCACCTCGGCTCCGCAGCTGAGCGCGGAGTTGACGTTGTGCGATTTGCTGCTGCCCGTTGCGCCTCCGCAGCCGTCCCTGCCGGTGTCGCCGCCCACCATGATGACGACGTCGCCCGCCCGAGGCTTCATTCGTATGACGTTTTCCTTTTTGTTGCCGCCTATGACATAGCCCGTTTCGAGCCTCTTTGCCCTGTAACCCTCGTCGAACTTCTCGGCGACAATGCCCGTCGCAAGCCCTATCTGATTGCCGTACGACGAGAAGCCGCTTAGCGCCTTTTTGGAGATGACCTGCTGGGGCAACTTGCCTTTAAGAGTCGGTCGCTCACCGGGGAAGTCCGCGCCCGTGACCCTCATGGCTTGATAGACGTACGTCCTGCCGCTGAGCGGGTCCCTTATCGCACCGCCGAGGCAGGTAGCCGCGCCGCCGAAGGGTTCGATCTCGGTGGGGTGGTTGTGCGTTTCGTTTTTGAACATGATCAGCCAATCTTCGTCCTTGCCGCCGTTGTCCACCTTGACCTCTACCGAGCAAGCGTTTATTTCGTCGCTCTCGTCGAGATTATTCAGGTAGCCGTCCTTTTTGAGTTGCTTGGCTGCGAGCGTGGCTATGCTCATAAGGCACGGGAATTTGTCCTCGCGCCCCAAGTAGTTTTGATTGAAAACGTCGAGATAATGAGCATAAGCCTCGGCGATTGCGGTGTCGTTTGCCTTTACGTTTTTGAGTTCGGTGTTAAAGGTCGTGTGCCTGCAATGGTCGCTCCAATAGGTATCGAAAACTTTAAGTTCGGTGACCGTAGGATCCCTATGCTCGCCTATAAAGTAATTTTGCACATATTTAAGGTCGTCGAGCGACATGGCAAAGCCCATCGACGCATAGTACGATTTTAGCTTAGCCTCGTCCATATCGATAAAGCCGCTCTCTTCCACGCGCATCTTGTCGTGAGTAAACGCTATGTCCCCGATCGACTTAGGAGGCTCGATCGAGCCCTCTTTGCTGTCCACGGGGTTGATAAGGTGGCGTTTGACGCGCTCGAAGTCGGCATCGCCGAGCTTATCGAACGAGTACACGTACGCGCATTTGATCTTGGGTCGAATGCCGCTGAGCAAGAACTGAATACATTGGACCGCCGAATCCATGCGCTGATCGTATTGACCGTCGAGGTATTCGACGACAAGCTTTTCGCCGTCGATAAAGTCGAGATCGTAGTAAACGTTGTCGACGGGCGGCTCGGAAAAGACGTTTTTTACCGCCGCGTCGAACTGCTCTTCGTCGAGCCCGTCCACACAATAGCGCACAAAGCACCTCGGATTGCGGAGCTCTATGCCGAGCACTCCCTTTACGTCGCCATACAGCTTTTTGGACGCGACGTCGCAAAATTCCTTTTTTTCCACATAAACGGTTCGTACCATAATATTACACCTTTCCTATATCGCTTCGGTAACGGCAATCGGTGAATTTTATCTTGTCGATTTGCCCGTAAACAAGTTTCTTAGCGCTTTCGAGGTCGCTTCCCACTCCGCTGAGCTCGAACACTCTGCCGCCGCTTGTCACGAGTACGCCGTCCTTTATCGCCGTCCCCGCATGATAGAGCGTGACGCCGCTGAGCTCGCCTATCGTTATTTCGTACCCCTTTACCACCTTTTCGGGATAGCCGCCGCTCGCTATCACGACGGTAAAGCCCGTCTTATTCTCCCACTCGACGTTGAGTTTGTCGAGCGTGCCGTCGATACAAGCGTCGACGATGTCCATAAGGTCGGTTTTAAGCAGCGGAAGCACCGCCTCGGTTTCGGGATCGCCCAACCTCGAATTGTATTCGATCACCTTTATCCCGTCCTTGGTCATCATAAGCCCGAAGTAAATTACGCCCTTAAAGGTTATGCCCTCGGAAATCAATCCCTTGACGGTGGGAACGGCGATCCTTTCGACAAACTCCTTTTTATGCGCTTCGGTAAAGTATGGGCTGGGAGCAAATGCGCCCATTCCGCCCGTATTGAGCCCCTTGTCGCCGTCGAACGCGCGCTTGTGATCCTGCGAGGACGGCATGAGCGAGATGTGCTCGCCGTCGCAAAACGCCATTACGGTCACCTCGCGTCCGACCAAGAACTCCTCGACAAGTATCGTCTTGCCCGCGTCGCCGAACGCCTTGTCGATCATAAGTTCGTCTACCGCCCTTTTCGCCTCGTCGAAGTCGGCGCAGATGAGCACGCCCTTTCCGAGCGCAAGTCCGTCGGCTTTGAGCACTATCGGGTAACAAGCGGAGCCGAGATATTCGATCGCCTTGTCCGCACTGTCGAAAACGACGCTCTTTGCGGTGGGAATACCGTGGCGCATCATAAAATTCTTGGAAAAGACCTTGCTGCTCTCTATCCTCGCCGCCGCGCTCGTCGGTCCGAAAGCACGAATCTTACGCTCCGACAGGTAGTCGACCATGCCCTTAGCCAGCGGATCGTCGGGAGTGACGAACACGAGGTCGATGTCGTTTTGCTTGACAAACTCGTATATCCCGTCAAAGTCGAATACCGAAAGCGGCTTGACGACGGCAATCTGCGCTATGCCCGCATTGCCCGGCACGCAAAACAGCTTGTCTACCCGCTTGCTTTTACTTAGCGCAAGGCACACAGCGTGTTCTCTGCCGCCCCCGCCTATAACCAATACGTTGCTCATACCAAGCTCCTTAATTTTTATCTTTAATTCTCGATTCTTAATTCTTAATTTTAATGCTTAATGCCCAATGCTCAATGCTTAAAGTGTCTTTGTCCCGAGAAAACCATAGCCAAGCCGCACTCGTCGGCTTTTACAATGCTGTCCTCGTCGCGTTTGCTGCCGCCCGGCTGAACGATCGCGCTTATTCCCGCCTCGGCTGCCGCCGTAACGCAGTCGTCAAAGGGGAAGAACGCGTCCGAGCCGAGAACCGCACCCTTTACCGAGGTGAGGCTGTGCTCTATCGCTTGATTTGTCGCCCAAATTCGATTGGTCTGTCCCACGCCGATGCCGAGCGTAACGCCGTCTTTGACGACGACTATGGCGTTGGACTTGCAGTGCTTGACCACCTTCATGGCAAACTCCATGTCGCTCAGTTGCTCTTTGGTCGGCTGCTTTGACGTGACGACTTTCAACTCGCCGAAAATGCTGTCGTCCTTGGACTGCAAAAGCAAGCCGCCGTAAACTTTCTTGAATTCGACGCCGCCATTCTCCCTCTTTGCGATGTCGGGATGAGCCAAAATACGCAAAGACGGCTTCTTTTTGAGAATTTCGAGCGCCTCGGAAGTAAACTCGGGTGCAATGACGATTTCGAGGAACGTCTTACTGAGTTCTTCGGCGGTACGGGCGTCCACTTCGCGATTGAGCGCGACTATGCCGCCGAATACCGAAACGGGGTCGGAATCGTGCGCCTTTTTGTACGCCGTATATATGTCGTCCGCCTCGGCTACGCCGCACGGATTGGTGTGCTTTATCGCCACGGCTGCGGGTCTATCGAACTCTTTAAGCAAAGCGATCGCTCCGTTGGCGTCGTTGATGTTGTTGAAAGAAAGCTGCTTTCCGCCAAGCTGTTTTGCCTCGGAAAGAGCGTTGTATACGGGGATCGCCTCACGATAGAAAGCCGCCGTCTGGTGCGGATTTTCGCCGTAGCGGAGCTCATCGACCTTTTCGTAGGCAAAGGTGAGTTCGTCGGGGTAGCTAAGCCCGAGTTTGGACTGCAAGTAGCCCGATATCATGGAGTCGTAAACGGCGGTGTGGCGATAGACCTTGTACATAAGGTATATGCGTGTGTCGACACTCACCTCGCCGCTCTCCATTTCGGCAAGCACCTTGTCGTAGTCGGCGGGGTCGGTCAAGACGATGACGTCCTTATAGTTTTTGGCTGCGCTCCTCAGCATGGTGGGACCGCCTATGTCGATATTCTCCACCGCCTCGGCGAAGCTCTTGTTCGCCATTACGGTCTGCTTAAACGGATACAGATTGACAATAACGACATCGATCGTGTTGATATTCAGCTTTTTAAGCTGCTCCATATGGTCCTTATTGTCCCTCATGGCGAGAAGCCCCGCATGAACGGCGGGGTGAAGCGTCTTTACTCGACCGTCAAGACATTCGGGGAAGCCCGTGATCTCGCTGATGTTCATCACTTTAAGACCCGCGTTGGCGAGGGCGGTCATTGTTCCGCCCGTCGAAATAAGTTCGTAACCCATATCCGCAAGGCGTTTTGCCACCTCGACGATACCCGTTTTGTCCGAAACACTGATAAGCGCTCTCTTTTTCATTTTCTTAACTCCTCTATTAACCTTGCCACGACCTGCGGCAACAATTTATGTTCTTCTATAAGTACCCGCTGTTGCAGGCTCTCCGGCGTGTCGCCCTCTAAGACGGGCACAACAGCTCTGTCGATGATCCTGCCCGTGTCGGCGTTCTCGTCCACATAGTGGACCGTACAGCCCGACTGCTTTTCGCCCGAAGCGAGCACCGCCTCGTGCACTTTGAGCCCATACATTCCCGCCCCGCCGAACTTCGGCAAAAGCGAGGGGTGTATGTTGATTATTCTGCCCTCAAACGCCCTCACGATGTTGGGGGAAAGAATGGTGAGGTATCCCGCAAGCACGATAAGGTCGGTCTGTTTTGCTTCGAGCAAAGCGATTATCTCGTCGAACATCTTTTCGAGGGACGGATAATTGCGTTTAAGAAACACTTTGTAGGGAATACCGTGCTTTTTTGCCCGCTCGATAGCGAAAATATTGTCCTTGCCCGCTATGAGCATATTTATCTTCGCCTTGATGAGCCCGCTTTCCACTCCGTCGATTATCGATTGAAAGTCGGTGCCGCCCCCCGAGGCAAACACGGTTATGTTCATAGAATTACTCCGCTGCCCTTGACCACGCTGCCCAATCTTACGGGGTCCTCGCCGAGCGCGACGAGCTCCTTTATCGTACTCTCCTCGTCGGCAGCCGCAACGCAGATGACAAGCCCTATTCCCATATTGAACGTGTTGTACATCTTTTCGTCCGAAATGCCCGACTTGCGAGCGAGCGCTCTAAACAGAGCGGGCAGTTCGTACGAGCCCCTGTCTATCTTTGCGGCAAGACCGTCGGGCAAAATGCGCGGAATGTTCTCGATAAATCCGCCGCCCGTGATGTGCGCCATGCCGAGCACGTCCACCCTCTTGATGAGTTCGAGCGCGGTCTTTACGTATATACGGGTGGGGGTAAGCAGCACGTCCGCCGGTCTTGCGCCGAGCTCCTCGTCGAATTTGAGTAGGTCGCTTGCGTTGGGCTCGTAAAGCTTACGCACAAGCGAATAGCCGTTGCTGTGGACGCCCGACGAGCGCAGTCCGATAAGCCTGTCCCCCTCCTTTATCCTCGAACCGTTGATGATCTTGTTCTTCTTGACGATGCCGACGGCAAAGCCCGCCATATCGTAATCGTCCTCGCCGTAAAAGCCGGGCATCTCGGCGGTTTCGCCCCCGATGAGAGCGCAGCCCGCCTGAACGCAGCCTGTCGACACGCCCTTAACTATGTCCGCGACCTTTTGGGGCACGAGGTGACCGAGCGCTATATAGTCGAGGAACAACAGCGGCCTTGCACCCTGACAAACGATATCGTTTACGCACATAGCCACGCAGTCGATACCCACGGTGTCGTGCTTATTAAGGGCGAACGCGTATTTGAGCTTGGTGCCCACGCCGTCGGTGCCCGCCACCAAGACGTCGGCGTCGTCGCCGTCGCCGAGGGCGTAAAATCCGCCAAACGAGCCTATGTCACCGAGAACATTGCCGTCGTAAGTTTGTTTTACATACTGTTTCATCAATTTGACGGCTTCGTAGCCTCTCTCCACATCTACGCCCGCGCTTTTATAATCGATTGCCATGCTTCCTCCTATATTTCCAAAACGAATTTTCCGCAATTGTATTTTTCGACGTCGACGGGGTACTTGCCGTCAAAGCAAGCCGCGCAATACTCGTTTCCTCCGCACGCCTTTATCAAATATTCGATGGGCAGATAGTGCAAGCTGTCCGCCCCTATTATCTCGTTGATCTGCTCCTCGTTGCGATAGCCGCCTATAAGCTTGTCCTTAGAGTCCATATCCACCCCGAAAAAGCACGGGAACTTGACTATGGGCGAGGCGATAAGCATATGCACTTCCTTCGCTCCGCAATCGCGCAGCAGCTTTATTATCTTCTTCGAGGTCGTGCCGCGAACGATGGAGTCGTCGATAAGCACCAACCTCTTGCCCTTGATGTTGTTCTTTATGGCGTTGAGCTTTACGCGGACGCCGTTTTCCCTGAGCGACTGCGAGGGCTGAATGAACGTCCTGCCCACGTACCTGTTTTTGGACAAGGCGTCGACGAGCGGGATACCCGTCGTTTCGCTGTACGCCCGAGCCGCCACTATCGCCGAGTCGGGCACGCCCGCCACGGCATCGGCGTCGATCTTGTAAAGTTCGGCGAGGTACTTTCCGCACTCATAGCGCATATCGTACACCGAACGCCCGTCGATATACGAGTCGCTTCTTGCCAGATACACGTACTCGAAAATGCACGAATGTCTTTCGATATCGGGCATAAACGTCGAGGAAATGTTCATATTTTCGTCCACGGTGACTATCTCGCCCGGCTGCACGTCCCTTACAAAGTCGGCGTTGAGCGAGTCGAGCGCGCACGTTTCGCTGGCGAAGATGATTTCGTCGCCCCGTTTGCCCATGACGAGCGGTTTAAGCCCGTGTCTGTCGCGGACCGCAACGAGTTTGTCGTCCGCCATAATGACGAGCGAGTACGCACCTTGGAGCTTCGTGCACGATTTGAGTATGCCGCTTAATAGTCCCTCTTCGCTGTTGAGGTTGATAAGCGAGGCGATGACTTCGCTGTCGACCGACGAAAGGAAAGAGTGACCTTGCTTCATCATTTCGCTTTTTATACTGTCGCAATTGATGATGTTGCCGTTATGCGCCACCGCCATTCGTCCGAACCTGCCGTAAAAGACAACGGGCTGAGCGTTGACCACGTTGCTCGACCCGGTGGTCGAATATCTTACGTGACCTATGGCGCAGTCGCCCACCGGGAAATCGTTAAGCACGTCCTCGTCAAAGACGTCGTTGACGAGCCCCATCTTCTTGTAATAGTAAATTTTGCGTTTGTCGTAGCTTACGGCAATGCCGGCGCTCTCCTGACCTCGGTGTTGCAAGGCGAACAGTCCGAAGTAAACGTCGTAGGCGAGCGACTTTTTTTGGGGACATTTTATCCCCACAATGCCGCACTCTTCTTTGATTTCAGACATACTATCTCCCACTATTTATTCGCATTGATGCGTCCGAAAATTTCCTTGTAAGCGTCCTCGACGCCGCCCATGTCGCGACGGAAGCGGTCCTTATCGAGTTTTTCGTTCGTGTTCTTGTCCCAGAAGCGGCACGTGTCGGGCGAGATCTCGTCGGCAAGCACGATTTTGCCGTCGGGTAGCCTGCCGAACTCGAGCTTGAAGTCGATGAGGCGCACGTTGAGCGCAAGGAAGTAGGCTTTGAGCACTTCGTTTATCTTAAACGAGTACTTCTTTATCGTTTCGATCTCCTCCTTGGTGGCAAGTTTAAGTGCGAGCGCATGATAGGAGTTGATAAGCGGATCGCCGAGTTCGTCGTTCTTATACGAAAATTCGATGGTCGGCTCGTCGAAAGGTATGCCCTCTTCCACGCCGTATCGCTTGGCGAACGAGCCTGCTGATACGTTGCGGATGATGACTTCCAAGGGGACGATCTTCACTCTCTTTACGAGCGTTTCCCTGTCCGAGAGTTCCTTGACGAAGTGAGTGGGGATCCCCTCCTTTTCGAGCAGCTGCATGAGCATATTGGACATGCGGTTGTTGACTGCGCCCTTGCCCGCAATCGTGCCCTTTTTGAGCCCGTTGAACGCGGTGGCGTCGTCTTTGTAGCTGACGATGACAAGGCTGTCGTCATCGGTCGAAAAAACCTTTTTGGCTTTGCCTTCGTAGATCATTTCGGTTTTGTTCATATAAATAAGACCTCTTATAATTGGATTTCTTTATTGGAGTCAAGGACGCTTTGACGCATCTTTTGCTTGTATAAAGCAAGTTTTTCGCTTAAATTCCCGTCGGAAAGTGCGAGCATTTGCACGGCGAGCAGTCCGGCGTTTTGTCCGCCGCCCACGGCTACCGTCGCCACGGGCACGCCGCTCGGCATCATGACGGTGGAAAGCAAGCTGTCCAACCCGTCCATAAACGAGCTTTTTACCGGCAGTCCTATTACGGGCAGAGTCGTGCTTGCGGCGATAAAGCCCGCGAGGTGAGCCGCCTTGCCGGCTACGGCGATGATGACCTTTACGCCCCTGTCCTTTGCGCCCGAGGCAAATTCCGTCACCTCGGTCGGAGTGCGATGCGCGCTCATTACCCTAACCGAAGCTTCCACTCCGAACTCGACGAGCACGTCGTAAGCCGCTTTTGCGGTGTCGAGGTCGCTTTTGCTGCCCATAATTATCTCTACTGTTGCCATAAAAATCTCCCGAAAAATAATGTTACACTTTATTGTAGCAAAAAGCGGCAAAAAAATCAAGCGTATAGCGTAAGATTGTAAATTTCGTTTTTTCATTGCCCAAATTCATATCGGCGGCGGCGCGTCATATACTTTATTATGAACGTTTTCCAAGCTATTATCATCGGCATAATTCAGGGTCTTACCGAATTTTTGCCCGTTTCGAGCAGTGGGCACATTGTGCTCTTCGAGCGTCTGCTTGGGATCGAGAGCGAAATGTCCTTTACCCTCGCCGTGCACCTGAGCACACTTCTTGCCGTACTATTCGTCATGCGCAAAGAGGCAATGACTGCGCTTAAAGGCAATACCAAGTGGAAGATCTGCCTCGCCTCGCTTATGTCCTTTCTCGTCGTTATTGCGATAAGCGGGCTGATCAAGATCGCCTTTTCCGGCTCGCTCCTTGCCATATGCTTCCTTATCACCGCCGTCATGCTGCTGCTTAGCGGACTGTTTAAGCCCAAAAAAACCGAGATAAGCTATCTCGACGCCGCCATTATCGGCATTGTGCAGGGCGTCGCCGTCCTGCCCGGCATCTCGAGGAGCGGCTCCACCGTTTCGACAGCCGTCATGCTCGGCAACGACAAGGAGGAGGCGGTTTCGTTCAGCTTCTTGCTGTCTGTTCCCATTATTCTCGGCTCGGCGGTCATCGACTTTTTTACCGAGGGGCTCGGGTCCGTCGAGGTCTTGCCGCTCCTACTCGGCTCCTTGGCGGCGTTTGTAAGCGGCTTCGTCGCCGTAAAACTTATGCTTAAACTCACAAAAAAATCGTTCGACCTCTTCGCTTTATACCTTACCGCCCTGTCCGCTTTCCTTATTATAAACGACCTCTTCTTGCATTTGTTTTAGGGTGTGTGACTTCTTTCCTTTTACTATAAAAGAAAGAGAATGGCTTACTCATTTTGATCAATCAAGGTAAAAAAAATTGCGAAATCGCATCAATTCTCGGTCGTTCCCCTGCAAGCATCAGACCGTATAAGCTATCTCTACCCGGCTATGCGGAAAAAATCAGCGAAAGATTACGCTATGAGAATAATCCCATTCGTGTCAGCACGCAAACAATTTATCGAGGATTGAAAAACGGATTGTTAGACCCTTCTCTTGGGCGTCTGCTTTTTGTAAAAAGAAGAGCAAAAACTTTTAATAGCAATGCATAACTACATAAAGAAAACTCGCTTACGCGAGTTGTTCTCTTTTGGAGCTGTTAGGCGGTTCCCGCAATTTCGGGATTTAACCCGTGACGTCGTCGCAGGCTTCGCTATTTAACCCCACGAGTACAAGTATCTCGTGGGGACCCCGATCGGCTGTTTGCGAATAAATTCGCAAACGAGCCGTTTTCGCTTGTCTGCTCCTCTTCGCTTGCGTTAACAAGTAACGCAAGCGATTTCGTTATTTGAACACTTTTACGCTTATATGGCGTTTACTGTTATTTGTGCGTTTTTCAATTACGTGGATTTCAACATAAAAAATATGACCTCACTACAAGGTCATATCTTTTTGGAGCTGTTAGGCGGTTCCCGCAATTTCGGGATTTGAACCCGGGACCTCGTCCTTACCAAGGACGTGGTCCTACTGAGCCCTCAGCCGAGGCACGAAGTGCCGAACGCCACGGAGCGAAGCGAAGTATAACAGCATATTTACTTCATCAAAGACGTGCTCTATCTACTGAGCCCTCAGCCGAGCGGAACGACATTAACACCGTAAAAAAGAAAACTCGCTTACGCGAGTTGTTCTTTTTGGAGCTGTTAGGCGGTTCCCGCAATTTCGGGATTTGAACCCGGGACCTCGTCCTTACCAAGGACGTGGTCCTACTGAGCCCTCAGCCGAGGCACGAAGTGCCGAACGCCACGGAGCGAAGCGAAGTATAACAGCATATTTACTTCATCAAAGACGTGCTCTATCTACTGAGCCCTCAGCCGAGCGGAACGACATTAACACCGTAAAAAAGAAAACTCGCTTACGCGAGTTGTTCTTTTTGGAGCTGTTACCGGGATTTGAACCCGGGACCTCGTCCTTACCAAGGACGTGCTCTACCTACTGAGCCATAACAGCATATTTACTTCATCAAGGACGTAGTCATACCGAGCCATTATTAGCTTGCGGCGACGATAATTATTATATAATAAACCAAAAGAAAAAGCAAGTATTTTTTGCGGGTTTACGCAAAAAGTTTATTAATTTATTTCGTCGGCGAAATAATGGCGAATTCCCGCCCTATCTTTATAGGCTATGACGGTGGCAAGATTGACGTTTTCCACGCTTTTGAAGATGTTCTGTTCGATTTCGGGGTCGGAGGCGGCGAGCGAGGCGATAAGTTCCTTAACCAAGCGGCGTTTGGAGCCCGTGTTTCCGCCGTCGACCGAGCACGACTCGGTAAAGCGGCAGGCGCACTGAATGAACCTAAGCCCGTTATAGTCCCGCCACGCCTTGATGTCGGCTTCGCGAATGAGGTACATGGGACGAATGAGCGTCATTCCCTTATAGTTGGTGCTTTTGAGCTTGGGCATCATGGTTTGGATCTGACCGCCGTACAGCATGCCCATCAAGATGGTTTCGATAACGTCGTCGTAGTGGTGTCCGAGCGCGATCTTGTTGCAGCCGAGTTCCCTCGCCTTATAGTACAGGTGACCTCGGCGCATACGGGCGCAGACATAGCACGGCGAGCGGTCGATATGAAAGACGTTTTCGAAGATGTCGGTATCGAAAACGGTGATGGGGATATTCATCAGAGCCGCGTTTTTCTCGATGATCTCCCTGTTTTCGGGGCTGTAACCGGGGTCCATGACCAAAAATTGCAGACCGAACTCGAACTTGTTGTGACGTTTGAGTTCCTGAAACAGCTTTGCCATGAGCATACTGTCCTTGCCGCCCGAAATGCAAACGGCGATGTTGTCGCCCTCCTCGACGAGCCCGTATTCCACGATCGCCTTGGTAAATCGCCTCATGAGCGTCTTGTAGAACTTGCGCCTGATGCTGTCCTCGACACGCGCGGCGGTTTCGCCGTCCGCCTCACTCAAAACGCCTTTGAGCCACCCCATATACCCGCCTTTGAGCGAATAGGCATCGAAGCCCGCCTGCTCGAACCTTTCGGCAACTTCAAGCGAATTTTCGCCCGTGCGACAGTAAAAGACGAGCTTTTTGCCGCTCGGCAAATTTGCATTGCCGCCGGGCATATTGACGGCGCCCGGAATGTGTCCGTACGCAAAAGCGCTCTCGTCCCTAAGGTCGATAAGCAAGGCTTCGTCCCCGTTCAAGGCGGACAATTGGTTGACAGTCAACTCTTTCATAGCCTATATGATACCACAAACCGCCGCCCCTTGTCAAACCGATGGCGAAAAATTCAGTCCTCCGCCAAAGCGAATCCGACCGATTTGACGGCTTCGGCTACGAGCGAACGCTCGAGTTCATTTGACGAAACGACTTCGACGTTTCCGCTTGTCGGGTCGGCTTTTACCGACTTTACTCCGTCGAGAGCCTTGATAGCCCCCTCGACCTTGGCGGCGCAATGACCGCAGTGCATACCCTCGACCACATAGACGGTCTTAACTTTCTTTCCGAACATGATTTTTGTTCTCCTTTAATTGAATTTTATCAGTCGCAGTCGCAACGCGTTTGCTATCACGGTGAGGCTGCTTAGTACCATGCTTATACCCGCGATCATGGGAGTGATCGCGATCCCCGCCCACCTGAACGCTCCGAGGGCGATGGGGATCATAAGGCAGTTGTAAAAGAACGCCCAAAACAAATTCTGCTTGATGTTGGCGACCGTGCGGCGGCTCACCTCGAAGAGGTCGACTATTCTGAAAAGATTGTCCTTCATCAAGATCACGTCCGAGGAGTTCATGGCGATGTCCGTACCGCCGTGCACGCTGATACCGACGTCGGCAAAGGCGAGAGCGGGGCTGTCGTTTATTCCGTCGCCGCACATGACGACCCGTTTGCCCTCGGATTTAAGCTGCTTTATCGCCTTGACCTTTTCGCTCGGAACGACGTCGGCGATGACCCGCTTTATACCGAGCTCGGCGGCGATGAGTTCCGCCGTTTCCCTGTTGTCGCCCGTGAGCATGGTCACCTCGATCTTGCGTCGGGACAGTTCGGCTACCACCTGCTTTGCCTCGTCCTTAATGAGGTCGTTCACGCCGAAGAGAGCGGCTACGGCTCCGTCGATAACGAGATAGACTATGCTGTTGCCGCTGCGTTTGAGCTCCGCCTCTTCGAGTTCGTGCTCGTTTTTTACGCCGAGCAAGTCGAGCATTTTGGCGTTGCCCATGCTCACTTTTTTGCCGTCGACCCGAGCGGAAATGCCGAAGCCGTCCTCGCCGACAAAGTCGTCCGCCGCATAGATCGGCTTGCCCGCCTCGACAAACGCCTTGGCAATGGGGTGCGTGGATCTCGCTTCGAGGCTTGCGGCGATGTTCATGATCTCTTCGATCGGCATATCGCTGTAATTGACGGCTTTGCTTATTTTGAGTTTGCCGTAAGTCAAAGTACCCGTCTTGTCGAACACGACGACGTTTGCCTTGCTTGCCGCTTCGAGCGTTTCGCTCTTTTTGACGAGTATGCCGCCGCTTGCGCACTTACCCTCGCTAACCACTATGGCAAGGGGGGTTGCAAGCCCGAGCGAGCACGGGCACGCCACCACAAGCACGGTGACGAACGTGGTTATCGCATTGCCGATCGGCATAATTATCGCGCACACGATGAGGGCGACAAGCGCGATCGCCATGACTGCGGGCACGAAAATCCCGCTCACCTTGTCGGCGATTTTGGCTATCGGCATTTTGGTGTTGGTCGCCTCGACGACGAGCCGAACGATCTCGGACACGGTCGAATCCTTGCCTATGCGTTCGGCGGTGTACTCGAAGTAGCCGTCGTAATTGACGCTGCCCGCCACGACGCCGTCCCCCTCTTTTTTGGATACGGGTTTGCTTTCACCCGAAATGAACGCCTCGTCGAGGTGCGCTCCGCCCGAGGTTATCGTCCCGTCCACGGCGACCTTTTCTCCCGCTCGGCAGACTATCGTGTCGCCCTTATTAATCTCGTCGATGGGCACTTTCTTTTCGCCGTCCGCGTACTTGACCGTAGCGGTTTCGGGCGTGATCTGCACGAGGTCCTTTATCGCCTGCTTGGTCTTGTTCTTGCTCGCCTTGTCGATGAACCTGCCGAGCTTGATAAAGTAGATGATGACGGCGCACGACTCGAAGTACAGGCTGTCGGTGTACATATGCTCGCCGAGGCTGTCCGTGTAGACGATGTGACCCGTGAATATCATTATCATTACGTAAACGCTGTAACCGAAGCTGCTCGCTACGCCCAAGGTGACCAGCGTGTCCATGTTGGGCGAACGGTGAAACAGCGATCTTATCCCTTTAATGAATATGTCCGAGCCGTAGATCAAGTACAGCACGGTAAGCGAAAACAGCACGGCGGCGTATATAACCGGGCTGTGATGCATGGAAAGAAAACGCGGCACGGGCAAGAACATCTGACCCATGGACAAGTACAGAAAGACGACGGTCAGCACGCCGTAGGCAATAAGTAGCGTCTTTTGCCTGACGTGCGCCTTGCCCTCGTCTTTGAGTACGAACAAACCCGTGCTCTTAAAGCCCGCTTCCTTTATAAAGGCTTCGAGTTCTTTTACCGAGAGTTTTTCCTCGTCGTACTCGATGGTGGCGTTAGCCATAACGAGGTTGACCGAGGCGGAAATTATCCCCTCTTTGCCCGATAAGTGCTTTTCAAGTCCGCCCGAGCAGGCGGCACAACTCATTCCTTCCACTCCGAGAGTTATCTTCTTCATTATTGCAGCCTCTTGAATAAATTCACTACTTCACTTATTATCTCCGTATTTCCGTTTTTGATTTCCCTTATCACGCACGTGCTTAAATGTCGCTCCAAAATAGCGTTGGCAAGGCTCTTTATCGCACTGTCGATCGCCGTCAGCTGTATTAGTATGTCGTCGCAATACCTGTCCTCGTCTATCATCTTGGCTATACCGCTCACCTGCCCGCCTATCCTGCTGAGCCTGTTTTTAAGCAACCTCTTCTCTTCCTCGCTCCTTACCGTCGTCCGGCAATGACATTCGTCCATAATACCTCTCCTTTTGCTTTCATTATATACCCCACGGGGTATTTTGTCAAGCGTTTTCTGCTTTTTGTAAAAAGCAGAATAAAAACTTTTGAGGGCGGACGGGCATTGCGTTTCTATATTTATTCCGCTTCGCTTGGGGGTGTGTGGGCGGGCGTGCAATGCATTTCTTCCCCCACGCCGTTTCGCTTGAACGTGTCTGCTTTTTGTAAAAAGCAGAACAAAAACTTTTATGGGCGGACGGGCATTGCGTTTCTATATTTATTCCGTTTCGCTTGGGGGTGCGTGGGCGGGCGGACGTTGCTTTTTTGCCCTATCGCCGCTTCGCTTGGGGGAGGGTGTCTGCTTTCGGCTAAAAGAAACCATAAAAAATATTACGATCGATATGGAATTATATTAGACATAATTTTTTTGCGATGATATACTATACGGGCAAGTACAAGGAGCGAAGAGAAAAACAATGAATATTCCCGAAATTTTGGAAACCGTAATGATGATATGCTTCGGCTTTTCCTGGCCGCTGTCGGTGATAAAAAACATCAAAGCCAAATCGGCAAAATCCATGAGCCTGCCGTTTATCATTTTGATCTTGTGCGGATATTTTGCGGGCATAGCAAGCAAGTTCATCTCCGGCAATGTCGGCTATGTGCTTATCTTCTACTTTATCAATGTCGCTTCCGTCAGCGTCAATTTAACGGTCTACTTTATAAATCGCCGCCACGATAAAAAATCCTGCGGAGCAAACTGCTAAAAAATCTCTGTCGCTCATATAATGTATGGAAAAATTTGTTTTATTTAGCGGAGAGGTTGAAAAGTATTTTTCAGCCTCTCCGCAGATAAAAGTTTTTTGAGCAACTTTTTTACAAAAAAGTTGCAAAAAAGCGCCCAAAACAAAACCCAAACCCTCATTAACCGAAGTTAAAGAGGGTTTGGGTTTTGAATTACTTGGACGATTGAGCGGAAGAGGTTTACTTATCCACTTGCTCTTTTTTAGCACAGTGTCGTGCAAAGAACAGGCAGGCAAGCGCGCCGGCAAGCACGACGGCATTTACAGCCGCGACTGCGATCAACGCCCCTTTCGCCATAGAAAATGTCGCCGAAATCAAGGTCAACATAACTTTTTCCCTTTTTTACAGCGAAGAAGAATTACTCAACCGTAACGGTAAAGGTAAGTTCATCGGTGTAATCACCGTCACCGGTAGAATACTTCTCAGCATCTGTTTTTGCAGTTTCTGTCAACTCCGCTGTCAAGGAAGCAGTCTGTTCACCGGATGTGCCCGCTCCTACACTAAGGACTTCACTTGTAACCCTTGTTCCATCTTTTTTGAGTTCATATTCATACCCATTCTCACCGGAAACATCACTTGCGCTCTGTACTTTCCAAGAGTTTTTACTGCTTACGGTAATTTTTAAGGACTTACCCTTTTCGATTTTCATACCGTCGGCTACGCTAACCGTTACTTCGCTGCCGCCGATTTCGATTGCTTCGGGAATGGTTACCGACCAAGCGTCATCTGCGTGATATGTAACATTCATCTTTCCCGACTGCTCTTCGTTATCCTGCGTAATGGGCTCTGCCGAAGCAATTTTAGCTGCGCCGAGCGAGCCTGCGAGCGCCAACGAGAGCATTGCTCCTGCGCCCAAAAGTGCCACATTCTTCTTTTTCATAAAAAATACCTCCAAAAAAATTTTTTATTATGACCGAGGAGATCCTCGTTGTCACCTATTTTACAGTCAGTGCGACGATCGCCGAAACGTTGTTGGTGGGCGAAAGGTCGCTCATACGATAGGGCTGCACCAAAAGCTGCGCTTTGTACTCGCCCTCGGGCAGTCCGTGCGCGAGCGTCACTTGATAGATGTGCTTGCCGGGCGCGAGATAGCCCGTTTGGAACAGCACCTCGCTGCCCTCGTCGCCGAGCAGGCTGAACGTAAAGGTCATATAGTACAAGCCGTTGTTCTCGATGGGGTTATACAAGTCGATCGCGATCGTTTCGATATTTGCCGGAATGGTCAGTGCGGAAAAGCCCGACACGGTGACCCCGGGTGCGACGCCCGGCTTTTCGCTCGGTCGCTCGTCCGAGGAATTGGGGTCGAACACGACGCCGCCCGTCGTCTTGGGCGGCTCCTTTATGTCGACTGCCCAAAACAGCATGATGAGGTCAAACAGCAGTAGCGCGCCAAGCAATATTGCTGCGGCTGTAAACAGAACTCGTTTCTTCTTGTCCATTAGCTTGCCCCCTCCACTTCGCACGTAACGGAAAAAGTCAGTGTGTCGAAATAATCGCCCGAATAGGGAAAATCATCCGTCAGTTTCAATATCACGGTGATAGTACCGCCATCTATTTTCGCCAATATGCCGTCATCATCGGCATTATCCGCCGCCGTAAACTGCCAAATCGCAATTCCGCCGGTCAAGTCGCCATCAGTCGAGAGAGCCTCTCCAACGTCGGGGTTTACTTCCACTTCGTACGGAACGCCGTCCGATGCGCCGCCTGTCGTAAGTGCGCCGCCGTTTTCACTTTGTAGGTTTAGTTTCAATACATAGCCACAATAAATTTCCGCGTCGACCGAAATGGTAATGCTTGCTTCACTTGTCTCCGGATCCCACTCGATCTCGCCGCCGAAAGCTTCGGAAGAAAACGTGTATGTGTTATTAAATTCGATATCGCAGTCCTCGCAACCGCCGCTATCACTCGGGCGATGTGCAACTTGAAGCATAAGTCCGCACTCGCAAACGGCATAGTGTGTTCCGTCGTCGATTTTCTCTGCGGCTGTTCCGCTTGTAAAGTCGTGCGTACCGCCATAACCATGATTATCCACAACATTCAATGCGCTGTTTTTGAGGACACGCTTGTCACCGGAGGCGTTATTAACAGCGATGTGCACTGCATTCGGGTCGCCGTCGCTGCTTGCGGAGATAGTTATCTCGCCCTCCGTTTCATCGTAGCTTCCTCCGCCAACATATTTCCACCGTGCGGTTTCCAACAGTTTAGTGCCGCGATAGAATACCGCCCATGCGGAACCGTCACCTGTTTGACCTCCGTCAAATTCCGCATCTTCAAGTTCCGCATATGCCGTAATTTCGTCATCAAAAGCTTCGGCACGCGCCGTCATGGCGGAAAAAGAGGCAGGGCTGCACAAAAGCAGCGCCAATGCGAACACGGTAATTATCGCTGCAATCGATTTTTTATTCATGCTCATCATACCCCCCCCTCTTTCCTTGAAGTACAAGATTAATATACCAAAGTATTTTGCATTTGTCAAGTAATTTTTTACAATAGTAAATAAAAATTTTATGGGAGGACAAAATTATTTTGGGGAATACCACCATGTTGAACGAGAATATTCGCAAATTAAGAACGGTGCGACATTTGAGCCAAGTGGAACTTGCAAAGAACCTGCACGTCAGTAAGCAGTGCATTTCGAATTGGGAAAACGATAATATTTTGCCCTCCGTCGAGATGCTGGTCAAAATCGCCAAGTTTTTCGGAGTTTCGACCGATAACCTCCTCGGGCTCGAAAATACCAATACCGTTTCCGTCGACGGTCTTACCGATATCCAAATCGATCATATCAAACTCCTTATCAAAGATTTAAGGGAAATATAAATTACTTTTTTGAAAAAAAGTAATCAAAAAACTTTTAACTGCGTCGAGGCAGAAAAGAATTTTTCTGCCTCGACGCAAATTAAAATCATTTTTTGTATACCTTTTCCCTAATTAATATAAACACAGGCAAAAAAGGTACCGCTATATATAAGGATATCTTTACTTTGCTTCAATCAGAATATTATTGCAAAAAACAGTGCACAAAAAAATTTGAGCGCCGCGTTGGAAAGAATTTTCCAACGCGGCGCCCTCAAAAGTTTTTTGAGCAACTTTTTTTCAAAAAAGTTGCAAAATAAAAATTAAATTGCCCAATCGCCGTCGCGGAAGATGACGATTTCCTCGCCGCTTTCGGTAGTAGCGACAATAGAGAGGTCGGGGGTCCCGATCATAAAGTCGACGTGTTCGATCGAGTCGTTAAGCCCGGCTTTGACCTGCTCCTCGCGGCTCATCTTGTCGCCGCCTTTAATACAGCTCGGGAACGCTCTGCCGAGCGCGAAATGGCACGAAGCGTTTTCGTCGAACAGCGTATTATAGAACAGCGTGCCGAGGTTCTGAATGGGCGAATTATATCCGACGAGCGCGATCTCGCCGAGGTAGTGCGATCCCTCGTCCGACTCGATAATGCCTTTTAGGGTTTCGTAGCCTTTTTCGGCTTTATAGTCCACCACTCTGCCGTCCTTAAACGTAAGCGAGAAGTTCTCCATGATCCCGCCCGAGCGAACGAGCGGCTTGGAAGCGACGAGCGTTCCGTTCGCCGAGAGGCGATCGGGCGAGGAGAAAACCTCCTCGGTGGGCATATTGGCGGTGAAGTCCACATTGCCGCCGCCCTTTTCGAGCGCGCCCGTAAAGATATAGCCCTTGGGCATACCGATGGTAAAGTCGGTGCCGAGGCTGTTTTTGTATCGGAACGACACGATTTTCGCCTTGTTAAGGAACCTGCTGCGCCTTGCCAGCTTGGCTGCGTGCTTTCTCCAAGCTCCGAGGCTGTCGGCTTTGTCGAGGCGCATGGTCTTATGCAGATACTTCCACATCTTGTCGAGCGCGGCTTTGTCGCCGAGCGTCGGGAACATCTTCTTTGCCCACTCGACATTGGGATAGGCGACGATGACCCACCTCGTACTGTTGGAGCCCGTAGCTTCGCGGAACCTGTCCATAGCCTTGTTGGCGGCACGATTGTACATGGCGATCTTGCTCGGATCGATGTCTTTCATAAGGTCGGGTCGCTCGGACATGACGTTGATATATACGGCTTTGCTGTCCACGATGTAATTGCGGGAATCGATCAGCCACTGCGGAATGTCGGTGAGCGCCTCGTCGCTTTCGTAGCGAAAACGCAGCTTGGTGACTTCCTCGTCCTGCCACAGCACGGTGACGGTGGGAGCGCCGCACTCGTACGCCTGTTTTACTATCTCTTTTACGAAGTCGGCTGCCTCGATGGGTGCGGAAATGACCGCAGGCTCGCCCTTTTGAAGATTTACGCCCTGCTTTATGACAAGCTCGGCATACTTGGTTAGCTTTTTGTCCATATGATTTGATATTACTCTCCTTGATTTATTTTATAAGTTCGCGCACTCTGAACTCCGCGCCCAAATTCTCGCAAATAGCGCGGCACTTTTCGATGTCCTCTTTGGGAATGACGTCGACCACCGTCATCTTGGCTTTGATACCCGCCTTTATGCACTCGCGCGTAAAGTCGAGCATGGCGCCGAACGCCTCCTTGCCGAACACCGAGCGACTGACCTTGTCGTATCCGTCCGCGTCCGCCTCGTTGAGCGACACCGACACGTAATCGATATTGCCTTTAAGCTTGGGCACGATGTCGTAGCCGTTGATAAGACTGCCCAGCCCGTTGGTGTCGAGCCTGACTTTTTTGCCCACGCTGTGCAGAAATTGCGCCAAATAAACCATATCGTCCACGCGATAGGTGCTTTCGCCGTAGCCGCAAAAGACGGCGTCGGTGAAATTCAAATTCTTCTTGATGAGCTCGACGATCTCTTCCTTAGAGCCCTCTTTTTTCAGCCACAGATTGTTGCCCTCTATTCCGTCCATGTTGTTGCGCAAACAAAAGGTGCAATCGTTGCAGCACTTGTTGGTAAGGTTGATGTACAGCCTACCCTCGAAAAAATAAACGTATGTATCCATTTTTTTAGCCTCGCTTCATTTTTTTGAACACGTTATATGCATTTTGCTCGGTGACTTCCTTTATCAGCTCGACGGGTTTATCCAAAACTGCGGCGATGCGCTCCGCCGTGAACGCGACATAAGCGGGATAGTTGACTTCCCCCCTGTGAGGCACGGGCGTAAGATACGGACAGTCCGTTTCGATGAGCATTCTGTCGAGCGGGACCGCGCGAATTACCTCTTCGCACTTGACGGCGTTGCGAAAGGTGATCGCCCCCGAAAACGAAATGTACATTCCCATGCCAAGGTACTTTATCGCGCTCTCCTTGGAGCCCGAAAAGCAGTGCATGACCGCCCCGCCTTTAAGACAGCTTCCGTACTCGACAAGAACCTTGTCCATATCGAGGTAGGCTTCCCGCAGATGAAAGATCGCGGGCAGACCCGTCCGCTCCACCGCTTTGAGCTGACGAACGAGCGCCTCTTTTTGCAGGTCCCTGTCGGTGTCGTGATGATAATCCAGCCCTATCTCGCCGAATCCCACCGTCTTGGGTCTATCGCACAGCGCGACAAGTTCATTTATGTCGTCGTCCGAAAGCCCCACGCAGTCGTCGGGGTGGACGCCGACGGCACAATACAGGTCGTCATAGCGTTCGGCAAGTTCGACCGCCCGCCTCGACGACGGCATATCGAACCCGACCACCACGATCTTGCTGAGATCGTCGGCTTTCATCGAGGCGACAACGGCGTCCACGTCGTCGTAGCTTTCGTCGTTAAGATGTGCATGCGAATCTATCATCAGCAGACCTCACTGCCCGAATTGACCTTGCGTTCGGGCGAAACGAGCACGACCTTGTCGCCGTCGGTGGCGCAAAGGACCATGCCCTCGCTGACTATCCCCCTCAGCTTTGCGGGTTTGAGATTGGCGACCAGCACGACCTGCTTGCCAACCATCTCCTCGGGCGTATAGCTCTTGGCAATGCCGCTGACCACCGTCCGAGTTTGCTCGCCCACTTTGAGGGTGAGTTTAAGCAACTTGTCCGCCTTTTCCACCTTTTCGCAGGCGATGACTTCGGCTACAAGAAGCTGCGTTTCGAAAAACTCGTCTATTGTTATCTCTTTATTGGGTTGTCCCTCTTTCTCTTCCACTTTTTTCTCCTCCTTTTGCTCCGCCTTGACCTCGCCGAGCGATTGCAGCTCGCTAAGCTCCTTTTTTATATCGAGGCGTTTATACAGCACTTCGCCCTCGCCCACGTTAAATTCCCGCGTCGTAAACGGTTTTAGGTCGAGCTCTTTGGGCGGCTTTAATCCCAACTCGGCGAGAATCCTCTTTGCTCCGTCCGGAATAAAGGGTAGCAGGAGCGAGCCTATCACTCTTATCGCTTCGAGCAGGTTGTAGAGCACCTCGTTAAGTTTTTCGGTATCGCCCGCCTTGTTCAGAGCCCAGGGCGCGTTGACGTCGATGTACTTGTTGGAGGCGGACACGAGAGCGAATATCGCTTCGAGCGCCTCGGAGCACGAATATTTATTCATAGCCCTATCCACTTTTTCGCCGACGCCCTTGATAAGCTCGACATACTCGCCTGCGGACTCGACTTTTTTCACCTTGCCGCCGAAGTATTGGTGCGCCATGGACACCGTGCGTTTGACGAGGTTGCCGAGGTCGTTGACAAGGTCGGCGTTTATCCTCGTGAGGAACGCCTCGTCGGTGTACGTTCCGTCCGAGCCGAAAGGGATCTCCCTAAGCAGGAAGTAGCGCAAAGCGTCTATGCCGTATCGCTCGGCAAGTACGAACGGGTCGGCGGTGTTGCCCTTGCTTTTGCTCATCTTGTCGCCGCCGATAAGCAGCCAGCCGTGCCCGTACACCTTTTTGGGCGTGTCGAGCCCGAGCGCCATGAGTATTGCGGGCCAGATTATGGTATGGAACCTGACTATCTCCTTGCCTACCATATGCAGGTCGGCGGGCCAAAAGTCCATATCCTTGCCGCCGTTGTTGTAGCCGAGAGCGTTGATGTAGTTGGTAAGAGCGTCTATCCACACGTATATGGTGTGCTTATCGTCGAACGGAACGGGTATACCCCACTTGACCGATGTGCGGGACACTGCAATGTCGCTTAGATCCGTAAGGAAGTTGTTGACCATCTCGTTGACCCTCGACTTGGGTTCGAGAAAGTCGGTTTCGGTCAGCAGTTTTTTCAGCCTGTCCTTGTACTTGCTGAGGCGGAAGAAGTAGCTCTCCTCCTCGGCGTCGACGACCTCTCTGCCGCAGTCGGGGCACTTGCCGTCAACAAGTTGGCTCGCCGTCCAAAAGGACTCGCACGGGGTGCAATACTTGCCCTTGTACGTCGCCTTGTATATGTCGCCTTGCTCGTACAACTTGGTAAAGATGTCCTGCACGCTCTTTACGTGATAGTCGTCGGTCGTACGAATGAACTTGTCGTAGCTGATGTCGAGCAACTTCCAAAGCTGCTTTATGTTGTCCACCAAGCCGTCCACGAACTCCTTGGGGGACAGTCCCGCCGCCTTGGCGCGCTCCTCTATCTTTTGACCGTGCTCGTCGGTGCCCGTAAGATAGAACACGTCATAGCCCGTCAGTCGCTTGTACCTTGCGATAGCGTCGCAGCATACGGTGGTGTAGCTGTGACCGAGGTGCCATTTGCCGCTTGGATAGTAGAGCGGCGTGGTTATATAAAATTTCTCTTTTTTATTCATAAGCAATTCGCCTCGACGTTATAAAATCGATTATAAGTATAAAACAATTTCAAAAAAAAGTCCATTCTTTTTGAACGCTTTTTTTCATATATATAAGCAAAAGGAGAATTTATGGCTAAGGTTTGGCTTTTTATGCTTATTTCGGCTTTGATCACGGCGCTTATCAAGGACCCGTCCGTCGCCGTGGCGGCAATGCTCGGCGGTGCGCAAAATTCGGTTTCGCTCGCCATGGAGCTCGTCGCCATGTACGGAGTGTGGCTGGGACTGTTCGCTCTGCTCGACAAGGTGGGCATCGCCGACTTTATCGCCAAGCTTCTCCGTCCGCTCATTCGCTTTCTGTTTAAGGGCAGCAGCGACGAAGCTCAAAAGTACGTGTCCATGAATATGTCCGCCAACCTCATCGGGCTTGGCAATGCCGCCACTCCCATGGGCATGAAAGCGGTGAAGCTGCTCGGCGACGAAAAGGAGAGCGCGAATACCAACGTCATTATGCTCGTCGTCATCTCGGCTACGAGCCTGCAATTGCTGCCCACCACCGTCATAAGTATGCGAGCGGCGCACGACTCCGCCAATGCCGCCGACTTTTTGCTGCCGTGCATTGTCGCCACCGTGCTCTCCACGGTGATAGGCGTCGTGCTCGTCAAGATCTGCTCCAAGCTCTTTCCCGACGAAAGGAGAAAATCATGACCGCTTATATCGTGCCCGCCATTTTCCTTGTCGTGCTCGTCGCTTCGCTTATAAAAAAGAAAGACGCTTACGGAAGTTTTATCGAGGGGAGCCGCTCGGCTATCGACCTTATGATCGGCGTCTTTCCGTATCTTATGACCATTATGATGTGCGTCGAACTGTTTAGGCGGACAGGCATATCCAACCTCGTCGCCTCGCTCGTAGCGCCCGTGTTCGAATTGTTGGGTCTGCCCGGTCAGCTCGCCGAACTTATGCTGCTGCGCCCGCTGAGCGGAGCCGGCTCGCTCGCCATTCTCGACAATATCTACGCCACGTACGGAGCCGATACCTTTGTCGGCAGATGCGCCTCGGTCATCTACGGGTCGAGCGAAACGGTCTTTTACGTGAGCGCCATATACCTCTCGCAAAGTAAAACCAAAAAACTGCGCTACGCCCTGCCCGTCGCCCTTATCTCTACCCTTATCGGCTGCGTCGTCGGCTGCGCCTTGCTCCGCTTTTTGTGATTTTTTTCTGCTTTTTGTCTGCTTTTTGAAAAAAGCTTCCACTTTTTATAAAAAGTGGAGCAAAAATTTTTGAGGGCGTCTGCTTTTTGAAAAAAGCAGAATAAAAACTTTTGAGGGCGGACGGACGTTCCATTTCTCCCCTATCGCCGTTTCGCTTGGGGGCGTAATTATAATCGGAGCGAAGCGACACTTTTAAGAAAGGCGCCCTTTGGCTTTCGTCGCGTATAGCGACGAAGCTAAGGGGAGCTGCCGCCCGTGGCGGCTGAGGGGATTCGCCGCTTGATAACAGCAACAATAACAGTTTAATTCTAATCAAGCCCGTAACGCTCTAATAACGAACCTCGCTTGCGATACTTGTACGCAAGCGAAGAGGAGCAAGCAAGCGTAAACGGCTCGTTTGCGAGCTTGCGAGCAAACAGCCATCGGGGTCCCCACGAGATACTTGTACTCGTGGGGTTAAATAGCGCCGCCTGTGACGAAGCCAAAGGGCGCCTTCTTTATGGAAAGCTTCGCATAAAACCCCTAAGCCGGTTCCTGTTAAATTGAGCAAATTTGGTTTTATTATCTATTATAAATATATAAGAAATAAAATTACCAACGCTAATTTCGTCAAATAAATGCTTGGCAATGTAAATGCTTTTATAAGGTATAAAACAGTGGACAAAAAGGTTTTATTTAGCGGCGAGGTTGAAAATTATTTTTCTGCCTCGCCGCAGATAAAAGTTTTTTTGCGCAACTTTTTTACAAAAAAGTTGCAAAAAAATCCCCCCACCCCACGAAAAAACGCCTCGCAGGGCAAATGCCCCGCAAAGCGCTTTTAATGGAAAAGATGAAAGCTTAGTTATGCCCTATATGGGTCAAAATTTGTGCCTATTATTCGGCTACGTCCGAAGCTTTAATAATATAGCACACATATCCATCAATGTTTTCGGTTTCCATAACGTACGTTATTTCGTCATCAACCACTTCTTCATGAGTAGCAAAGTGCTTGTTTTGATCGAAAGCTTCCTCGCCTACTTTGACGGAGGCACTGCCTTGATCCACGAGCCACTTATCTTCACTTGCGAAGATGTGGTTTGTACCATTGAACGATAACGAATACTTCGAACTGTCCTTTGACGTATCGAACTTAATGGCAGCTGCCGTAGAGGCATTGACGGTGCTATCCTTATTGGCAATTATCGAACTGTCGGTGATATTGACCTCGGTAGTTCCTGCGCCGCCGATATATATTGCCGTAGCGGTCATAGTTACGTCGCCGTGTGACCAGCCTTCGGAGTCTGCAATGATTTTAGACTTGTTGATATCGATCTTAACGGTATTAGTGGCGCTACTGCTGTTATTACTGCCGCCCTTAAATGCGTCGATCGCCATGTATGCGCTTGAAATCTTGCAGTCGTCTATATCTACGTCATAAATGACATTGTTCGCATTGCGATTGAGCCAAATTGCCGTAGTATCACCCAAAGAGAAGTTAGTCTTTTTAAGAGTAAGCTTAATAGTGTTTTGTTTCTCCTCGGCGCCGGCTGTTCCCGAAGCGCATAACTGAATCGACGGATACGAACTACCCGGAATCATATTGCCGCCCAAAGTCAACGCATTGGAAAATTCGGTATTTTCGATATTGACTTCCGTCCCGACTTTTGTAACAACTATACCGGTCTGGTAAGTTTTTATTAAGCTGTCCTTGATCGTCGCAGTACCGCCGTCAACGAATAAGATTTGCCACATCGCACAAAGAGTACCATTGACATAAAAATCACCATAGATGTCTACATCGTCTATTGCAATCTTACCTGAAGAATACATCCAGGTCCTTCCTGTGTAATTCACCAATGAACTGTATACAGCCATCTTGCCGTTGTTAATTGAAAGTTCGGGTACAAAAGTACGTTTTTGCGGATCTTCGGTAGACGAATAACTGTGTACATACAAACGAGGCTTTACTCCGTTGAAAGTAGTTCCGCCGACGGCAGTAGTAGTATTTGTTTTTATATTGAATTGATCAATTGTGCCACCATAGTCTGTACTATATTCACCTGCGACCGCATTATCGAAATAAAGCGTAAAGCCGTTAAGGTCGATTTCGACCGTCCTGCCGCCATGCAGTTCCAAAATATCGGTGAGTTTTATGTCGCTGTAAAGAGAAAATTTAGTATAAGTCCAAGCGGCTTTTTCCTCATGCCATGTTCGAGTAAACTTTCCGTCAGCTCTATCAATCGTCACGGGGGACCAAAGCGTCGCTTGCTTCCATTGAGTTACAAATAAGTCGCCTGCGATTTCCTGCAAATCGGTCTTGGTACTTTCCTCGCCCTTGGTATAAGGTGTCGCAACTCTCCAATTTACGGAGCCGTCCTCATTCAACGTACCCGTTTGAACAGTAAACAGCACCCTCTCTTTGCTGTTGAGGAATGTGTCTATGGTGTTTTGTATATCGGAGCCAAGCAGAGCCTTGATGACCGAAGAGGAGCCGTCGTAAACTTCCTGCGCTTTTGCAGCCGCAAGCGTCTTTGCCATATTGTCGCCCGTTCCGTCGATCTTACCGGTTACATATACGGCGGTAAACGCTACGGGGATTTTGGTTTCGAGCGTTTTGATAGCCTCGTTCAGCTTGGAAGCTTCACTATTATACTTACCGACCAACGCCTTTTCGACCGCAAGGCTGAACGAATCGAAAGCGACATAGTTTGCCACGAGATCGGTATAATCTTTCTCGACATAACTGCTCTTGTCTTTCAACGTATCGTTAGTCGTTTTCCAATTTTCGGCTTTACTTGCCGCTTCGCTCGAATTTTCGGCAAAGGCGAAATTCGCACCCGACAAGGTCATGGTATAAGTCCCCGTATCTTGCTTGTACGAAGCTTGCTGATTTGCCGACCATACGTCAGCCACTTCGCCGGAAACAGCCGTTCTAAGACAGTCATAGCTTATTTCTTCGCTGAAACTCAACGGGCTGTCTACCTTTTGCGAGGTGTAGGTCGTATTTGCCGAAGCGTTTACCAACCTATAAGTCGAATTACCGTCGTTACGGTACTTTTTAAGCGTATGTTCGGACAGTCCGCTTTCCGAAAGGTCGGCGTCGTAAAATCTGAGCGGCGAAACGTACGAAGTCGTGTTGGCAGCATAAAGACCTATTCCGCCTATGCTGTACTCTCCGCGCAAGTCGACATTATTCTCGATCGTTATCTTTGCGCCTGCTCCGTTCGTGCGGACAATGCCCGCCGCCTTGGCTCCGCTTTTTACATTGAACTGTCGGGGAACGGTTTGTCAAGAGGTTTTTGCGAGATTGTCTAAATTAAATTTTTGAGCGGTGGAAAAACCGCCTAAAG
>CANRNV010000017.1 GCA_947632125.1 uncultured Clostridia bacterium
CGACTTCGCGCAGGAAGAAGCCGCTTAACACGGGAGGGACAACGAATAAGCGGTTTGACTAACCGCCAAACCGCTTAATTCTGAATCCCTATGGACACCCGCTTTTTCTGTCGCCTTATATAAATTAAGGAAATGTTACACAAATAAGGTTTTATTTAGCGGCGAGGCTGAAAAATACTTTTCAACCTCGCCGCAGATAAAAGTTTTTTGGTTACTTTTTTTCAAAAAAGTAACAACATTACATTTTTATTCTGAAACCGATTTCTTGCAGTTTTTTGCCGTTATAATTGATCACGTCCATGATATGATTAAAGATGCCGAGGACGACGGACTTATCTGAAATGACCCTGCTGACATTGCCCGAATTATCGGAATGGGCGTAAAAATTGCGTCGGGCGACGTATTCACCGTACAGAGCCGCCATAACTTCGGCGTAGACCACGGACGGGATCTTGCGCCTATACCCCGCTTTGAGAACGTAAACTCCGTCCTCTTTTTCGTAAGCCTGCCCTATCATCTTAACCGAGATGTTTTGTGCGTGTTGCAGATCGAATATGAGCCTCTCGAGCCCTCTGAAACACGGAATGAGCAATGTCGAATAGTCCGACAGCACGACCGCCGAATTGTTGATGTCGATAATGCCTATTGCAAGATCGATCTTGGACTGCTCGGACAAAAACTCGAAAGCTGCCGGCAACTTCTTTTTAAGCTGCCTCTCGATCGCGCTCGAACGCTTTTCCTCACCCACATATTTTATGTGCGTGTCGATCGCCGTTTTGTAATCGCTTAACCCCGACAACATAAGCTGCAACTCGCTGTATAGGTCGCTCGGCGCACCGCTAAGCTGCATCGAACCGCCGCTGTACCGAATGATCGCCTTGTTCCCGCCCGACGTGATTGCGTAAGTCTTGCTTCCGTCCACGTCGTCCACGCTCGTCTTGTAGCGCATACTCTTGTTCGCCTTGATCTTTTTAAGCAGCTCCTTGCAGCGTTCGGCGTCGATCTTGTCCACCTTGAACACTCCGCCGCTCGGCTTTCCTTTCTCACCCTGCGCCTTTTGCTCCTTACCCCTCCTGCCCGTTGTTTTTGCCTTGTCGTTGTTTACCTTGGGTTTGTCGGAAGTTTTAGTCTTTTCGTTACTTCCCTTGGGCTTATCGACTGCCTTGGGCTTGTCGGAAGTTTTAGTCTTTTCGTTACTTCCCTTGGGCTTATCGACTGCCTTAGCCTTTTCGTTGTTTGTCTTAGGCTTGTCGTTGTTCGCCTTGGGCTTTTCGGGTGTATTTGGCTTTTCGACTGCCTTAGGCTTCTCGTTGTTTGCCTTGGGCTTGTCGGGTGTATTTGGCTTTTCGACTGCCTTAGCCTTTTCGTTGTTTGCCTTAGGCTTGTCGGAATTTTTAGTCTTGTCGTTATTTCCCTTTGACTTCTCGCCACTTGCCTTGGGCTTGTCGGGCGATTTGGGCTTTTCGTTGTTTGCCTTGGGCTTGTCGGGTTCGGGGGATAATTGTTTCTCCCTTTTATGCTCGGAAGTCGCTTCGGCGGGGAGGACGGCGACGACCTCGTTCATAATATCGGACGGAGCGGTTACGACCAAAGTTTGAGCCTTGGTTTCGTACACGAGCGAAATTCGTCGACCTCGACTTGTGAAAGTATATCTGTCCTGCAAGACCGACTTGTCTGCGGGGCGATGCGAGCGGAGAACAAAGCTGCCGCTTTTATTCAGTAAATCAATAAACTGCTTAAAGGTTTGCTCCGAGCATTTATTGTAGTTGTTTCTTAAAAAATCCATATAGATATTTTACTATTTTTTGTGTACAAAAGCAATCGTTTTGAATAGTTCTGTCGCAAAAAGAAAAGTCCGCAAGACTTATTCATCTTACGGACTTACTTTTTTGTCGAATTAAGCTCGTCGTTTGCGGAACCTGATGAGGTATACGATCACGCCGAGGATAAGCAATACGCCGACTATGATAAGAACGGTGCTGAGCATGGTAAGCGAAGTCGGAGTTGCGCTCTTGGTCGAGTTAACGCTGATCGTGTAGGAAAGCTTGTTGACGTTTCCTGCTGCGTCCGACATCTCGATGACTACGGTGTAGTTACCGCTCTTGGAGAATACATACTCGCTTGTTTCAAGTTCGATGATGTTGCTGCCGTTCTTTTTGAGCGAAGTAAGGGTTCTGTTGCTTGCGCTTACAGAGGATACTCCGCCGCTCGAACTGCCGGGCTCGATAAGCTTGTACGAAACGCGAATGTCGGATTCCCTATCGTAACCGGGGTCGCTTTCGACACCGGGGATATACTCGAACGTACGATACTTAAAGGTGTCGCCGACTTTCATATCCTGCGTCTTGGTGTCAAGAGTGAATTGAGGCTTGGTGATGTCGCCGACTTTCATGGTGTAAGTCTTGCCGCTGTCATTTACGCCCACAGCCTTTACCGTGATGGTATAAGCGCCATCCTCGTCAAGTACGAGTGCGAAGCGACCTAAGAACTCGCCGCTGTTTTTGTCGAACGAATATTCACCGTTTTCGTCCTCATAAACCTTGTTGGCCTTGTTGGAGCTGTTTCCGCTCGGCTTGGTGTACGTAAGTTCGATGTCGTAGCTTACGCCGTCCGAATATGCAACGAACGGATCTGTCACAAAGAAGTATTTACCGTTTGCGTCATCCTTTTGATATACGTTGGTATCTTGGGGACGGTTGTACTTTTCGCTATACGTGGGCAATGTGCCGAGAATGTCATAGATAACGGTCTTGGAGTCGGTTGCGGTCATTCCGTAAACGCTGTCGGGTTTTAATGCGTCGGCACTAAATCCTGCCTCGCCGTCAAATTCGTCTTGAACGCCATGGAACTCTCTTACGGTGTATCCGCCCGAAGCAAGCGGAGTGAAGTTGAAGCCGAGCACTTGGAACTTGTAGCCCTCGATCTTGTAAACGGCTACGTTGTTGTCGCCCTTAACGACGGTTGCCTCACGACGGAGCGAGTACGAACTTCCTACGGAAGCGTTGCTCTCCCAAGCCGATACCGCATTCTTTCCTTGAAGAACGTTAAGGTCGTCATTCTTTTCCACATTGAACGTCTTGGCGAAAGCTCTGCTGTTGCCCATTGCGTCAAAAATTCTTACGGTGAGCATATAAGCGCCGCTCTTTGCGGGAAGGCAATTTATGCTGCCGACGTGAAGGTCGAACTTTCCGTCCTCTTTTTCCACATAGTACATGTAAGCGGAGAGCTTAACGGGGTCGCCGTTGCCGTCGGTAAGAGCAAGTTCATAGCCGAGGAATTCGGGTCGAGCCACGTCACTTACCGTAAAGCCACCCAAGCTTTGCTCAACTGCGCCGCTTACTACGATATCTTCTTCCGCAGGTTCGAATACGATGTTGTTGTCGATGAAGCCTGTGCCTGTTACTTTATAGATCCTAATGGAGTAATTTTCCTCTTCGTCATCGACAACGGGCTTAACAAGCTTGCTGCTGTTGCCGGCGTCGTCGGTTGCCGTAAACTCCAATTGAAGTTCGTCGCCTTTGAGCTCGAACCTGGTTTCGTCCTCGTTTACGAAGAAGAAGCTGTCGCCCTCTTTTACGATTTCGAGTTTCTCGCCGCCCTTGACTGCAAGCTTATTGTTTTCGCCGCACACGAGGTTGTACTCTTGGAGAAGGCGAGCGTCGTTGTCGTCGCTTACTACGATATTGGGAACGGTAAATTCGGTTTCTTCCCCGCCTACGATGATATAATCGTTAAGGGAGGGAGTTTCGATCTCGGGAGCCTCGGTATCGGTAAAGGCAAGTTCCTTTACGTTGATGGTATAGGACTTTTGCGAAGCGTTGTAGCCGCCGTTGCCTGCCGCATCCTTAACTTTGTAAGTTACGGTCCAGGTGCCTACGATACCTGCCTTGGTCTTTTCGGCAGTGGTTTCGCCGCTGTAGAAAGCGCCGAGGTTAAGCTTAATGGCAGGTGTGCCGTTATTATTTACGATAGCAACGTTGTCGCTGTCGCCGTCTTTGAAATATTTACCGTATGTGCTGTCGTTTTTATCGATCTTCTTCTCTGCCTTGGTGATGTCCTCGGAGGTAAGTGCGGTGAACCTTGCAACGGTAGTGTTGGGGTTCTTGATCTCGACTTCCAAGGTGATCTTGTTGTCGCCCGTAGCAAATACGCTGTGGTTGTCCGCAATCGACGGAATGGGAAGATAGATGGATGTATCCGAAACCGGCTTTCCCTCGGCATCGGCAACCGATTCAAGACCCCAAACGTTGGGTATCCTGCTGTCGTCGATATCGGTGATGACGGGACCGGTCTTGTCCGATACGGAGATCCTGTATTCGTGCTTAGCGGACTCGTTGCCGGCGTCGTCTTTTGCCATATAGGTCACGGTGTACGTGCCGTTTTCCATGGGATAGAACGACATCGTTTCGTCGTTGTCGAAGTCGACGGGATCGGCAAGTGCGCTTTCGGCATAGCCATTGTCATTGACATTGACTTGCTTAACCGCTGCGCCACTGGGATCGGTAACGGTAACATCGATCAAAACTCTGTCATCGTAATCGTCCTCGGCGGTAGCCTTGGGAAGATCCACCTTGGTTTTAAGACTTGCAGACGAGGGCATATTTGCGATGTTTTTAAGCGTCGGGCTCTTGATGTCGGCAAAGCCGTTTTGTACGTTGATAACGTACTCTTTGTAGTACAGCTTGCTCTCGTTGAAGCCTGCGCCCAAAGTGAGCGTATACGTTACGTTATTGTTTGCCGGGAAGGTAATGCTGTTCGTCGTTTGCTCTACGCCGTTAAGCAACACCTTTGTTTCCGTAGCTTGGGCACGAACGACCTCGCCGTCCTCGTTGGTATAAGCAAGATACCATTCGGGCAAATCGAATTTATCCCCGCTTGCAAAATAAGTCGGGATGGAAGCACCGCCGTCAGCGACGTAAATAAAGTAGTCGTTTTCTTCATAGCAATTTATAACATAACAATACTTTGCTTTGTCCGTGCTGTACTCGATGGTATAGTTGCCGACGTTTTCGGCAATGCATTTGCCATCGGTCACGGTAGCCGCCTCGCCGTTGGGCTCGGTCACCTTTAAGGTGACGCCGTCTGCGGCAGCGGGAACGCCGAACGACTCGCCGAGTTTTACCTTGCTTTCAACCTTTGCGGTAGCATGTAAAGCGGAAAATTCGGGAGTTGCGGCGGGTCCGACCTCGTCCGCAAGGACAAGACCGCCAAAGCATCCGATTATCATCGCAATGGATAATGCCGTTACAAGTAACCTTATCCATACGCTTTTGATTCTTTTCATGTTCTTTCTCCTCTATATTTTTTGACAAAATATTTATAGCGTTACAATTATACCAAAAACTTACATAAGCTGTCAAACATTTTTCGGGTCTTTTCTAACGATATTATTAACTTAACTGCCAAAAATTATGTAATTTGGCTTTTTGTTTAAGACGAAAGGAGCCTATTGAAGCTTGTAAACGATGTTAAGCCCTTTAAGAGTGAGGCTTCGATCCACCACATCGATCACTTTGCTCGTCGAAGCGACGATCTCGCTCAGCCCTCCCGTTGCTATGACTTTGAGTTTTTCGCCGTACTCCTTGCGAATACGCGCCACCAAGCCCTCCACCATGGACACGTAGCCGTAGACAAGTCCCGACTGCATATTGGCGACGGTGGTCTTGCCTATTACCGTCTTGGGAACGGCAAGTTCGATCTTGGGTAGCTTCGCCGTGCCCGTATACAGGGCGTCCGCGCTCGATTTGAGCCCCGCCCCTATCGCTCCGCCGAGGAACTCGCCCTTGTCGCTTATCACGTTGAAAGTGGTCGCCGTACCGCAATCGATGACGATGCACGGCCCCCCGTACAATTTATACGCAGCCACCGAGCCGACTATGCGGTCGGAGCCGACTTCCTTGGGGTTATCGTACTTGACGTTTATGCCCACCTTTATCCCCGAGCCGACAATGTAGGGCTTGATGGAAAAGTAAAAGTCGAGCATATGTTCGAACGTATAGTTAAGGTTGGGATTGACACTGCTTATTATGCCGCCCGTGATGTCGGAGGGCGCAATGCCCTTTTCCTTTAACATACCCACAAGATAGAAGCCGTATTCGTCGCCCGTCTTGCTCATGGAACTCGACATACGGAGGCTTAAAGCAAGCTCGTCCCCGTCGAACACGCCTATTTTGGTATTGGTATTGCCTACGTCAAGAACAATTATCATGTCATTTCCTTTATGCGGTGGCTTCGATCCGCTTTACTATTACGTTGTGAACGGTGTAAAGCATGGGCGAAAGCACCAAATTGAGCCCTAATTCGATAAAAAAGTTTATTCCGACAAACCATATTACTATTATGTAGATGGCGGAATGACCGGCAGCGTCCTCGCCCATAGCCTTAACTACCGAGCCGCTCATGATAAGCATACTCAAAATAAATATGCCCGTGTTTATCACGGGAGCGGAGGCGGCGGCGACAAAGGTCGCAACGCGCTTGTTCTTTTTGGAAACAAGCCTAAACAGCAGCGCCGGCACTACGCCTGCGATGGCTCCCCTAAGGAGCGTCGAGAAAATCAGCAAAAACGGGTGATCTTTAAGTATTATCATCGACATCGGGTCGCCGAGAATGTCGGCAAAGATGACGACGAGCGCAAACGCAAGTCCGAGCAGTCCGCCCGCTATGGGACCGAGCAACATTCCCCCGAGAACTATGGGGATAAGCACAAGACAAAAACTTGCGTTCCCCACGTGCATAAAACGCGCCAATACCTGAAACAGTATTACAAGCGCAAGCAGCACGGCAAGGTAGGTGATGTTCCTTGTCGAAAAGAACTTATTTTCGTTCATAAGACCTCCATCGGGTTCGATATATAATTGCATTATATAATTATATAATAATGATACCCGCAGAAAAAGTAAATTGTCTGTCATCGGTCGCATATCATATCCGCCGACGGCAATCATTATAACACTCTTTAATTGTTTTAGCAAGCGAATTTGTTTGTTAAAATATATTTTTTATAATGTAAAAAGGGACCGCGACCGTTTTGTCGCAGCCCCTCTTTGCCGCCAAGCGATTATTTGCAGCAGTGATTTTTGTCGCCGCAAACGCAGCTGAGCAATATGTACCAAAGAATAAGATCGCAGCAATCGCCGCCCTTTCGGTCGTAACCGCAGCCGCAACCGCAACCGTTGTCCTTACCGCAACCGCAAAGGAGCAGTAAGAGTATAAAGATTTCGTTTCCTCCGCAGAACATAGTCATTCCTCCTTTATGAATTTTTTTGCCTAATCCCGGAGAGGACGCAGCGCTTCGCTCCTCTCCGAGTATAGGGTCGTCATTTGTGTAAATATCTTTGGTTTCGGGTTCGCCCGCTGAACAGAGGTAATAGATATATCTACTTCATAATATTGCTTAATGGGCGATAGTGTGAGAATTTGCTTGACATTTTTTTTGCTTTTGGTTAAACTGAATTTATCTATTAATTAATAAGAGGTTTTTTATGTCACTTACCATGGATAAGCTTGTTGCGCTATGCAAGGGTCGGGGCTTTGTGTATCCCGGCAGCGAAATTTACGGCGGTCTTGCAAACACTTGGGACTACGGTCCGCTGGGCGTGGAGCTTAAAAACAATATAAAGCGGGCGTGGTGGAACGACTTCGTCACCCGCTCGGAAACAAACGTGGGCATCGACTGCGCGATCTTAATGAACAATTCGGTTTGGGAAGCGAGCGGTCACATCGGCGGATTTTCCGACCCGCTCATGGACTGCAAAGAGTGTCATACCCGTCATAGGGCAGACGACATCGTGGAAAACTACATTGCCAAAAAAGGCAAGGACGTTTCGATAGTCGGCTGGGACAACACCCAACTCGAAAACTTTATAACCGAAAACAAGATCCCCTGCCCCGTGTGCGGAAAGAGCAACTTTACTCCCATCAAAAAGTTCAACCTTATGTTTAAGACCTTTCAGGGCGTCACCGAGGACAGCGCAAGCACGGTTTATCTTCGTCCCGAAACGGCTCAGGGCATCTTCGTAAACTTCCTCAACATCCAACGCACGACGAGAAACAAGATCCCGTTCGGCGTAGGACAGATAGGCAAGTCGTTCCGCAACGAGATCACTCCCGGCAACTTCATCTTCCGTATAAGGGAGTTTGAGCAAATGGAACTCGAATTTTTCTGCAAGCCCGGCACCGACCTCGATTGGTTCTACTATTGGAAAGACTTCTGCCATAAGTGGCTAATAAGCTACGGCATCAAGGAGGAGAATTTGCGCCTCCGCGACCACGAAAAGGAGGAGCTCGCCTTTTACTCCAAGGCGACGACCGACTTCGAATTTAATTTCCCGTTCGGCTGGGGCGAACTTTGGGGCATTGCCGACAGGACGGACTACGACCTGCGCTGTCACGAAAAGAAGTCGGGTAAGAGTTTGGCATACACCGACCCCAATACCAACGAGAAGTACGTCCCCTACGTCATCGAGCCGTCGCTCGGAGCGGACAGGGCGACGCTCGCATTCCTTTGCAACGCCTACGAGGAGCAATCGCTCGACGGCGGCGACACGAGAGTGGTAATGCACTTCCATCCGCAGATAGCGCCCTACAAGGTTGCAGTCTTGCCGCTTCAAAAGAACTTGTCCGAAAAGGCGGACGAAATCTACAAGGCGCTCGTCAAAAAGTTCAACTGCGCCTACGACCTCAGCGGCTCGATCGGCAAACGCTATCGTCGTCAGGACGAAATCGGCACCCCGTATTGCGTAACCGTCGACTTCGACACGCTCGAAAACAACACCGTCACCGTTCGCGACAGGGACACCATGGAGCAAATTCGCATCGACGCAAACGAACTTATCGGATTTATCGAACAAAAGCTCGAATAAGTTTTTCTCGGTCAGCGGCTTTTTCGGCTGCTGCAACGGTTTTTATTTATATGGACAGGACGATTTTACATTGCGACCTAAATAACTTTTACGCTTCCGTGGAGTGCGCCCTAAAACCGGAACTCAAAGGCGTTCCGCTCGTCGTCGCGGGCAGCAAGGAAAATCGTCACGGCGTCGTGCTGGCAAAAAACGAACTCGCCAAAAGCTACGGCGTAAAAACGGGCGACGTCATTTGGCAAGCCGAGCAAAAGTGCCCGTCGCTTGTCACGGTCCCGCCCCACTTCGACCTGTACATGAAGTATTCGGACGCCGTTTTCGACGAGTACACCCACTATACCGACATGGTGGAGCCGTTCGGCTCGGACGAATGTTGGTTGGATGTGACGGGCTCGAAGCGGCTTTTCGGCGACGGAAAGCATATCGCCGACAAAATTCGTGCCCAAATCAAGGAAAAATTCGGGCTGACCCTCAGCGTGGGCGTAAGCTTTAACAAGGTCTTTGCAAAGCTCGGCAGCGATATGAAAAAGCCCGACGCCACCACCGTTATCGACAAAAACAACTTCAAAAGCCTCATTTGGGGCTTGCCCGCCTCGGATATGCTCATGGTCGGGCGCAAGACGGGCGAAAAACTCGCCAAGCTGAACATTTTCACCATCGGCGACCTCGCCGCTGCCGACGAAGCGTTGCTTAAAAGCCACTTCGGGATCATCGGTCCGAGGCTCATAAAATGCGCCAAGGGCGAGGACGACGAGCCGGTGCGCAAGTCGCATGTCCATCGCGAGATCAAGTCGGTCGGGCACGGCATGACCGCAAGGCGCGATATAACGACTTCCGAGGACGGCGAGGCGCTTATTTACTACCTGTCCGACCTCGTCGCTTCGAGAATGCGCAAGTACAAGGTAAGAGGCTCGGGCGTCGCTCTTCACCTCAGATTTTCCGACCTGAGCCATGCAAGCAAGCAGTGCTCGGTCCCGCCCCTCGACACCTCGGATAAGATAACCGAAGCGGCTTTTAAGCTGTACAAGGAACTTGCGACAAAGCCCGTCCGCACCATCACCGTCACCGTCTTTGCCCTGTCGAGCAGCGAACAGGTCCAAATCGGAATGTTCGACGAAGCCGAAACCAAGAGCGAACGGCTCGAAAAAGCGATAGATAAGTTGCGGAGCAAGTACGGCAAAAACACGATCGCTCGTGCCGCCGTGATCGAGCGCGACTTTATCTACGACAAGACGGACGGCGAGGACTTTTTGCCGTTCAAACGCTGATTTGTGTTGTCCATTAGGGCATTTTTTCGACCCCATATATAAATTCAGACCTTATATATAAATAAAAAGACGGTGTCCCCGCCTTTTTATTTTTTGCCACTTATCAAATTGCGTCAATCCATGATAGGTTGCTTTGTGAATACCAAAATGTCACCCTCGCTCGTGTTGCCGATAAGCGTATTGTTCTCGCCCTCGTAAATCACCATTAAGGGAACACGGCCATCCGTCGTGTCGTTTTCGCCAGAGCCGTTGCCGCTTTCGTCCGAACCGCTTGTGTCCGAACCGTTGCCGCTTTCGTCCGAGCCGCTTGTGCCCGTGCCGCTTGTACCCGAACCGCTTGTACCCGAACCGCTTGTGTCGGATCCGTCGTCGTCCGAAATGTCGTCGTTAGCCACGCCGTCGACTTCCCTTCCGTCAATGGTCTTGTAGTCGTCGTTGACATCGATGTCGCCTCTGCGCATATCGTTAAAGCCGTAGTCGTCCATTCGAGCGTCATAGTCCCTGCTTGCGTTTGCCTCGTCGCCCGTAATAATGTTTCTGTCGGAGCTGTTTATGCTTTGACGTCCGTCCGTTCCGTTGCCGTATATATTGTTTTGACCGTTCAAGCCGCTTTGACTATTCATGCCGCTGCGATAGTCGAATATTCCCCCATTGCCGCTTAGATCGTTTTGATCCGCCATGCCTCTATTCCTATTGGATATATCGCTGCTGCCGGCCATGCCGTTTTGGTCGCCCGCACCGCCATTGCCGGTCATGCCGCTTTGGTCGTTCATGCCGCCATTACCGGTCATGCCGCTTTGGTCGCCCGTACCGCCTTGTTCCTTGCCGAAAAGGACGATATATTTACCCACATAGACGATTTCGACGTTTTCGACATTCGCGGTTTCGGAAGAGTTTCCGTCGCTTGCGTCATCGTCGGAAGGATTTCCTTCGCTCGTTTCCGATCGAGGCATTTGGTCGTAGGCTCCGTCGTTTTCGCTTTGAGGCATTTGGTCCATGTCGATCTTGTATCGATCGTAAAGCGCAATATCGTCGCGGAGGTCGCTGCTCATGTCACCGTTACCCCTCGTTTCGTCACCCATGTCGCCTTTTGTGTCCGTTTCGCTACCCGTATTGCCGTTTTTATTCGTTTCGCTACCCATGTTGTCGTTGTCGTCACCGTTGTTGCCTTGGTGAGGTACGATTTTCAAGGTTTTCGCGTCGAAGTCCACGGTCACGCTCTCCTCGTTCATTCCCGTCGCAAAGTACGAGCCGCTAACCGAGGGAGCTGCGTCGAGCGGCTCCTTTTTGTCGAATACTATCGTGGTCGCCTCTTCACCGCCCAAATCCAAGGTGAGCGTAAGTTTGCTTCCGTCATAGTTCATTCTGCCCGAGCCTGCCGAAAACTCGTTGTCGTCGCCCTCCATAAACATGGCGGAACTCATCATCACCGAAATCGGCTCGTCCTCGCCTTGAATGGTGCCATGCACGCCGAATACGACGTAAATGCCGCCGTCCGCTTGCTTTACCGCAACGTCAACATCAAAGTTCGCACCTTCCGCATCGATAAGGTCGCCGCTGAGCTGCGCACCCGACCAATTGCCCTCTATCTCCGAGGTCGTTTCGCCCGGGTTGGTATTGCCGCCGGGATTGGTTCCCTCACCGCCGGGATTGGTGCCGTTTTCTTTCCAACGAGCGGTAAAGGTCACGTCCTTTTCGGGCATGGTGTATTCATCGCCCGCATCGTAGACGTCGGTGCCGTCGCTCCAACCGTCAAAAGTATAGCCGTCCCTCGTAAAGACGTCGGCTCCTTTAAGGGTGAAGCTTTCGCCCGCATCGTACTTTTCGGATGAGGGAGCGGTACCCGTTGCGCCGCCTGCCTCGTACGTGACGGTGTACTGTCCGTCCGTCGGAGTGCAGGCAACGAGCATAACGGCAAAAAGACATATTGCCGCTATGACATATAGTAACTTAATGTATTTTTTCATAAAAGTCCTCCTGTTCTCCTTTTTAGCGTGCGTCGATAGTGCGAAAAATATGCGCTTGCGAAAAATTAAGGGACGGCATTTTACCGTCCCTTTAAGCAATGCCGATCGCTCGGCAGGTTTATAAGTTATTTTCCGCTTTCGTCGCCCGTGCCCGAATTATCCGCGCTTGAACCGTCCGCGCCCGTATCCGAACTTTCCGCGTCTGAACCGTCCGCGCCCGTATCCGAACTTTCCGCGTCTGAACCGTCCGATTTTGAACCGTCCGCGCCCGTGCCCGATTTATCCGTGCCCGCACCCGAGCCTTCCGTGTCAGAGAAGTCGGGGTCGCTTGGGCTTTCGCCGCCGCTTGGATTAAGGGAACTTTTGCCCGACAAAACGCCGAACAATATCATAACGGCACACATCGAGTCGATGACCTCGTTGACGATCGGCGCTTCTATTTTCAAGCCGTAAAGCTGAGCAAGCATAACGGAAAGCGCGACGAATGTCACCCAAAAACTCTTGCTTTTAAGTTTCATCAGTTGAACCTCATGTAAAGAGCGTAGTAGTACACGTCGCCGAGGTTGTCCCTGAAAAGCTTGTTGTTTTCGGAGAACATACGCTTTGCCTGATCGATGGGAAGCGAGGAAAGCACCTCGTTCATCTTGTCGTACAGAGCCTTTTCGTAAGCCTCTTTATCGGCTTTTTGCTCCTTGCTCGATTTTTGATTCCACGCGGAGTTCTTCTCCTTGTACTCCTTTTCGAGCAATTCGTTGTTGTACTTTATCGCCTCTTTTTCGTTCTTTTCCCGCTCGGATTTGAGTTCGTTTATGCGCTGTGTGAGTTTTGCCGCATAGTCGATCCTGAACGAATCCAACGCACCCGCAAGTTCTGTGTTCAAACCGGCGAGTTCGTCGTCTATTTCGCCGATCTTGCGGTTATACTCGGACACCAGCGAAGCCGTGCTGTCATTATACGCCTTGCTTGCGGCGATCTGCCCGCCGAGAGCGATACTCGAACGAGCGAGCCCACGCTTCAAAGCGTCGTTGCTAAGAGCCTCGGAAGTAGCCTCGTACGTTTCTTTAAGCTTGCGACTGCTCTCGTCAAAGAGGTTTTTGCTCGACTCTTTGTTTGCGCTAAGTTCCTTTTCTCTTTCGGCATACTCGTTTTTTATGGCGTTTTCATTGCCGAGCAAGTACCCTTTGAGTTCGTCCTCGGCGGATTTTCTTATCTCCTCGTCCGAGGGGCTGTCGTACTCGTAACGTTCGTACGAGGGCGTGGTCGAAAGAGCTTCGCCGCTATTTAACAAGTCGGTTATCTCTTTAAGCCCTTGGTCGTATGCCTCTTGGGTCCTCTTTTTGCTTTCAAGATTTTTCTTTGCCTTTTCCTTTAGATATGATACAATATCCATTTTCCACCATCCTGTCTGAAATTTTTTTTGCTCTCTTTCGTTTTTGCATAATCAATCTTGCTTCACTTATTATCAGCTTCATATCTTATCTCCGGTTCGAAGTAGACGCTTCCGCCCGGGAATACGTAGCAGTCCTCGCAATAGCCCACAATGCCCATATCGACGACCTTCCTTTGGTCGATCTTGATCTTGTGCAATGCGCCGTTTTTTTGCACTATGACGATGTTCTCGTTGTCGATCGTGCTTGCGCCCGACAGTCTGCCGCTTCCCAGCGCGATTATGTCGTAGTTCATAGCCGCTCCTTGGAGCAGATAAGATCGAGCTCGCTCTTTATCGCATCCGTTTTGCCGTCAATGCTCTTTACGTCGTCCTCTATACCGAGGGCGCACGTAAGAATGTTTTCGCCCAGCCGACTGTTTTCGTCGCACCCGTTTTTTATTTGTTCGCACACGCCGAGGTTTTTTATGGCTTCTTTCAGCCTAAGTTCGAGGTCCTCTATTACGGAAATGTACTTTACCTCCCGCTGCTTGGAATCCCTCAACATATAAAAGAACAAAAAACAGAACAGCGCCGCAAAAAGTCCGCCTTCAAGCGCCTTTGTTACGATCTCATTCATTGCCTCCTCCCTATTTTCATCGTGATGACCTTACCTTTGGGCGACAAGACGACCTCGTCACAGGTGACCTCGCCGTCGCCGTTTACGCTCAAAAACGAGCCGCTTTTTTCTATCATATATTTCGTAAGCTTGCCGTTCGACAAAAAATATACGTGCTCACCCGCGATCGCCGCTCCTTTTATCGTGAAGTCGCCCACTTTCACCGAGCCGTTTTCGCCTATATAGTAAAGCCCGTTGTCGGTGTTGCAAAATCTGTTGAACGCCTCTAAGCAGGCGACGAAATTGTTCGCCCAAACGTTACCCATGTAGTTATTCCCGTAATAGCAGCCGTCCTTTATCTGCTCGCCGAGATGTTTTTTCAGCGTCGGATAGGGCTCGATCTCGCCGCCTGCGGTAAAGAGGTGCACGCTTTTACTGTCGTATAAGACGACCGAAAATTCGTTGAATCTGCTAAGCGTAAGACCGTCGCCCGGCTCCGACGTGACCTTTTCGGTCAAAGCGCCGTCGTAGCGATAGATGTGCAGTTCTCCGTTGTTGTAGACGAAGATGTCGTACCCGCTGTCCCGACTTAAAGCCACGTAGTCGCCAAAGCCCACCGTCGCCCTTTTCGTGCTGCCGTTAAAGTACATGACGTTGCCCATCTTGTAAACGAACGATCCGTCGCTGCACAGCATGGGGGTGCCCATATAGTCGTGCACGGTAATACCGTCGTCCTCGCCGATAATGTAAAGCTGCCCGCTTTGCACTATCCCCACGACCTTGTTCAGCGGGTCGGAGATGAGCTCGCAGTCGTAAAATCGCTCGACGATCTCCTTGCCCGACGGGTGCAGCTTTTTTATGACGGGCATAACCGTGTACGGCAGTTGACCGGACGCGCTTTTCACTCCCGTGACGTCCACCGTCCCGCTCAAAAACGCGCCGCCGCTCTTTATCGTTTCCTTTTTTGCCACCGTAACGGGGTTGCCGTAAGCGACATTGTATCGCAAAAACGGCGGATCGCCGATAGCAAGGTCGACCTTATCCCCTCGGTCAAAGACGACGCCGTCGCTTAAACTCGTCGAGGAGAGCGCAACGTAATCGCTCGTGTCGCACATGACAGGCACGTTGGGCAAAAGCGCGTCGCCGCCGTAAACGGTAAACTCCGGCTTAGCCTCCATGCCGAGCAGCGATCGCACGAGCGCGTTGTCACCGGGGTAAAACGCAAAGTCCTCGCTCGTCGCTTGCAGATATACGGTAGCCGCAATGATGAGCGTCGCCGCCCCGATACTTACGGTACACTCGTTGGACAGCTCCCCGAGCGGCGTCGGGCAAAGTCCTATCCTTTCGATGTCGTAGGGAAACTCGTCCTTGCTTAGATACGCCCTGAACGTAGCAAACAGTTCGCCTCTGCCGACATCGTCGTTGTAGGATACGACCTCGGTGCGCTTATCTATTCTTTTGTCGCCGCTCATGATCGAAATGTACTTGCCGTATGCCAAGCCGTTTTTCCAATGCTCGTAGGCGGATAGAACGGTGTTGTAAAAGACGAGCTTTTCCCCCTCTCGCTCTATCGTAAAATGATTTTTCATTGCTCCTCCTTTGTGACCGTCACATACAGCTTGTCGCTTAGAGCGGACGAAGTTTTGAGTTCCTTAAAATAGCACTTGCCGCCCGACGAAAAACACAAGCCCGCGCCGCCCTTGGTCAAACGCAACTCGTCTATCGAGCCGTTGTAGTTGAGCCTTACGGGCGAGCACTTGTCCCCGAGCTTTTTGAGCACGGTATAGTACAGCGCGCCCTTTTTGGTGTAGGCAAGGTAGATCCCGTCCTCGCAGTTGCTTATTGCCACGCTCCTCGCGCCCAGATCGTAGCTTGCTCCGTTTCCGTTTTCGGTGACGAGGTCCACTCTTCCGCTCGGGTCGGTAAGCGCAAACAAAAAGCCCTCCTCATATGCGCATACGTCCCCTTGAACATAGCCCTCGGTGTGCAAGTCGACAGGCTCCGAGCCGATGATATAAAAGTAGCTGCTTGCCGTGCCGTTTTGGTTTATTACATAGGCGATCGTAAAATTGTTCATATCGGCACACGCCATGCCCGGCTTTACGGCGGATCTTACATTGCCGAGCGCCATGATAAACAGTTTTTCGATGGGCTGAGCGGAACTTACGTAGATGCCTCCACCGTTGTAGACGAAAAAGACGTTTTTTCCGCTCGCCACCAAAGTGTCGCCCACGAAAAAGTCCGCTTCGATCGGGCTATATATAAACACCGCTATGTCGCCCTCTCCCTCGATCTCGGCTAAAAAGGTCCTTCCCGAGGGAATGAGGGCTTTGGTGGCATACCATACCCCGAAGTTCTCCCTCTTTATGCCCAATCGGCTTTCGAGGTCGAGCGCTTTAAGGTACGCAAGTTTTCCGTAATCCATGTTCCCTCCTTATCCCGCCGCGTAACAGTAACTCAGTTGCGGACGGGAAATGAGCGGGTCGGGCGAAGAACTTTCTATCACTATGCCCACCTTTCGACCCTTTAAGTTGACGTTTATCCTGCTCGTCGTGTTCTTGCCTTTCACCACTACGCTCTTTGTCGTTTCGTCCACCTTGACCGTAAGGACGATGTCGGTTTTGGTGTCGAGGTACAGTTCGTGCACAAGCTTCACTCTGCCGCTGCCGAGGTCGGTAAAGGGAACAGTCCAACGCTTGTTAAGCTCGCACTTGCCTTTGAGTTCGTTTATCTTGCCGCCGATGACGGCGTACAAGACGCTTCCGCCCGAGTGTAACGCCGTTATGTCATATCCGCGCATGAGCGTATAGCCGCTGTCGCCGTAAACGAGCAGAGCGTTGTTTACGTACTCCGTGGCAAATCCGTCGTCGCTCGTAAACTGCGCTTTGAGAGCGAGATAATACTTGCCGTCGTGATATGCCGCAACGCAACTCTCGTCGGGTTTGAGCGCTCCGTCGAGGTTGGTCAATATCCGCCTCGTGTTAAGCCCGTCGAACTCGAAAATTCCGTCCGAGGAAGCGAAGATCACTCTGTCGCCGCATAGGGCTATGGACTCGGGATATATTCTTCCGCCCGTGACGAACAGGTGGCTGACCAAAAACTCGCTCTGATTGGCGTAAGCGGTAAGACGACTTATCCCCCTCTCACGAAAAATGTACACGTAGTTGAGAAATTCGACCGCCCTTATCAATTTTCCTCTGTCGTCGGCAAGTTCGATAAAGCCGCCCTCGCTCATCTCGGTGTTCCAATTGGTCGGATCGAGGTCGTCCGAAAACCACAGAGTGTCGGGCTCGTCGCTCGTCGTGACGAACATTCGCTCGTAGTGGAGCGCCATCGAGGTGATAAGCGGCGAGGAATTTACGTAGTACGCATCGTCCGTGCCGTTCCACACCACCATGTTGTCGGTGGGCGAGCAAATGAGCACGACGTCCTCTCCGTAAAGGCGATAGCCGATCGCCTTGGGCACGCCGGTCAGTTTTATTCCGCTCAGCTTGGACGGAGCCTCCGCACCCTTTTTGTAATAGATCTCGCCCTTAAAGCAGTACATCAAATACTGCTCGCCGTTGAGATTTGCCGTCCAAACGCTGTCTGCCGATTGAGTCGTCGCGGTAAAGCCGTCGGTCCCCTTTAACGCCCCCGACGTAAAGTCGAAGTTATAGCAGTCGGCGGCGACGTTCAAAGGCATGACGCTTTGATCGGTCGAAGTGTTTATTCCCGACTTAAAGTTGCCCACACTCACTCGGCTGAACGTGCGCTTTCCCACCTTGATATAGTTCATAACAGCCACCGCCTCCTCTTTACCCGCCTTGCCGCGTCGCCGCCCGCAAGCCGCACGAGCGCATCCTTGAACCGCCTGTCGTACATGACCGCCTCCTCGTAAAAGCCGCTTACCAGCAGATACTCCGCCGCTATGCCGTACGAGATCACCCGAGGCGTAAGGTGCAACGTTTCGGGCACGTCGTCGCTTAAAGTCATTTGTTCGGGTCGGGTATAAAACATCACTTCGTACTCGCCGTCACAGGAAACGTCAATGTACGACGGCATCAAACCGAATTTTACCTTGTTCCCGTCCTTTTTGACCCACTTTACGTCGTAAACTGCTGTGCCGAGCTCCGAATACGCAATGCGCCCGTCCTTTGACTGCACCGTCTTTTCGCTCATAAGCGGAAGATACTCCGACGTTATCTCGTCAAGGCAATTGTTGGCGCACCTAAGGAGGAGCCTGTCCGTTTCGCTCTGCCCGTTGAGCGTAGCGTCGAGATTGAGCGCCTCGGCGGCAAGTTGTATACATTCTTTGATCTTCATACTATCCCCCCTTTGAAAACGCCCTTTCCGCACCGTACTCGATATTTTTGACGGTATCGAGTTTGCACTTGTCCATGAGCGCATTGTTTTCGCTTTCCATTTCCTCGATGAGCTTTTTTATCCGCTCCCGCCTCGTGCGCCTCGCCTTGACCACGACCCGTTCGTCGAGGCGATCGGCGGCGAAGCAAAAGGTGTTGCCTCTGTTGCCTTTGTTGTGCACCTCATACCGATTATCTCGGTATGAGTACACCACAAAGTAGTCCCTGTCAAGGCTGCGGAGCCTGTTTACAATGCCGAACAGGTCGCCTTTTATAGGGTGATACAGTCCTATCATCAGGATATGTTGGTAAGTCTGCCCTGTCCGCCGGGTCTGTCGCAGATGAGGTCGCAATACTTCACGAGGGTAGCGGTGTAGGTCGGCTTGCCTTGATTTTGACGCAATATCTTGCCGTTTTCGGTTTCGAGATAGCGCCAATCGCACAATTGATGAAGTTTGAGCGCCGAGGTGTCGAGGAAAATCATCTCGCCCTCGGGTACAAACCTGTCATAGACGAGGGGTATGCCGTTGAACGTGAGCGTCTTATAGCCGCCGTTGAGTTCCATTATGTCGATGTTGCGCTTGAAACTTGCCATGTACTCCTGATAGGCGTACTTTGCGCGAGCCGAGCAGGCGATAAAGTCGATGTTGCTGCCGTTTATCATTTCAAGCTTGTCCACCATCTTTTGCATGACGATCTCGTCGAGCGTGGACGCGGTATCGCTTGCCGCGTTGAGGAAGCTGTGAGTTTCCTTGTCAAGTCCGTAAAGAGTGCCCTTGGACGAGAACAATGCGCCTATACCCGTGATCTCCTTGTCCTTGCTGCCCTGAACGTACAGCTTGTAGCCCACCTTCACCGCTTCGGGCCACTTGGACAACTCGATGGCATTGGTTTGATAGTCGACCTTGGTCACCTTTATCCCGCTCTCACTTAGCGTATCATCGTCGTCATACACGTCGACGATGAGCCCGACCGCAAGGTTGCGGGTGGAATTTACCTTGTGCCCGTCCGGATCGGTCACGGCGCAAAGCAAGCCGCTGCCGTCGCCGTAGAGCATTCTGCCGAGGTTGAACTTGGAGGCGTTGAGCAAATCGTTGAGTTCGCTGTTGAGCAAGTCGGTGAAAGCTCCCCTACCGTCCGCGCTCGCTCTTATCGCCTTGTCGGAAATCTCGATTTGACCGTAGAGGTTTTTAAGAGTGGTCACGAATTGAAGGTAGGTCGTTCCGCTCGCCGTGGGCAAATTGCCGTCCTCGTCGCCTGCACCCACGCCGCCGTTGATGCCGTACTTGGCGGCTTTTCGGATCTCCTTACCCCAGACGTCCGAAGCCGTCTGCTCGATCTTACTTAAAAGCGGATTGACTTTGGTGTTGAGAAGTTCGGTCACCGCTCCGAGATAGACTGTCTTTAATGCGTTTTCCGCGCTTGTTAATGTTACCATATCGTTATTCTCCTTATCTGTGTTTGATGATTTTTTCGGCGATACGCTTTGCGTCCGCCAAGTCCTTGGGTCTGTGTACGGGCGTCAGCGCCGCATAACCCTCGGAATTAAGTAGCGATACACCTTTGGGCAATGCCGCAAGGTATTCGCAAATGACCCTTTTCCTTATATGCTCATTGTTTACGACGAGTTCCCACAGTCCGTCGCCGCAAGCGTATTCCATCTCCTTTTTAAGCTCGCCCACCTCTTTGCGTGCCGAGTTCAACTCCTCGATTTGACGCTTTGCGACGCTGTCGCTCTCGCTCAGCCTGTTTTCAAGTTCGCCGACGCTGCTCTTTTGACTGTCGAGTTCGCTCATAAGAAGAGCATTTTTGTTCTTTTCCTCTTCGAGCGCCTCTATCAGCTCCCGACTGCGGCGTTGCTCCCGTTTAAGCGCAGAGCGAAGTGCGAAAAAGTCCGAGTTCTCTTTACTCATTGTTTACCTCCTCCGTAAGCTTGTGCTGCATTTTGTGCATCCTGATGTGCTCCATGATCCTCTCTTTAAGGGCGGGGTTGTTTTTTGCCGCATCCTCACATTCGCCGCTTAACAGGTACCTCGAATGTTCCTCGATATGCGCCTTGTGATCGTCGAGTTCGTTGACCTCGATGGGTCCCGCGCTCGCCTCGATATTTTCCTTTTGCGCCCTCGTGACGTGCAGCTTTTGACGGTCGTGAGTGATCTCCCAGCCGCCGTAGCCCATGACTTCGAGGATCTTGTAGCGCATACTGTCGCTCAATTTGCCGTTCTCGTCGTAAAGCAGCCCGGCTCTGAGCAGTTCGAACACCATGTTCTGCCTGTTGGCAAGCGAGGAATTGAGTTCGTTTTCGGTGATAAACGCCACGTCATCGCACCCTATGTCGCTCGACGTAAAGCTAAGCACCTCCACCTCGCCGTCGCTTCCCACCGCACGCATGAGCCTCGGTTGAGTGGCGAATTGCTTGTACAGTCGCAGAATGTGCTGCCCCATCCTCTTTGCCGCCATGCGGATATACTCGGCGGTAAGCGACAGCCTCGTGTCGTCCTGTTCAAGCAGCAGTCTCAGCGCCGTTCCGCTTGAAATGGATGACGGAATGGAACTGCTTCTCATTATCTCGCTCACACCGCTTATCGAGATGAACTCGCTTAGCAACTTGTCCTCCTCGTAGTTGAAGTCGACGGGCACGCTGCCGGGATTGAGGAGCGCGGGCGGATTGGCTCCCTGACGGTACGAGAGGATCTTGCCCGGACCGAGACCGTCCTCTTCGAGCGCATTGATGTCCACCGAGCCGTCCTCCACGGCAAGAACTCCCATCGAGATCCTGTTGAGAAACTCGTGCTTGCGGTTTTTTACCGAGTTGTACGCCCTTTGGATGGGAATACACCTCTCCACGATCGAAGTGCCGTAAAAGCAACCCGCGCTTAATATGCACTCCTGCTTGATAAACGGAAACGCTCTTTCGCCGTCCGTGCCGTTGGCGTACGGCAGCGGTCCGTAGTAAAGCAGTTCGTCGCCCGCAACGATCGCGAGCTCGCCCTCGGGTTTGTCGGGCGAAGGGCGAGAGTATCGCTCGATCACAAGAGCGTGATCCTTTTTGACGCTGCGTCTTAGGCTCGGCATTGCGCTGCGTATCCCGAAGCTGCCGATAAGCCCCACCTCGTCAAAGCCGATCACGTCGGTTTCGGACGCATTGACCCGCTTGCCCCAACGAGCGAATATGTCGTCGACGTGCATAGCCTTTGCGTGGATTATGCTGCTTTGCTCCTCGATCGTTTCGGCAAAGAGCGAGGACGGAAAGATTTCGTAGGGCGGCAAAACGTCGATCCTTACATCCCCCTCTTTTACGGGCGCATTGCCTCTCATTCCCACGACCTTGCCGCCGGCGTCGTCCCAAGTCACCTTGTAAAACGCCGTGCCCGTCACTTCCGACCACAGAGTGGCGCGGGAAATGACCTCGCTTAGGTTCAGCCTTTGCCAAGCGCCTTCGAGGATACGCGTAGCCACGTTTGCGGTTTTAATATCCTCGTCGTCGTTGGACGCGGGGCGAACGCTCATCTTGGGTCGCACGCGGCTGAGTTTAGCCAGCCTCGACTCCACGATGGAAGAGATGTGGTTATACACCTCTTTTTCCTGCCAGGCATACTCGTTTTCGCCGTCCTCGATGTCGCCGAGAGCGTTTATACAGGCGAATTGATTGCCTGCGACGAAGTTCATATTGAGCTGCCACACAGCCTCGATACCGCTTCTTTCCGCCCTGCGATTTTCAAAGTCGCTCTTTACGTCTCCGACTATGTCCTCGATATAAAGCTTGTCCATCACTCCTCCTCTTGTTCGTCGATGATCCTTTTCAATTCGTTTAAGCAATCCTTGCAAATGTGAATCCTACTCTTTATCCCCACTCTGTCGAGGGTGATCGAATAGTCGGCTAAGTTTCGACAAACGCCCATTTCGCATCTGACCTTTTGATTATTTTTGATTAGCTTCATCCTTTTCTCCTTTTTGCCGATTTTTATCGGACCGAAACATTTTTATCAGCCTATCCCGTTCGCTTATCAGCTCCTCCTCGGTCATGTCCGAATAATCGTCGCTCTTTTCGTCTATGAGAAATTTGACCGCCGCAATGTCGGGCGGAACCTCCTTTTGAGTGACCTTGCGCTTGACGATACTCAGTTCGCCGTCCACAAGCGAATACTCGTCCACATTTTCGGTGGTCGTATATCCCATAGCCTTTTTTTTGACCGCTTCGAGGAGCTGCTTATTCAATCCATCATTCACCGTTTCCTCCTTAATTTACTCATCAGCCTCTCCTTGTCCAAAGCGATAATGCCTTTTTTGACACTCGGCTCGCCGCTTTTCGGGTGCGACATAAGGTAGTATCTGAGTTCGTCGAGGCAATGGTCGTCCGTCTTTTTGGGCAAGTCGCCGCTCCCCCACCTATAAGCTTTGAGTTCCCTTATGAGGTTGGTGCAGCTTTTGAAGATGTACAACCTTTTGCCGCCTACGCCCGAAAGATACTCTTTCACCCGAGAAATGCCGCTGTACATATCCTTATTCACTTTCGGAAAGACGCTGATGCCGTTCTCGCAAAAAAGTTCGGTCACGCTTTTAAGCGAGGCAAGCGTCTTTTGATTGGCGGCGGAATCGATGAGCGCCTCGATTCGCCCCGACGAATCGGTGTGCCACGAAAGTTGCTCGGATATCTGCCTTATTCGCTCGGCGTGGTATCTTACGTCCCTGCCCGCTTCGAAGTGCTCCGCCACGACAAAGACGTTGCCGTCTCCGTCGACGGCGTACCAATGGCAAGAGAGCGGATTGTTAAGACCCGGGTCTATGCTCAACTTGTCCTGCCAATAGTACGGAACGTCGAAAGGCTCGATGACGTTTACCGCCTCGTCGAATTCGGGATAAACGGGTCCCGCATTGTCGGTAAAGCGTCCGTACCGCCTGCGTTCGAGCATGTCCGCGCTAAGCGACGCCGACAGCTTTTTCACCTCGTTTTGGTCGAGATACGGATTGTCCGCCCACTCCATAAACTCGTACCACACCTCGTCGTCCCCGCCCGAATTGAGGTAGATACGATCGTAAACGAACGTAAGCCCCTTTAACGGCGTCATAGTGCCGAACACGTCCCCCTTTTTGTCGATGATGCGCATAAGACATTCGTCGTAAATATCCTCGGGCGGCTCTTCGTCGAACCAAACGAAGTCAAGCGACGCCCCCTGCAACTTCTCTCTGCCCATCTCGCAACTTTTGAAGGTTATTCGGCTGATGCCGTTAAAGACGTTTTTTATCGATATGTAGTCGATAATTCCGCCCTCGGGATTGGACGCCTTGCCGCTTACCATGACGATGTCGGCGATCCAATCGGGATTGAGGTAAAATAGTATCTTGCGCTGTGCAACGTCCCTTTGCACATCTCGGCTGAGGCTTACTACCCACCCTTCCACTCCCGGCTTGTTGCGCCTGTACGGATGGATGCCCCTTGCCATCCATACGGCTTCGACGGCGCCGCACTCGGTCTTGCCGCTGCGATTGCCGCCGAAAACCCACCTGTTGCGTTTGAGGCACTTATGAAATGCCATCTGTTTAAGGTGGACAACATCCTTGTTGTAGTACAAAAGCCTGTTTTTATCCCTGTAAGCCTCGATGGCTCTGTCCAGCTTTTTTATCCTCGCTATTATCTCTTTCTCGTCCATATCCCCTAAAAAGTCCTTTTTTTGCGTTTTATGCCAAACTTTTCGGCTCCGCTTGTCTCATAATTGAACCATGAAACTACTTTTGCTGTTAACGTTGCTCACTTCGCCGCAGCCCTTTACATACGGCTACTTACCCTACGGCTGCACGCTGTACTCGGATATGCAACTGACCAATCCCATTACGACGCTGCCCGCCACCTACTTCGTCATCATCCTAAGCGAGGACACCGCCATAAGAGCAAGTTACAAGGACATCGTGGGCTTTCTCGACCCCGCCTCCGTCGAAAAGGTGGATTACGAACCCGTAACAAAGTTCGCGTCCGCCTCGTTCACGGTCGACAACGACGGCTATCCCGTAAGACTGCGTTCCTCGCCCTCGAAAGACGCGCCCGTAATAAGCGAGATACCGAGCGGCGCAAGCGGCTACTACTACGGGGACGCTCTCGGCGACGCGCTCATCGAGCAGGTGGGCAACACCTGGCGTTACGTAAGTATCGGCGACCCGTCGGGGACAAAGAACGGCTACGTCTACTCTTCGCAGGTGAGCGTCACGGACTTTGCGCCCAACGTCATCGAAAAGGTCGAGTACAATGATAAAGGCGAAGATCTTGCTTCGCCCGTAAGTAATACCGATTTTATCCTTATCGCATGCCTGTGCGTTCCGTCCGTGCTGATTATGTACGTCATCTTCCGAAGCGGCGAACCCAAACCGAGGTACAAAGATTAGCCCGCGACCCTTGCGAGTTTTTTGTACGTCTTTATGACGAGCGTAACGTCGCCGTAGTCATCGGCGAATTTTTGCTCGTTGTAGCCGTGCGAGGCAAGCAGCCGAATGAGCCTTGCCGTCGCCTTGTCGTAAATTTTGTATACGCGACTTCGGCTTAGATCGAGTTCTTCCGCGACTTCGGCGAGCGACTTGCCCTTTGCCGATTGAGAGATGATAAAACGCTCTCTTTCGTTTAGCAGATCCGCCATTTTGTCGTGCAAGACCCTCATATTGATAAGCCTTATCTTTTTGTCGCTAAGGCTTATTATGCGATTAAACAATTCCAACGTGTCGCCGCTCGTAACCTTGGATAGTCCGTCTACTTGACTGTCGATAGAATCCGTGAGAGCGTCGAGTTTGGAATTGAGAGCAAAAATCACCTTGATCCAATTTTTCATATCAACTACCTCCGACTTTCTTTTACCCGCATAATATAGCATATCAATGGTGACTACGTTATGTCACATATCCGATTTTGTACCCTACTATTTATGTGGATTTTTGGCGGAAAGAACGTTGCTTTGATAGCGATATTTAAGGGCGTCCTTGCCCTCTTTTATTTTCAATGCGTCGGAAATCAGCCTGTCGATAAGTTCGACAAAGGTCATACCGCCGTAGCCGAAGAGGTACTCGGACAGTGAGCCGGGCACGGTATTTATCTCGTTGACGAAGATGTCGTCGCCGTCGATAAGGAAGTCCGTCCTTGCCACACCGCTGCAACCGACCGCCTTAAAGACCTGCTCGGACAGCGAGCGTACTTTGAGCCTTACGTCGTCCGGCAAGGGTGCGGGCATTTTGCGCACCTCGGTTTTAAGCGAGCGGCAATACTTGTCGTCGAAGTTCAAAAAGTCCTTAAACCCCACAGGCTGTTCCACTTCGCTTGTAAGCAAGATGTCGTCATAGCCGAGCACGGCGCAATTGACCTCGGTAAAGCCGACAAGAGCCTTTTCGACGACCGCACGCCTATCCCACATAAAGGCGGCGTCGAGGGCGACAAACAGCTCCCTGAAATCGTTGGCAATGCCCACGCCTATGCTGCTGCCGAGGTTGCACGGCTTGACGATAAGCGGAAAGCCTATCTTGTCGACGAACGAAGCAATGTCGAAGTCGGGCTTGCCGTACTCGTACCTGTTTACGCCGAAGTACGGGACGACGGGCAAGCCGCAACTCTCCATGATCCGCTTAAAGACCCATTTGTCCATACCGATAGCCGAAGCCGAAACCGAACTCCCGACGTAGGGGATCTCGCACAGTTCCAGCAATCCGCTTAGTGCGCCGTCCTCGCCCCCATGACCGTGGCAAGCGTTGATCGCACAGTCGATATGTACAAAGCGGCTTCCTATCTTCATGCCGCCGCTTGCGGGCACGAAGCAAACGGGCTTACCCTTGACGGGCGAAAGGAAGTGCTCCACCTTGTCGAAGCATTTGCCCGTGAGCATCCTTCCCTCTCTCGTAACGTACACGGGGATCACCTCGTGCTTGACCCCCGCCGCATTGACCGCCATCACGCCCGTGATGATACTGATGTCGTGCTCGGAGGATTTTCCGCCGAAAATAACAGCTATTTTCATATACCAAACTCCTTATTTAGGCTTAATATCGTCTTTTCCAATTCGCCGATGATTCCGACGAGCTTGCTTTCGTCCTCGCCCTGAGCCATGAGGCGAATTTTGGGCTCGGTGCCGCTCATGCGCACCACCAACCTGCCGTCCCCGAGCGTCGCCCTGCTTTCGTTCACCGCTTTTTGCAGCCGCTCGGAGGCAAAGACCGCCTTGGACGAGAGAATGGACCGCTCGACGCACGGAACCAAGTCGAGTCGCTCGATAACGTCCATCTCACTCACTTTAAGGGCGGATAAGAGCGCGTCGCCCGACGTTGCGGGGCTGATTATATAGTGCCCGCTCTGCTCGCCGCCGAGTTCATAGCCGCAGCTGCGCATACACTCGCCGATGTGCTTGTCGCCCACCGCCGTCCGAACGAACGGAACGTTGCGCGCGGCAAGGGCGCGTTCGAGCGCAAGGTTGTTCATGACCGTACCCACGACCCCCGAGGGCGAGAGCATCAACGCAAGGTTAAATAGAACCGAGTCCCCGTCGACCACCGAGCGGTCGCACACCGCAAGCCGATCCCCGTCGCCGTCGAACGAGAAGCATAGCGGAGCCTTGCCCAACACGTTTTGGGGATAGAGCGCGCCCACTCCGCAATTGATCTCCTCGCCCCTATCGTCGCAGCAGACGGCGGTCAATCTTGCTCCGCAGCGCGAAAACACCTCTTGCGCCACCGAAAAGGTCGCTCCGTGCGCGCAGTCGACAGCGATGTGCTTGCCGCTTAGGTCGGGAGCGTTTTTAAGCAGATATTCTATGTACTCGCTGCGCCCGTCATACTCGCTCTCCATGCCGCCCCCGATGTGAGCGGGCGGACTGTCGATATCGTCCTCAAGCAAGCTTTCGCAACTCGAAGTCAATTTGCAACCCTTGTAAAAGAACTTCAACCCGTTGTAGCAAGGCGGATTGTGCGAAGCCGTAACGGCGATGCCGCCCGAACCGTACTTGCCCGACAAAAAGGCGACGGCGGGCGTGGGCAAGATCCCGACCTTGCGGACGGCGCACCCTCCGCCTTTGAGCCCGCTTATAAGAGCGGACGACAGTTCTTCGCCCGACTTGCGAGTGTCGGTAGCCACAAAGCAGACGTCGAACAAACTCGACGCCGCAAGCCCGGCATTGTACGCAAGCTGCCGAGTAAGGTCGCGATCGTAAATTCCTCTTATGCCATCTGTGCCGAAATACTTCATAATTTCCTCGATAATGCAAATAATTTCGCTGCTCATCATATACTATGAGTAAAAGGAATGGGTTGTGAATGAACGAACTTATCGATCGGATCTTTAATTTTTTGCTCGGGCTCAACATCGACCCGAGAATAGTGGTTTTGATAATAGCCGTTTTGCCCATAGCGGAGGCGCGATTGGCTATTCCCATCGCGCTCAAATGCGGGTTGAGCTCAATGCAAGCGTTCTTTTACGGCTTTGTCGGCTCGTCGCTCCCCGCTTTCGTCCTGATAGCGGCTTTTATCCCGCTCATCAAAAAAATCGCCGGCACCAAACTCATGAACAGGATCGGAGAGGCGTTGCTTAAACGGATCGACGCCAAAGCCGCCAAGATAACGGGCGGCAAGGCAAAGCAAATGCTCGGCGTCGGAGCGTTCGTGGGAGTGCCGCTGCCGCTCACGGGCGTGTGGACGGGCTGTGCCGTGGCAAGCGTTATCGGACTAAGCTATGTAAGATCGCTGTGCTCGATCCTAATCGGCAATTTGGCAGCGTCGACGCTCGTGCTGCTCATCTCCACGGTTTTCATCGACTACGTCAATATAATAATGGCGATCTTTTTTGTGATAGCCGCTTCTACGGTGATCGTCCTTTTGGTCAAATCGTTTTGGCGGAAAAAAGCGGCATAGCGCGTCACACTTGCCCCAAAGTAGGAATATATATTTTTCAGACTTACCTACCTTAGGGGGCGACTATGTGCGGAATTATAGGTTATATAGGAAAATCACAGGCAAAGGACCTGCTGATAGACGGATTAAGGCGGCTTGAATACAGGGGCTACGACTCGTCCGGCATCGCCGTAAGGGACAATGGCGAACTCTGCGTCCTAAAAGCCAAGGGCAAACTCGACAACCTCATAGGCAAACTCGAAGAGCGAAGCTTTTCGGGCACTTGCGGGATAGGACACACCCGCTGGGCGACCCACGGTGCGCCCGACGAGCTCAATGCGCACCCTCATCTGTCGAGGAGCGGCAAGTTCGCCATAGTGCACAACGGCATCATCGAGAACTACAAGGAACTATGCGACATGCTCATTTCGCAAGGCTACTCCCTCCGCTCGGAAACGGACAGCGAAGTAATCGCCCACCTCATAGAGCTGGGCTACGACGGCGACGCGCTAAAAGCGATACAAAAAACGGTCAAACTCTTAAAGGGCTCGTTTGCCCTCGGCATTTTGTGCGCCGACGAAAACGCGCTCTTCGCCGTAAAAAAAGACAGTCCACTCGTAATAGGAAGCGGAGAGGACGGGATCTACATAGCCTCGGATATGCAAGCGCTGCTAAGCAAGACGCACGAGTTTTTACTGCTCGAAAGCGGCGAAATGGCAAAGATAACCGACAAGGCGGAGATCTTCGACTTCGACCTCCGACCCGTAAAAAGGCAGGTATATGTCGCCGAAAACGACAAGAGCGACGCCGACAAGCACGGCTACGCCCACTTTATGCTGAAAGAAATTTACGAGCAGCCCGAGGCGATCGAACGCACACTCCTAAGTCAAGGCGAGCTCTCCTTTCTCGACGGCATAGGCAGTATCCACCTTATCGGCTGCGGTTCGGCATATCACGCCGCGCTGATGGGCAAGTACATAATCGAATCGCTCACGGGGATAAGAGTCCATGCCGACATCGCCAGCGAATTTCGCTATCGCAACCCCATAATAAAGCCCGACGACCTGCTTATCGCCATAAGCCAAAGCGGCGAAACCGCCGACACCATAGGCGCTATGAACATCGCCGCCGGCAAGTGCAAAACGGCTTGCATAGTCAACGTGCCGCTCAGTTCGCTCACCCACGTTGCGGAACCGATGTACACCTACGCGGGTCCCGAGATCGCCGTCGCCACCACCAAGGGCTTTACCACCCAGCTCGTCAACTTGTACCTCATAGCGGCAAAACTGCTGAGCAACAAGGGCGACAGCCGCGTTAACGAACTTATGACCGAACTTTCTTCCCTACCCCTCTTGGTGGAAAACGTGCTTAAAACCGTAAGCCCCGTAAAACTTGCCTTTCTTCTCGCCCAAAACGACTACGCATTCTTTATCGGACGGGGAGCCGACTACGCCGCAGCCAAGGAGAGCGCCCTTAAACTCAAAGAAATTTCGTACATTCACGCGGACTGCTATCCCGCCGGCGAACTCAAACACGGCACGATCTCCTTGATACAAAAGGGCTCGCCCGTCATCGCCATCGCCACCGATAAGCAACTGCTGAGCAAAACCGTATCCAATATCGCCGAAGTCAAGTCGCGAGGCGCTTTCGTTATCGCCGTTTCGCCTTTCGATATCGATGCCTGCGACGCCTTAATAAAAATCCCCTACGCAAAGTACGTCGCCCCCCTCCTCGCCTCGGTGGCAACCCAACTGCTAAGCTACCATACCGCCCTTGTGCGACACTGCGAGATCGATAAACCCCGTAACCTCGCCAAATCCGTCACAGTAGAGTAGAGGGGGGGGGTGTTACTTTTTTGCTTGGATGTTAAAATGAAGTGCAACGAAAAAAAGGAGGAAAAAGGGATAAAAAAAGATAGCAATTCATTGAAAAATC
>CANRNV010000018.1 GCA_947632125.1 uncultured Clostridia bacterium
AAAAGGCGTGGCTTCACGCCACGCCTAATTCTCTTTGAACAGCGACTTACCTAAATTCCCTATGGGAACTACGGTAATTCTTCCGACCTTTTCGTGCCATTTTTTATTTGCCTAATCGGCTATTTGCCTTTTTAATTACTTATTGCGTCTTTTCTTGGGAACGAAAACCACGGTGAGTGCCAAGGCAACTATTATCAAGCCGACCATAAGCCCTCCGCCGAAGCCGCCTGTTCCGTTACCGCTGCCGAAGTCGACCGTGCCGCATCCGCCGCAACCGCCGCATCCGCTGCCATTGCCCTCGAGCTCATCGAGTTTCTCCTCGCAAGCAACGAGTTTGGCAAGTTGTGCCTCGGTAATAAGCTTCTTGTCGTCATCGCTGAGCGCGTCGTACGCCTTTCTTGCAGCCAATATAGCGTCTTTGTTATCCAAAGTTACGCTTTCGGCTTCGGGCAGAGCCTCGATCATCGCAGCGACCTGCGTATAAGTCGGGTTCTCGGGTACGACCGCAGCCAATGCGTTTTCGCAAGCAACGAGCTTGGACAGAAGATCCCTGTCGACAAACGCCCTTTGAGCGTCGGACGACAAGCTTTCGTATGCCGCACGAGCATTGATGACGTCCTCACGAGATGCCGCCGTGATTCCGTTCGGATCGGGCAACGCATCGATCAAATCATTGACCTCGTCAACGGCAGGCTCTTTTACCTCGGCGGTAACTTCGATCTCGTCAAAGTAGTGCGACCAAACGAACGTGTCGAAGCCCCTTGCATTTGCCGGATAGTAAAGCTTGATACCGAATTCGACCGTCGCGTCGAAACCGTCGTCCTTGGTGTAGCCGGTGTTGACCGTTGCGTCGATCGGCAAGCCGTCTTCGTCCACCATGTCGGTGATGATGTCGCTCTCATCCCTTTGACGGATCGGATTGTACTTGTACGGCTCACCCTCTTGATTGTAGCTGAAATAGCCCTTGAAGTTGCGGTACAACTGCCACCAGAACGCATCTCTGTAATCGTTTGTGAAGCTTTCCTGCGTCGTTTCGAGTTCGGGTGCATTGAGCCCGACAAACTTGTACTCGGCTATCGAAGCGTCATAGAATGCGCCATCGCCTATCCTCGTCACGTCTGCGGAAATATCGATCGTATTCAAGTTGTCGCCAAATGCGAACGAGTAAGCACCGATCTTGACAGTGTTGTCGATCACCGTGTACTCCTTGCTTTCGCTTGCGGTCGGATATGCCACCAACTCGTACTTGCCGTTTGCCGTCCTGTTGTAAAGCACGCCCGCGTCATCGGCAAAGAACGAACTGTCGCCCTCGACCTCGAATTTCTTGACCATAGAGCCGGCAAACGCGCCGCCGCCTACCTTGGTGAGCGTTGCGGGCAGCTTGAACGTTTCGCCGCCGTTCGTAGCCGCGATAGTCGACTGAGCAAACGCAAAGTCGCCGATCGTTTCCACGCTGTCAAGCGAGCCGACATTTTCGAGCTTGCTGCCTCTGAACGCGCCCTCGCCGATCACCTTGACGGTGCTGAGGTCGATGTTTTTAAGCGTCGGATTGTCCTTAAACGCTTCCTTGCCTATCTCTTCGAGCTTGGGAGTGCCGTTCTCTTCGCTGAGTACGACATTGGTAAGGCTGCTTGTGGGCTCGCCGCTATTGCCGTCCTCGGCGGAGAAGATCCTGAACGCGCCCTCGCCGATCACCTTGACGTTGGGCATGGTTATCGTTTCGAGCATGTAGCAAGCATAGAACGCTTCCGTTCCGATGTTCTCCACTCTCGGGAGGTTGAGCTCGACAAGAAGCGAATGTACAAACGCCTGCATGCCTATCGACTCGGCAAACAACGTATTCTTTTTGAGTTCGCCGTTTTGACAAGAGTCGATCTCCGAAATGCTCGTGTTGAAGAATGCACCGTCGCCGATCGTTTTAAGCTGATCGCCCTTGAACGTTACCTTTTCCAAATTGTATTGATATACAAACGCCAATTCACCGATCTCGGTAAGGGATGCGGGAAGCGTAACCTCTTTAAGGTAGCCTTGGGTTGTGCTGGTGTTGTAGAATGCGAACCTACCTATCTTGGTAAGGACGTTATTATTGCCGAAGTCGATGGAGTTGAGCGTCGATCCGAGGAAAGCCGCATCTCCTATCGATGTGATCTTGTCGTTGAGTTTTATCGATTGTATATCACTGCCGTAGAATGCGCCGTTTTCTATAATCTTTACATCGGTACCGCTGAGGTCGACCTTAGCCGCACTTCTGAGTTTCACGCCGCCGAATGCATAGGCGCCGATTTCTTCGACATTTTTGAATATGTCGGATACGTTGCCCGTATAACCTGCGGGTACGCTGACAATTCTCTTTTCGTTATTGCCGTAAAGCACGCCGTCTTTAAGCGTAAGTTTTCCGTTATTGATGCTGCCCGATTTTTCGCCGTTTGTAAGAGTGTATCCGCTGAACCTGTTGCAACCGCCGAACGGAGCGCTTTCGGATGCATACACGTCTTCGGAATTTGCGAACGAAGCGGGTTCGAGTTTGCAATCGGGGGCGATCTTGACCGTGGTCAACTTGCCGCAATTTGCGAACGCGCCGATTCCGAGCGTTTCAAGTCCCTTGGGAAGAGTGAACTCGGTGATGGACGTTCCCGCAAATGCCTGCAATCCGATATCTTTACATTCTTTTTCGAACGTAACGGATTCGAGGTTCTTACATCCGTAGAACGCCGCTTCTCCGATGGACTCGACAGAGCCACTGAACGTAACTTTATTTACGGTGGAGTAAACGAACGCGGCATTTTCAATGATAAGGTCGTCGGCTGTGAATATAACCTCGTCGAGAGCGCCGTAAATAGCGGCTACCTCTTGGATCTGAGCCTCTTTGTCGACAAGCCTTACTATCGTCGAGCCGAAGAACATCTGCTCGTTGACACGCCTCATGGGAAGCGTCAACGTCTTGATACCGTGAGCAACGAACGCAGCCAAGCCCGACATGGTGTGCTCGCCGAAGATGGCGTTGCACGTTCCGAGCGACGGGTACTTAATGTATCCTGCGCCGTACTCGTAGAACGCTGCCATGCCCGCCGACCTAAGACCGGTGAAGTCAAGGTCGTTTGCAAACCTCATGCCGTAGAAGCTGTACGGTCCGGCAAGACGGAGCATGCTCGTATTCAAAAGCTCTCTTTCGCTCTCATTGAGAAGAACGTATTCGTTTTCAGCCTTTTTATCCGCATTGGGTTCGAGGCTGTCCTCAAGGTCGGTTATATGCGACGCATCGATATCGATACCCACGTACCTTTGCATAGCGAATGCATTTCTGCCCGCTTTCCAAGGAATTTTTACGCAGTCCGAAGTGTCGATGACCATAAGCCTGGTGGTGGGAGCCGCATCGTCGAGATCGTATCGAGCGCAGAACGCAAATTCACCGACCGTTTGAATGGTGGACGGAAGCTTTACTCTTTCGAGATTCTCCATGTATGCGAACGCAGCCCTGTTTATCGTTTCCACGCCCTCGGGAATGGTTACCGAGGTGATGTCGTTGCGGTTCATAAACACCATGTCGCCGATTATCGTTATGCTGAGGTTGTCGGGAATTACGACATTGCCGCCCGCACCGTGATACTCGGTAAGCGTGTTGCCCTCAACGACGAACTCCTCTTGTACGGCGCCCGTGAACGTGCTGCCGGTACCTACTTTTTCGCCGTATCTGCCTGTTACGGGATCGCGGAAGTGGTTGTTGTTATTTTCGTTGTATTGTTCGGCGGGAATCACTTTGTACATCGTCGCCGTAACGTCGAAGCTTTGTGCGAAGTTCTTCTTGTACTTGGTGTAGATAGGTTTGGTCAAGTCGTCATTTCCGTTGCTGTCTTTCTCGTAGCCCGAAATGTAGTTGCCGTCCTTATCCCTAAGAGCCGCGTTGGCGGTTATCTTCGCTTTAAGCGAGCCGTTTTCGGCATACTCGGGATCGTCCTTATCGAGCGGAGCGACCGTACCGATAAGTTCGAAGTTCGAGGACCAGCCGATAAAGTACTTAGCGGGGTCGTAGTCGAGGAACCACGGAGTGGGCTCTGCTTCGATTATGTAGGTTTCACCCGCATTGAACGTCCTGAAATTGCCCTCTTTGAAAGTCATACCCGTAAGTTCTTCCTTTTCACGCAAGCTGGTAGTGTCAATTCCGAACCGAGCCACTTCCTCGTTGGTGAGGACGTATACGTCGAGGGTAGCGAGGACCTTGTCGGTAACGTGCGAGGTTATGGTAAGTGTTGCATGACCTCTTTCGAGTTTTTCGCCCTCATTTGCATCTCGCTGTCTTACGGCGTAAAGTTCGTAAGTTTCATCGTCGAAGCGAATGATGTCGTTGCCGCCCGAAACGGTAAATTCAAGTTCATCTCTCCAAGCCGTGGACGGGAAAGATACAATAGCGTTTTTAAGGCTTACCTTTTGTCCCGGAACGATGGTGAGTTGATCGATATATGTATTGTTGTTGTTTGCGTCCTTGTTTATCTCTCTATTGGTGGAAAGGAGCACTTTTACGGACTCGCCGTTTGCCGAATAGGTATTGTAGTTACCGGTATCGCCGATCTTGACTTCGGTATGGAGATCCGCTTGAAGAAGTTCCATAAGGTCAATGGTGTAGTACGAAGCGTTCAACGCATAGTCGTAAACTATCATTTGGAACTCGGTGTAGTTTCTGCCCTTGGCGTCTTTCATACTCTCGGCGGGATCTGCCATACGAAGCAACAAGCCCTCGTTGATCTGCTCCCACATATTGGTGATGTTGTAGGACACACGGGTAGTGGTGTTGCGGTCGGAAGTGATGGGACGCAAGCCGTCACCCAAAGCGGTGAGGAATCTGTCCTGATCCTTGTCGTAAACGTACAAGCCCATGCCGCAAATATAGTGGTTGTCGGTAAGGTACAAGTCGAGGTAGTAAGTTGCGTTACCGCTGCGGTCGCGGTCCACCCTTATCTGAGTGTCCGAAACGAACGGAGCGTCGGAGTCGACCCAGAACTTGCACGACCAGCTGTATCTCTTGGACCTGCCGTCGTTTGCGTGAAGCCTGTTCCACTCCTCGCCCTCGCTTACTATCTTGTCTATACTCGATTGGATATGCTCTTTGTCGGAGGGATAATTTTCCGCTTTCCAATCAAGCACGGGGTAGATCGAAAGTTGATATTGCGAGTTGTTCATAAGGTTGAGCGCCTTGATATCGACGTCGATCCAAGCGCCGCCCATGCTGCCTGCCGCAGCCGCCTTACGTGCGGAGTAGTATACGTCCTCGAGCAATACTTCGCCCGTTTCCACGTCGGTGATTTGATAGAACATCTTCTTGACGCCTCGCAAGAAGCCGCCGACGCAGTAGATGTTGAACATTGCGGTGTCCTCGTTGTACGAAAGCGAGCACTTATCCTCCTCGACATCGGGAGCGTCCATTCCCTCGGGAAGAGCGAACGAGAACTGACCCAAGCCGAGCGCGTATTCAACGTCGTCCTCGACGATCTTGCCGACTACTTGAAGTTCGCGAGTGTTGGAATATCTCTTGTAGTCGTCGTCGATGTTGTCATCGTTAAGGTCTTTGGAAGTTTCGAATATATCGTAATCGAATATGGGTGCATCTGCCCAATTGCCGTAGAACGCAAGGAACGGAACGTTGAGGTCTATTCCCTCTTCGTTTACATTGGTAAGCCTTACAAAGCCCTCTACGTACATACCGTTGGGGAATGTATCAAGGTATGCTTTGGAAGTTGCGTCGAGTTGGAACTCGTAAACGATCTTGACCGTTTGACCCGCTCCGACTTTTATTATTGCGGTTTTCTCATTGTTGAGGTCGCACACGTTGTTGTCTACCGTAAGGGTGGGAGTGCCCGTAAGCCTCTCCGCCTTTTCGCTTACGGTCTTGCCGTCGGACGACTTGCCCTCGGTAAGGATATCAGCCGAAATGGTGTAGCTTTGATCGGTTTCGCCAACGTTGCGTGCGTAGAATTCCATCGTGTACTTGCCCGACTTTGTGGGATCGTCGAGCAATTCGAGCTTGGTGTGCTCTGCTTCGTTGCCCTCTTTATCCTTTACAAAGAGGTATTGCTCGGTGGTTTCGGACCTGTTGAGGTCGGCAAGTCCCGCGCCTTGACGACGGGGCGAGTACGGAATGTTTCGCTCGTCGTTGGCTATGGTGGCGGTGCTCATAAGAATTTGATAAATTCTTTGTTCGAGCACGTTGTCGTCCACGTAAGGTTTGCCCTCACTATTGGTCAATTTTATCTTTTCGTTATTTTCGTACTTATATACTCTGTTGCCGCCGGCATCGAGTTTGATGGAGCCGTCTGCCTCTTCATCGTACTTATAAGCCCACAGGTCGAACTTTTCGACGTTCTCCTCTTGCCTCATATACGAACGCAAAAGGGTAACGACGCCCGCCATGTTGGGGCACGCCATGGACGTACCGCTCATCCTCGCATAGGAGGTTTCGTTGCCGGGAACCGACGAGTAGATGTCGCCGCCGTGTGCGGTGATCTCGGGTTTAAGCAAGAGGTTGGGAAGCGGACCCCACGAACTGAACTCGCTCATAAACGGACCGGCTTCGGCTTTGGGGTCGAATACGAACTTGGGAGTAATTCCGCCCGTAGCCATGACGTCCTTGTTACGGATGTTGACTGCGTCGTCCATCGTGATCGAGCAAGCGGGGAAGTTGATCTTTTCGCCGTTTACTTCCTCGTTGTGACGCACGTTATCGCCGACCTGCATACGAATTATGCCCGCTACGTTGTTGTAAATGATGCAGGCAAGTGCGCCTTTCGCCTGCGCTATCTTGATTTTGTCCTCGAATGACGAAACGCCACGTTGAACAAGCGCGATCTTGTCTTTTACGTTTTTACCTGCATAGTTGGCGTCGACACCGGTACCGAGAATGGTTACGTACGGAACTTCGTACGTTTCGTACTCGTTGCCGTCGGCGTCGGTCTTTTTAACTATGTAACTATCCAAATGCTTTGCCTTTATGGCGATGATAAGGTCCTCCATAAAGTCGTAGGACTCGCTGTTCATATGAGCCGCATCGGCATAGTAAGCGATGCCGTATCTTTCGAAAGCGGGGTCGCTTTCGGGCAAGCCGTTGGTTGCCGCAAGGTACTTGGACTTAACACCGCTTATCGAAGCTACCGAGATAGCCGCGTCGAAAGTGGACGGGCTGCCGACCGTTGCCGAGTCGGGGTTGCTGATAAGGTTAAGACCGGCATGGGAACTGAAGCTCGAGCTGTACGAGTTGGATGCCGCAACGACGAGCGAAATGCCGACCTTGCCGACCTTTTCGTACACCTCGTAAACGCTGTCGAGCGCGCCCTCATCCTCTTGGAAGCCGCTGTCGCTACCAAGGCTCATGTTGATCGTATCCACGCCGAGCGTTATGCAATCTTCGAGCGCCGAGTAAAGCGACTCGCTGTGTGCGCCTTGGCTGAAATCGCTGAATACCTTGAATATGGCAAGCTGAGCCTGGGGTGCAACGCCCGTAATACCCGTGATCTGCTTTTTGGTCTTATCGTCGTAGATCTTCACTACGGGGATTTTGTTTTCCGCTTCCGCAGCTTTGGCTTCGTCGGAATCCAAGGAATCCACTTCAACTATATCTTCTCTTATGGTAAGGTGACCTTTTTCGTTTACATAGAACTTATCGGCGAACTTTTTGTAAGCATTTTTGATATTTTCGCCGTCTGCTTCACCCTTACCTTTAAGGTAAATGTTGCCCTCTTTATCCTCGTAAGGGGTGTCGCTGTGACCTGCTATGATGCCCGCAACGTGCGTGCCGTGCGAGTTGTCGATGTCGGTGCTGACCTCGTTATCCTTGTCCGCATAGTCAAAGCCGAAAATAACCTTATCGTTCCTATAAAGGTCCTTGGCTGTGATCTTTGCGGAATACGGGTCCTCGTCCTCGTCGGGGATCCTCGTCCTGACGTCGCTTAAGAGGCTGCCGTTATCGAGCAGTTCCTGAATGTCCTCGATTTGATACCTGAGGGTTCCGTTTTCCTTTTGCTCTTCGAGGTTGAACAAGGGGTGCTCGGGCGAGAAAGCCACGTGCTCCCAGTCGATACCTGTATCGAGAATTGCGACTACCGTGCCTTGACCGGCGATGTTCCTGTCGTAAATGCTCGCTTCGGAGTCAAAGATACCCGTATCGTATGCGGTGACTTCGTTTTCAACGGCAATTACTTCCTCCGCCTGAGGCGCATCGAAATGAGTGGAAAGAACGGTGTTTTTTACGTTGGCTTTGTATGCAATGCTGTCGATCGCATCCCTGTCGCCGTAATTTATTTCGATGGCAAAGCCGTTCATTACGTTAACGTAATTGTATTTAAGGGTGACGTCTTCGTTTCGAGCGATCTTATTAAACAATGCGTCTTGCTTTTTGATAAGATTCTCTGCGGCATTTCTACCTGCTAAGGACTTGCGATAGTCCGAAAATGAGGTATAGCCTTGCGGATTGGCAAGCCAAATGTCCACGAGCGACGTATCGTTCATGGTGATGATGAGGCATACTTTGTCACTGTCTTTGTAAGCTGTACCGGTGTACTCGATCTTATCGGGATCAAGCACGTCGCCAAGCTTAATATCAATGTCATCCGCACCCGCCGAAACAGCCGAATTTGTTGAGCCGATCGAAGTCGTAACAGCCGTATTGCCCGTAAAAGAAGCAAACGCCGTGCTTATGCACATGACGCCGACAAGCAGAATTACGACAAGCGAAGCAAAGCTCACTTTGAAATTCTTTCTTTTCATAGGTCCTCCTTGACTTAATGAATAGATTTTTAACCTATAAATTTCCTTATAGTAAAGGTATAAGGATTATACCACAAATGTACAGAGTTTGCAAGTAAAATTTTCGAAATAAGTCAATTTATCCGAAATTAACACTTTCGGTTCATATATTTTTTTTACTTTATATTTTTCGCGGTGAATTGAGCACGGTTTGTGACAATATTCGCCTAAAAAAGAAAAATCGTATTTTCGGTCGGATCTCAGCCTTTTATCGTCGTTTCAAACACTTTTTTACCGTTAAACAGCACTTCGGCGCACCCCGAGCGGGCAAAATCGGCGTCAAAAGCCGACAGATTGACGCATAAAGTCAAGGTTCCCCTTTCACACAATCGGTCAAGCACGAACACTTCTTTGCTCGGCGAACGCTCGTAAGCCGCCCCGTCGAAGAAGTCGGCATAGTCGCTTCGCAACTTGCCGAGCCGCCTGTAATGGGCAAGCAGCCGCTCGTTTTCCCGCCCGTAGGGATAGGCTCGTCGGCAAAACGGGTCCTCGCAGCCCGAAAGTCCCGCCTCGTCGCCGTAAAACAGGCACGGCACGCCCGGCAAGAAGTACTGGATGAGCGAGGCGACCATGAGCCTGCCCACAGCCTCTTCCCCGTACAGTACGTTCGCCCGCTGCGCCTTATCTTGCGGCAGTTCCCCGTCCGAGAGCGCGGTGAGGATACGCACGGTGTCGTGAGTGTCGATAACGTTCATAAGCGACGAGAACACTTCGCTCGGGTAGTCGCCGATAAGCTGCCTGATAGTCCGTACAAGGTCGGTGTTGTCGCCGAACTTGACGTAATTTATTATCCCGTTCCTTATGGGATAGTCGGTAACGCCGTCAAGCTGACCCGAAAAGTATCGACGCCGACTGCCGTAAGCGAATTTCCGTGCGGCGTTCTCCCACACCTCGCCTATAAGCGTGACCTTTGACACCGCGCGCAACCTGTCCAAAAAGCCGTCGGGCAACTCGTCGGCGACGTCCAACCGCCAGCCGGCTATGCCCAAGCTTTCCCACTTGCGCACGATGCCGCTTTCGCCGAGCATATATTCGATATACGACGGGCACGTTTCGTTGACCTCGGGCAAGGATTTTATGCCCCACCAACTCCTGTAACCGTCGGGATAATCAAAAAAGTCGTACCACTCGAAATACGGACTGTCCTTGCTTTGATACGCGCCCGTCCCGTACGTGCCGTACCTGTCGAAGTACTTGCTGTCGTCGCCCGTGTGCGAAAACACTCCGTCGAGCAGTATGCCTATGTTCCGCTCCCGAGCCGCCTCAATAAGGTCGGCAAGGTCGTTCTCGTCGCCGAGGCGCGGATCGATTCGCTCGTAGTCCGACGTGTCGTAGCGATGATTGGACGGGGAGGCGAAAATGGGATTAAGGTATATATGGGTCACGTTCAGCGACTTGATGTAGTCGAGCCGTTTTTGTATCCCTTTAAGCGTTCCGCCGTAAAACTCGGTGTTGTATCTGCCGCTGTCGTCGGGCGTAAACCTCGGAGTGGAAAGCCAATGCTCGTCCGGCTCGCCGCTCGGAGCGAACCTGTCGGGGAAGATCTGATAGATGAGCCCGCCTCTTAGCTTGTGAAAGTCGCCCTCGTACACGAGTTGCAAAAACTCCTCGCCGTTTTCGGTCAGCCTGCACATATCGTCGCTGCCGTAAAGTTTGCCGCCGATGTCGAACCTGTAAAAGTACAGTCCGCTCGTCGTTATCGTGACGCTTAGCCTAAACCCGAAACTCGTCCGCTCCATTTCGTAGCGAACGGGCACGTGTCCCTCGCCCTCCTTGCGCAAGATGACGGCGGCACAAGGCGCGCTTCCGTACACCGAAAGAGTGAGGGGCTCGTTTACACGGGACGCCCCCACTCTGCTTTTATATTTACTTTCGCATGAGCAATATTCAAGCATCGCTCAGCCTTTTAAGATGCCATATCTTTTTTGCGTACTCGGTTATGCACCTGTCGGCGGAAAAGTCGCCCGAGCGCGCGATGTTGATAAGCGAACTGCGGTTCCATTCCTCGGGGCTGTGATACTTGGCGTCCATAAGAGCCGCCGCCCGTTTGTAGTCGTCGTAATCGCTCAAACACATATACGGGTCGGAAAATTCGCCGATCGTAAGATAGGTCGCGATGTCGACGAAGCTTTCGCCCGCAAAGCCCTTTTTGAGCATTTCGACCACGCCCCGTATCTCCTCCGACTCCGAATACAACGCGGACGACTCGCCGCTTCGCCACTTGCGCTCGGCTTCGGACGCGGTCAGTCCGAATGCGAACATATTCTCCTTGCCGACCTTTTCCAAGATCTCCACGTTGGCTCCGTCCACCGTGCCGAGGGTGAGCGCACCGCTCAGCATAAGCTTCATGTTGGACGTGCCGCTCGCCTCCTTACCCGCAAGACTTATCTGCTCGCTCACTTCGCAGGCGGGGATCAGCCGCTCGGCGAGAGTGACGTTGTAATTTTCGACGAAAATGACCCGCAGCTTATCCCTTATCTGTTTGTCCGACGCCGTTTCCTTTGCAAGACAGTTGATAAGCGTAATTACCCGCTTGGCGTGCGCGTATCCGCCCGCCGCTTTCGCCCCGAAGATAAAGGTTTGGGGCGTAAATTCCATATTGGGGTTGGATTTGAGTTCGATATAGTAACTTATGATTTTAAGGACGTTGAGAAGTTGACGCTTGTACTCGTGCAGTCGCTTGATCTGGGCGTCGAAACGCGAACACGGGTCGATTTTTTCGCCCGTTTCCTTTAAGATGAAGTTGGAGAACCTCACCTTGTTGCCGTACTTTATCTCACCGAGGCGACGAAGCACATCACTGTCGGAAGAAAATCTTTCGAGCTTACTCAGTTCGGACGCGTTAAGCTTAAAGCCGTCGCCGATGAGCTCCTCGATAAGCTTGCTCAGTTCCGGATTGGCTTGGCACATCCACCTTCGATGCGCTATGCCGTTGGTGATGTTGACAAATCTGTCGGGATAGGCGGTGTAAAGGTCCTTGAAAACGCGCTCCTTTATTATCTCGGTGTGCAGTTCGGACACGCCGTTGACGCTGTGCGAGCCGATCACCGACAAATTCGCCATACGCACCTGCCTGTCCCAAAGAATGGCGGTGTTGTACAGCGTGTCGCCCAAGTTTCGCTCTTTCATTTCAAGCGAGAAGCGTCTGTCTATCTCGCAAATTATCATATAAATGCGGGGCAGCCTTGTTTGAACGAGGTCGATGTCCCACTTTTCGAGCGCTTCGCTCAAAACGGTGTGATTGGTGTACGCTATCGTGTTTACCGTTATGTCCCACGCCTCGTCCCAACCGAAGCCGTGCTCGTCCATAAGCAACCTCATAAGTTCGGGAATGGCGAGGGCGGGATGGGTGTCGTTGATGTGGATCGCCGCCTTTTGAGGAAGCAGGCGCAGGTCGCCGTACCACTTGATGTGGTCTTTCAGTATGCTTTGAAGCGAGGCGCTCACCAAAAAGTACTGCTGGCTGAGCCTGAGCTGCTTGCCCTCGAAGTGGTCGTCGGAGGGATAGAGCACCTTGGATATAAGTTCCGCCTCGGAGTCGGCACGCATTGCCGTAAAGTAGTCGCCCCGAGCGAACTTTTGCATATCGAAGCTGCGATACGCCGACGCCTTCCAAAGCCTTAGCACGCTTACGCCCGAGCCGGCTCCGCTTATCATCACGTCGTAGGGCATTGCCTCGATGATCTCGGCGTCGCGGTGCTCGAAGCACAGCTTGCCGCCGCTGAGGTACGGCTTTACGTATCCGCCGAGCGGGACCTTGAAACTCTTGTCCGAGCGGGGCAACATCCACACTTCGCCGCTCGGAAGCCACAGGTCGGGAAGTTCGACCTGCATATTTTCCACTATCTTCTGACGGAAAAGCCCGTACTCGTAGCGAATGGAAAAGCCCATGGCGGGATAGCCGCAAGTGGCGAGGCTGTCCATAAAGCAGGCGGCAAGTCGCCCCAAGCCTCCGTTGCCCAGCCCCGGGTCGGCTTCGAGTTCGGTAAGTTCGTTTAGGTCGAAGCCTATGGACGAAAGAGCCTTGTCGAACTGCTCGGTTAGTCCCATATTGAAAAGGTTGTTTTTAAGGCTTCTGCCCACCAAAAATTCCATGCAAAGATAGTAGACGCGTTTAAGCCCCTTTTCGTTTATTTCCACGTTGTTTTTTTGTTTTTGAGCGATGAGCAGATCTCTTATCGTAAGGCAAACCGCCTTGTAAACTTGGTCCTTTGTCGCCGTTTTGGGATCGGCGGCGAAGTTGCTGCTCAGTTTTTCGAGAATGAGTTTTTTATAATCTTTTTCCATAATCATTTAAGTAGGTTCTTGTAAAGTGTGACGTATGCTTTCGCGCTCTTTTTCCATCCGAAATCGGAGCTCATTGCGCTGCGGACAAGTCCTTGCCACTCCTCCGTGCCGTAAAGCGAGAGAGCCCGCCTTATAGCAGTCAAAAATTCGTCCGTCGAGTATCCCTCGAAAAGAAATCCGTTTCCGCCCTTTTTGCCGTAATCAACGATGCTGTCTTTCAGCCCGCCCGTTGCACGCACGACGGGCACGCTGCCGTACTTACAGGCGATCATCTGCGAAAGCCCGCACGGTTCGCTTCTCGACGGCATGAGGAAGATGTCCGAAGCGGCGTACACCTTTTGCGCAAGGTCCTTGTTGAATGCGATGACGGCGCTCACCTTGGCGGGCGAGATCTGCTGCATATACTCGAAGTACTGCTCGAAGTACAGGTCGCCCTTGCCCAATACGACGATTTGAACATCCTCCTTGATGAGTTCGTTCATGGCGTCCTTAATAAGGTCTATCCCCTTGTGCGGAGCGAGCCTCGACACCACGGCGAGCATGGGAGCGTCGCTTACGGGCAGGTTGAGCAACTTTTGAAGTTCGCGCTTACACTTCTTTTTGCCGCCGAGGTCGTCCGCATTGTAGGTGCAAAACAGAGCTTTGTCGACGGAGGGGTCGTACTCGTCGCCCAATCCGTTGACGATTCCGCAAAGCTTATCCTTATAGAGCCTGAGTATGGGTCCGAGCCCCATGGCGTACTCGTCGCTTAATATCTGCGAGGCGTAGGTGGGACTGACGGTGGTAACGGCGTCACTGCACACTATCGCCCCTTTCATGAGGTTGATACAGCCGTCGTAGTCGACTATCGAGCGATCCTTTTCGTCTATGCCGAACAGGTCGCACAGTATCGACGGGTCGTACTTGCCTTGATACTCGATGTTGTGAATGGTAAACACCGTTTTTGCGGATATGTCCCCGTAAAACAGCGTCTTGTACACGGGAACGAGCGCGGTGTGCCAATCGTGGCAGTGAATGATGTCGGGCTGCCAGCCGATAAAGCGCGCCACTTCGAGGACCGCTCTCGAAAGGAAAGCGAACCTCTCGCCGTCGTCATAGTGACCGTAAATGGTCGACCGCTTAAAGTAATACTCGTTTTCGACAAAATAGTACACTATGCCGTCCTTTTTAAGCGTGTATATGCCGCAATATTGGTTTCGCCAAGCCACGGGCACGGTTATCACTCCGAGTTTTTCCATTTCCCGCTTGTCCAATCCGCCCTCGAAGAGCGGAAGAACGATCCGCACCTCGCACGGCAAAAAGGACGGGAGCGAGCCCATAACGTCGGCAAGTCCGCCCGTCGCCCAAAACGGCGAACATTCGGCTGCCGCCATCAAAACTTTCAACTTTTTCTCTTTCATTTTATATCCACCTTTTGATTTTCGTAAAATATGATTTTTTTATTGCCTCTCTTATATTCAATTAAAAGCCGCTATATGACGCAATTTTTGCCTATCACGTACGGATTGGTCTGATGTCCGCTGAGCATTCTCGAATCCAAGATTTTGACGTTTTTATCGAGAATTACGCAATTGAGAAAACTGCCCTCGCCCACTTCGGCGTCCTGGAAGATTATGCTGTCCTTGACAACGGCTTCCTCGGCGATCTTCACGCCTCTGAACAGTATGGAGTTTTCCACCCTGCCCTTGATGACGCAGCCGTCGGCGACGATCGAATTTTTGACCGACGACGAGGCGGCAAGGCGGCAAGGTGCGCTGTCCCTGACCTTGGTATAGATGTCGGCGCCGTTGCAGTAAAAGAGCATGGCGCAGTTGTTGCGATCGAGCAGTTCCATCGAGTGCCGATAGTAGTTTGCCACCGAATCTATGCTCGCAAAGTAGCCCGTGTGCTCGTAGCCGAAGATGCGCATATCGGATACGCCGCGAATTATTACGTCCTTATCGAAATCGGTTATGTTCAAGTCGTCGTTTTCGAGCAGCGAAACAAACAGCTCCCGACCGATAATATACATATACGTCCCCACGTTTTGGACGCCGCACGACTTGTCGCTTTTGGCTGCGCCGACCACTCTTCCGTCGCCGTCCGTGACGAAGCAAAGCTTGTTTTTTTCGTTGCCGTCGCCGAGGTCCTTTTTGCGATAGATGACGGTGATGTCGCTTTTATGCTCCTCGTGGAACGCAAGCGCCTTTATAAAGTCGAAGTTGCAAACGCAGTCGCCGTCCGAGAGCACGACATAGCGTTCGTCGGCGAACCTAATAAACGATGCCGAACTTTTAAGAGCCTCCCACCTTGTGGTGTACGCCTTGTCGAAGCTCGGGGGCAATATGCGCAGACCGCCGTTTTTGCGTGACAGGTCCCACGGTTTGCCGCTTCCGAGGTGGCGCATGAGCGATTGATAGTTGGAGCGTGTGATCACTCCCACGTTGGTTATACCGCTGTTCGCCATGTTGGACAGCGTGAAGTCGATCAGCCTGTATCTTCCGCCGAACGGAACGGAGGCGAGAGTTCTGCCCGCCGACAATATGCCGAGTTCCTTGTCGTCCGTATTGGTAAAAATAATTCCGAGCGCCTTATTCATCCCTGTCCTCCTTTTCGAAAATCGACCCGCTCTTTATTTCGGTACCGCCCTCGACTTCCATGCCCCTGCCTATAAGGGTGATACGACCTTTGCCGCTGTTCTCGTCGCCGATAGTCGCTCCGTCCCCTATCGTGACGTCCTCGTCCACTATGGCGTAGCGAAGCGAGGCGTTTTGTCCGATGATCGTTCCGCGCATGACGATGCTGTTTTCGACGATCGCACCCTCGGCGACGGTGACCTTTTCGCTGAGCACCGAATTGATGACGGTGCCGTAGATCTCGCAGCCCGAGGTGACGAGCGAATTTACGACCTCGCCCTCCTCGCCGATAAAGCACGGCGGCAACGGTTCGTTCCTCGAATAGATCTTAAAACTTTGGTCGCTGAGTTCCAACTTGCCGACGAGCAGGTCCATATTCGCCTCCCAGAGCGAGGCGACGGTGCCCACGTCCTTCCAATAGCCGTCAAATTCGTACGCGCACATACGATAGCCCTTTTTGAGCATGGTGGGGATTATGTTCTTGCCGAAGTCGTTTGACGACCGCGCGTCCTTTTCGTCCTCGATAAGTTCGGTGACGAGCGACTTCTTTTTGAAGATGTACACGCCCATGCTCGCGTGATTGCTTTTGGGCACGGCGGGCTTTTCCTCGAACGATGTGATGATTCTGTCGTCGTCATAGTCCATTATTCCAAAGCGGCTCGCGTCCTCGATGGGCACGTCGATGACCGCTATGGTGCAATCGGCTTTGCTCCTTATATGTTCGCGCAGCATAGCCGAATAATCCATCTTGTAGATGTGGTCGCCGCTAAGTATCAGCACATGATCACTGTCGTACTTATTGAGGAAGTGCAGGTTTTGATATATGGCGTTTGCCGTACCCTTGTACCATTCCCCGCCCTTTTTGGCTTGATAGGGCGGCAGAACATGCACGCCTCCGTCCGCTCTGTCGAGGTCCCAAGGCTCGCCGCTTCCTATATACTCGTTGAGAATGAGCGGCTGATATTGCGTAAGCACGCCCACGGTGGTTATTCCCGAATTGGAGCAGTTGGACAGCGTAAAGTCGATTATTCGATACTTGCTGCCAAACGACACGGCGGGCTTGGCGATCTTATTGGTCAGCGAATACAGCCTTGTACCCTGACCGCCCGCAAGCAACATTGCAATACATTCCTTTTTTTTCATTTCTTTCTCTCCTTCGGACTAAACAAAATCATGACTGCGTAGCTGCCTAAGTCCATTCTTCCGTTGCCGAGATATTCGGTCTTGTTGTCGTTATCGCTTATAAGCAGCGGACGATACCGCCTGCTTAGCTTGATTTCGTATCCGTAATGCACCACGGGCGAAAACGAAGCCACTACCACTATGCTCTCGCCGCCGTACTTCCGCTCCATGGCAAAGACGCTGTTGTCCCTGTCGTCCACCTGCTTCCACTCGAAGCCGAAGTAGCCCTCGTCGGCGTAAAACGGCTTGTACTTACAATATATGCGGCATAGGCTCCGTACATACTCCCTAAGCGCGGCGTGCGTTTTGTACCCGAGCAGGTTCCACCCTATCTCGCCGCGAAAGTTCCACTCGTCGAACTGACCGAGTTCGGTGCCCATAAACAGCAGTTTCTTGCCGGGGTGAGCGTACATCATGGCAAGAAAGGCTTTTACGCCCCCGAACTTGTGTTCGTATTCGCCCGCCGCCTTGCCTATAAGCGAGCGTTTGCCGTACACCACCTCGTCGTGCGAAACGGGAAGAATAAACCGCTCGTTAAAGGCATATGTGATGGAAAAAGTCATCTTGTTGTGCTCGTAACAACGAAAGAGCGAGTCGGTAGACAGGTACTTCAAGGTGTCGTGCATCCAGCCCATGTTCCACTTAAAGTCAAAGCCCAGCCCGCCGTTTTCCGCGCCCGTGACGTGCGACCAAGCGGTAGACTCCTCGGCGACGGTGAACGCGCCCGGTGCGTATTTATGAACGGCGTAGTTGAGTTGTCGCAAAAATTCGATGGCGGCGACATTCTCCTTGCCCCCGTATATGTTGGGTATCCACTCCGATCTGCCGTAGTCGAGATAGAGCATGCTCGCAACGGCGTCCACGCGCAATCCGTCGACGTGATATTCGCTAAGCCACATCATGGCGGACGAGATCAAAAAGCTGCGCACCTCGTTTTTGGAATAGTCGAAGCAGCACGTCCCCCACTCCTTGTGCTCGCCCATGATGCCCTTTACTTCGTAAAGTTCGCTGCCGTCAAAGCGATACAGCCCCTCGGAATTTTTGGGGAAGTGCCCGGGCACCCAATCGACGATGACGCCTATGCCGAACGAGTGCAGCTTGTCGACAAGATACGCAAAGTCGACGTTGTCGCCGTAACGCCTCGTCGGTGAAAAGTAGCCCGTCACCTGATACCCCCATGAGTCGTCCAGCGGATATTCGCTTATGCCCATAAGTTCGAGGTGGGTAAAGCCCATGTCGCTAAGGTACGGAGCGATCTCGTCGGCGAACTGTCTGTACGTCAGTCCGCTTTTCCAGGAGCCGATGTGCGCCTCGTATATGTTCATGGGCGAGGAAAATATGTTGCGGCGATTGCGGCGGCGAAGATACGCCTCGTCCGTCCAAACAAAGTCGTGATGCGATACTATGCTGTTGGTAAACTCCCGCGTGTTGGTCTGCTTTGCGTACGGGTCGGACTTATAAATTTTGCCGCTGTCCGAATAGACGATGAATTTATACTCGTTGCCGTAGGCTACGCCGCTGAGATTTCCCTCCCAAATGCCGCCGTTATGACGAGCGAGGTCGGTTTCGCCCCACTCATTGAAGTCGCCGGTCACCGTCACTCTGCTTGCGGCGGGAGCGTACAAACGAAAAACCGCATTTTGTCCATGCAAAATGCAGCCCATATATTCGTACGCCTTGTACAGCGTGCCTTGGTGAAACAGATATTCGTATTCGGCATTTTCCATAATAATATTGTACCACACTCACCATTAATATGCAATACTTTTTTTACGGAATTTTACAATTTTATCTTATTTATGAGTTTTGCCGCGCCGATCACTTTTCGTCTTGGCAAACGTCCTTTACCGCCTCGGAAATACTGTTAAGTCCCTTTTTGGCGTAGCTTTCGACGCCCGAGCGAATTATCTCGCCGTGGCTGAGGCAGCCCGCTCCGCCTATGCACCCGCCCGAGCACGCCATGCCCTCGATAAAGTTGGCGGAAAGCACGCCCTTGCTCTTTTTGATGAGTGCGACGTGACATTCCTCGATACCGTTGCACACGCATGATTCGAGTTTGAAGTCGAGCCCGTGCTCCTCGATCCCGCGCTTGATGGCGCCGGCGACGCCGCCGCTTCGTGCAAAGCTTCTGCCGTAAAAGGACGCGCCCGCAAGCGGCTTATCTTCGAGCTTGCTTATATCGATATCTCGGCTGTCGAACATCGCTTGAAGTTCCTCAAAGGTGAGTACGGCATCTATGTACGGCTTTACGTGTTCGAGTTGCGACTCGCTCTTTTTGGAAACGCACGGCCCGATAAAGACGACTTTGGCTTGGTCGTCACTTTCCTTAATTCGCTTGGCGATGGTCGCCATGGGCGAAAGTTGGTGCGATACGTATTGCATTAATTCGGGGAAAGCCGTCCGCACGTACTCCACAAAGGCGGGACAGCACGAACTCATCAAAAAGCCCTTTTCGCTTAGTTCCTTTGCCTCGGCGTAAGCCACCATATCGGCGCCCAACGCCGCCTCGACCACCTTAAAGCCGAACTTTTCCAGCCCGCTTACCACCTGACCTTGCGTGGCGTAAGTGAATTGCGTGACTATTGCCGGCGCAACTACGGCGTAAAGATGCCCGCTTTGCTCCTTTATCATGTCGATGACGGGCAAGATGTACGACTTATCCATGATCGCTCCAAACGGGCATTGGTATACGCACGAGCCGCACGAAATGCACTTGTCGTGATCGATAGACGCGACGTTTTGGTCGTTGATCGTGATCGCCTTTACCTTGCAAGCGTTTTGACACGGGCGTTTGCGATTGACTATGGCAAAAAACGGGCACACCTTGGCGCACATTCCGCACTCGACGCACTTGTTTTTGTCGATGTGGGCGACGTGATTGAAGTCGAACGAGATCGCGCCCCTGTGACATGCGCTCTCGCACCTGTGGGCAAGGCAGCCCCTGCACGTGTCGGTGACCTCATAGCCCGCTGCGGGACACTCGTCGCAGGCAATGTCTATTACCTCGACGGCGTGGATACCTTTCTTGCCGCCCATGGCAAGTTTTACACGCTTGGACAAAATCGCCCGCTCCTTGTAAACGCAACAGCGCATGGTGGGGATTTTGCTCGGGTGAATGATCACCGGAATTTCGCTTAAATTCTCTATGAGCGTGCCGTCAAAGGCTTGCTTTGCCACCTCTTTCAGTACCTTGTATTTGAGATTTTCAACATATGTATCGAATTTTCTGACCATTGCTTCTCCTCGTCAAAGCCTACTGAGATTACCCTTAGTCCCATAGTTCCGTTTTTTTATTTAATCGCCGAATTTAAGTTTATCATATTTTTATGTCTTTGTCAATACTTTTTTATGCTCTCCACTTTTTGAAAAAAGCAGAGCAAAAACTTTTGAGGGCGGACGGACGCTACGTTTCTCCCCTAACGCCGTTTCGCTTGGGCGTTTGGGCGGACGTGCGCTATGTTTCCACCTTTACGCCGCTTCGCTTGGGCTTGTGGGCGGACGGACGCTACGTTTCTCCCCTAACGCCGTTTCGCTTGAGCGTTTGGGCGGACGTATGTAAAACAATTACATAAAAAGTTTTTATTTTGCGGCGAGGCTGAAAAGTATTTTTCTGCCTCGCCGCAGATAAAAGTTTTTTGTGGAACTTTTTTACAAAAAAGTTCCGATTACGATAAAAAGAGCGAGATACGATCTCGCTCTTTTTATATGTGGACAGATTAAATCAGTCCAAAACAATCAATAAGTAAACAATTACACCGCTATCGGTAATTTCGAAATTTCCATCTACGGTGTACTTATCCGCATCTTCGGGCGCAGTGGTCAAGATAGTGGGTTGACCTTGCTCATCATCAAAAGCAAGCGAAACCGATACATAGAAAGTCTTACAATCCGCAAAGTCGGGGTTGCTTTTAATATACTCTATTAAATTCGTCCTTAACTGAGCGACCATTTCCTGCCTCGGATCATCTTCCATTCCGGGGAATTGGAAGTCCTCCGCATTGAGGGTTTCCACATCGGTAAATGTGGGTGCGCCAAAATTGAAGTCGACCTTTAAGGTTCCGACAATGGCAACCTTATCGAATTCTTTTTCATCGACATCGAAGCCATACAAGCTGATAAGTCCGTATTTAAGCGAGATATCTGCGCCGATTTCTTTTACAGCGCCGTTCTTATCGATAACCATATTGAACTTTATGCTGTTACCATCGAAACGCTCGTATATCTCGGTAATTTCAGTCTTAACATCATTAATGTTTTGAGTCATCTCCTCTTTGCTAACGCTGTCGTCACCGTGATAAATTACATCATAAATGGTCTTATCGTTAAAGATAGAAATCAACTCCTTAACGTAGTCCCTCATAAGCTTATCGCCCATTTCGGGAAGAGTAAACTCTATCTTTTGACCATCGGGCAAATCTTTATTGGTTTCTTCAATAAAGCCGTTGAGCGCTTCGATAAACTCGTCTGCCGTTTCTTGGAACAACGTTGAAACCATTGCATCGAAATCGGGACTTTGCATCATATCGGCAAGTTCTTTCGAGGTAATGATCTTCTTTATGACATTATAGAAATCCTTACCCTTGATATCGCCGAAATAGAATTTAAGAATTTCATCACCCTCGATCGCATCGTAAATATCCTTAATGGTCGAATCGGGCGTGAGAATTTTTAATACGTTATTGTACCTTTCGAACTGCTCTTGTACGAAAGCAATATAGTCGAATTGAGCCTTATAAGCGTCGCCCTCCTTGGTAAATACCAACTCTTGGCTGTATTCGCCGAGTTTGACCAATTCGTCCATATACATCTGTGCAAACGAAAGTATCGACATCGGATTGGGACCCTCGGTGGTGATGGAACCCATCATATCCGCGATCTCCGAAATCGAGATCTTTACATATGTCTTTGCTGCGGGCTCGTCGGCAGTGGGCATAACGTTTTGAAGCATAGCGCTGTCTACATAGAGATCGTCGCCCCTCAAAAATGCCTCAACGTCGCCAAAGGCAGCTTCGGACGCGGAAACATCGACGCTGTAAGCGTCATCCTTCTTTTGAGCCTTAACGGCGCCGGTGATATCGAGCGTCAAGTCTTGCTCTTGATTGAGTAAAAGCGAACCCAAGGTGAAGTCTGCGTCGAGATTAGCGGTAAAGCCCTTAACCAAGTCAATCTTTTTTAAGATTTCGTCCATGGTAAAGGAAAGTTCGGTTTCCTCATCGCCCGGCACTACCGATTGTTCCTTTCTTTCGTATTCGCATACGGAGCACTTATTGCCCACGAAAGTGTGATTTGCCTCGTCGCTTTTCTCAAAGCAATTTTCTACCGTGCACTCATGCCAATGCTTGTCGGCGTCTTTTTTCCAATCGGAGCCGAAATCGTGCTCGTGCTCGGCGGGCTTTGTAAATTCGCATACGGTGCAATTGCTGTTTTCATCGAGCGTATGTTCCGCTCTATCGACCTTTTCGTCGCAACCGGCGCAAGCATGCCAATGCTCGGTGGCGTTGTACGACCATGTGGTTTCGAGGTCATGAACGTGTTCTTTCTCTTCGGGCTGGCAGCCTACAAGAGCGAAAACGGAAAGTACAAGCGTCAACGAAAGTAAAATTGTCAAAAACTTCTTCATTTTCCTTTTTGTTCCTCCTAAAAATTTGTCCCTTACGGACATTTGCGTATTATTATATCACATAAAAATATGCCTGTCAACTGTATTGTGATAAATTCCGCTTTTTTATTCTCTTTTGATTTTTTTCGCTTGTTGCGACGGGATCACGATGACGGGCTCCACAACAATGACGGGACCGCCCCGATTAATAATATGAGCGGTGCTCACAAAATTTGCCTATCAAATTGAAATTCGTTTTTTCTTGCGGGAAATTTGACAAACACTTACGAGTGTGGTACAATAAAAAGCGGATATTCGGAGCCGATTATTGAAAAAGAACAAAGCACAAAATTTTAAGCGAAAGCAGCCTTTTTTCACATCCGTCAAGGCTGTTTTGCGCTTGATTTTTCATAAGCCCAAAAAGATAATCAATTTGGCGGGAGAAATTCAGCCCAATTCGATTATTCTTGCCAATCACAGTGCAAAGCTCGGTCCGCTTTATCTCGAACTTTACTTTCCGCTCAAACACGTGGTGTGGGGCGCGGGCGAAATGCTGGGAAACTACAAGTCCCGCTATCACTATCTCCGCGACATATTCTATATCAAGAAGCGGGGATTTAACAAGTTTTTCGCCACGATCGCGGCGGCGTTCGAGGCGTACTTTTCCATGTGCTTTTATAAGGGCATGAGAGTGCTCCCCTCGTACAGGGATTTCAGACTGCTCGGCACGATAAACAAGAGCATATCGGCGATGGAGAGCGGCTTGCCCGTAATGATCTTCCCCGAAAATTCGGACAACGGCTACTTCAACATCATGACCGAGTTCTTCCCCGGCTTCGTGCTTTTGTCCCAAACGTACGAGCGCAAAACGGGCAAAAAGCCGCCCGTCTATCCCGTATACTATCACATAAAGAAGCGCATTTTGTGCATAGGCGAGCCGGTTTACCTTGACGAAACGCTAAGTCGCCTCGAAGCTGCCGAAATTATGAAGCAAAAGGTCAACGAACTCTACTTTACATACTGCGCCGACAAATAGGACGCGTTCTCGCTTGACGAACAGAAAGCGTTCTCGCATTTACGCAATTCGTTTTTTTGGGAAAACAAGTCGAAAAATTTTCGTCCAAGCCCTTGACTTACATCGGCTATGTATAGTATACTTTACATAAGGTTTATATATTCTATTTACTTATTTGACGCATTTAGGGGAACTCTATGAAAAAAACCGACTACTTGTCCACCGCACAGATCCATTCGGCGCTTTTGGGTATCTTGGTGGAATTTGATAGAATTTGTCGAAAACATAACCTCAGATACACTCTCGCTTTCGGCACTTTGATAGGAGCGGTCAGGCACAAGGGGTTTATTCCCTGGGACGACGACGTCGACGTAATGATGCCGCGAGCCGACTACGAAAGATTTTACGAGATCACGCACGGAGGCGAACTAAGCGAGCATTTCGTCCTGTCCGAGGACCGAGGCAAAAAGGCGTTTTATCCGTTTTTGAAGCTTATGGACGACAGATATTCCATCAAGGCGTGGTCGCACATCGAGGTCCCGTACCTGTTTATCGACATCTTTCCGCTTGACGGCGCCGCCGACACCGAAAAGGAGATCAAAAAGCAGTTCGATGTTCGACTCCGTTACAATGCCCTCGCCGCTCTGTCGAGGTGGGCTGTGCCCGAGCACAAGCGATACCTCATTCTCAGAGTTTTGGGCTTTCCCGCGTACCTATTCGGGACCATTTACGGCAGACCTCGGGCGGCAAAGCACAACCGCCGCCACGCGTTGAAGCTCGACTACGACGAGCACGCCAAATGCGGCTGCTTCGTATTCGGAAACGAGCGCTGGGTCTTTGATAAGGACAAGCTTTTTACACTGATCGAACTTCCTTTCGAGGGCAAGCTTTTTTATTGCATGAGCGGCTACGACGAATTTTTGACCATGATCTACGGAAACTATATGAAGCTTCCGCCCGTGGATAAGCAAGTAACGCACGGACTTAAAGTAAGACGGATAAAGTGATAAGGAGAATTATGAAGACAGCTATAATCGGCGGCGGAAATATCGGCACGCAATTTGCCGTTCACTGTGCCCACAAGGGACACAGCGTTGTGGTCTTTACTTCGAAACCGAGGCAATGGTCCGATCATGTCACCATTGTAAATAAAAAAGGCGAAACCGTCCTCGAGGGCAATATAGCCGTAACGGACAATATGGACGACGCTCTGAGTGGCGTCGACCTTATTTTTATTGCCGTTCCGTCCTTTATGGCAAACGAGATCGCTCAAAAAGTGGCAAAGTCCTTGCACGAAAACGCTTACATATGTCTTACTCCCGGCACGGGCGGAATGGAATGTGCGTTTTCGATTCTGAAAACAGGCAAGATCTTCGGACTGCAAAGAGTTCCGTCGGTGGTGCGACTGACCGAGTACGGGCACAGCGTTTGCGCTACGGGCTATCGAGAATTGTTACACGTGGCTGCATTGGATCCGAAGCATAGCGACGAGTGCGCCGAGCTGATCGAGGGCATATTCGACATTCCGTGCGCCGTGATACCCAATTATTTGGCAATAACGCTTACTCCGTCCAATCCGATACTTCACCTGTCGAGGCTGTATAACATATTCGGCTCACATTCGTCGGGCGACAAATTCGACAGGAACCCACTCTTTTACGAAGAGTGGGACGACGACAGTTCCCGCCTGCTCTTTGCCTTGGACGAGGAAGTGCAAAACATTTGCAAGGCGCTCCCGCAATTCGACCTAAGCTACGTTCGTTCGCTTAAAGTGCACTACGAGAGCGACACGCCGCAAGCGCTCACCCGAAAGATACGGAGCATAGCGGGCTTTAAGGGCATTTACTCGCCCATGGTAAAGTGCGGCGACGGATTTGTACCCGACCTGAGTTCGAGATTTTTCACAGCGGACTTTCCGTACGGGCTTTCCATTCTGATACAGATCGCGTCGATGGTGGGCGTGGCTACTCCCAATATGGACAGGGTCTACGATTGGTACAAGGAGTTTTCGGGCAAAAGCGGCGGTTTTTCCTACTCGGACTATCAAATCAACGACTATAAGGATTTTATTTCGTTCTATTCCAAGACTATTCGATAAAGACAAATTTTTGCTTACGAGGTAAAATTATGCAAGCGATAATTCTCGCCGCAGGCATGGGCAAGCGGCTGAAAGACCTGACAAAAGACAATACCAAGTGCATGATAAAAGTCGGCGGCGTGACGCTGATCGAAAGGCTGCTTTTTCAGCTCGAACGCTACGGGCTCAATAAAATCGTGATAGTGGTCGGCTACAAGGGCGACAAGCTCGTTGACTACGTCAATAAGTTGGCTGTAAAGACGCCTATCGAGTTTATCGAGAACCCCGTTTTCGACAAGACCAACAACATATATTCGCTCTACCTTGCCAAGGACAAGCTGATAAGCGACGACACGCTCTTGTTCGAGTCCGACCTCATCGTGGAAAGCGCTGCCATCGACGCGATCATCAACGATCCGCGCCCCACCCTCGCCCTCGTGGACAAGTACGAGCATTGGATGGACGGGACGTGCGTCGTGCTTAACGAGAACGACGAGATCACCGAGTTCATACCGGGCAGAAAGCTGCGTTTCGACAGGTCCGACGAGTACTACAAGACGGTCAATATCTACAAGTTCGGCAAACGCTTCTCCACCTCGTGCTACGTGCCCTTTTTGGAGGCGTACTGCTCGGCGCTCGGCAACAACGAGTATTACGAGCAGGTGCTTAAAGTAATAGCCCTTGCGGGCGAAAGCGAACTTCGGGCTTTAAGATTAAACGGGCTTGCTTGGTACGAGATCGACGACATTCAGGACCTCGACATAGCCGAGTCTATCTTTTGCAATGACCGCACCGAGCGCATTTGTCGGCGCTTCGGCGGGTATTGGCGCTATCCAAAGCTTATCGACTTTTGCTATTTGGTCAATCCCTACTTCCCGCCCGATCGCATGATCGAGGAGCTCAAAGCGAGTTTCGACACGCTTATAAGGCAGTATCCGTCGGGTTTAGAGGTCAATAATTTGCTTGCCGCCAAGAAGTTCGGGGTAAGTCAAAACCTCATTTGTATCGGAAACGGAGCCGCCGAACTCATCAAGTCGCTCGCCTCGTACCTTAGCGGGCGGGTCGGCGTCGTGCGTCCCACTTTCGAGGAATATCCCAATCGGATGAGGCAGTTCGAGCTTGTCACTTATAGGCCCGATAACACCTCGTATTACTATTCGGCAGACGACGTTATGAATTTCTTCGAGGACAAGGATATCTCCGCCCTCGTTTTAATCAATCCCGACAATCCCTCGGGCAACTATATTCCCCATTCGGATATGCTAAAAATCATCGAGTGGGCTAAGCTCAAATCCATCAGGCTTGTCGTCGACGAGTCCTTTGTCGACTTTACCGACGAACAAAACCCGACGCTTATCAAAAACGAGCTTTTGGAGCAAAACCCGCACCTTGTCGTCGTTAAAAGTATCAGTAAGTGCTACGGCGTGCCCGGGCTGAGATTGGGCGTGCTCTCAAGCGGCGATGAGCAACTCGTTGCGTTTGTTCGCAGCGACGTCGGAATTTGGAATATCAATTCCGTCGCCGAGTTCTATATGCAGATCGAGGAGAAGTACAAGCCGGATTACGAAACCGCCCTAAACCTGTTCCGTAGCGAGCGCGTGCGCCTAAGTAAGCTGCTAAGCGCCATTGACGGCGTGGAAGTGATCCCCTCTCAGGCTAACTACTTTATGCTGAAACTGAGTAAGCCCGCCGCCGAAGTGACGGAAAAAATGCTCGCACGCAATATCTTGATAAAAGACCTGACCAAAAAAACGGGCAGTTCTTACGTGCGCGTCGCCATCAAATCGCCCGACGATAACAATAAACTCGTTTCCGCCCTTGCCGATATTATGTCTGCAACTTTTTTGTAAAAAGTTGTAATTACGCAAGTTGCAATTACGCAAAAGGGTGGGGACAAATCCCCACCCTTTCGCTTTCTAAAAGAGGCAATCTTATGCAAATTTTAATTTACGGTGAGCAAAACATCGAATGATGTCTTTCCCCCTCTTTATAATCTTTTGTAACACGTACTAAGGTTAAGCTACTACCTTGACATAGCTCTCGTAATTGAAAGTAAGTGTCGTATTACCCGACGAATCAGACAGTGTGAAAATGAATTTGTGCTCAGTAAAGTGTCCGGTGCCGGTTACTTGGGTCATGATAAGGTTATTTCCGTCCCAACCTACAATAACCCAGTCACCCTCGGGGTCAAATCCACTGCACCTGAAGTAAACCGTACCGTCTTCTTTGACTTCAATGTATTTGGTAGCACTGTACTTATATGTACCAAAGATATAGTCGGGCAATTGGCTTACATCGAATTTGGGCTCCTCTTCCGCACCCTCGAGTTTGTATGTGGCGCCCAAAGATTCGTAGTATATCGTCTTTTCGGATTCGTTGTATACAAGAGTATCCTCGTAAGTGGAATCTGTCACTACGATCTCTCCGGTATCCTTGTTATACCCCTTGACGTAACGTTGGTATATCGTTGTGCCGCCCATTACATTAAATATGTGAGATGTTCCGTCGAATATCCAAGCTTCGTCATCATATTCTACACCTACGAACTTGCCCTCGAGATCGAAGTTTTCGGGTGCGGCGGGCACTCGAATCATTTTGTTGCTTGCACTCTCATTAAGCTTTAATATGTCTTTATCCACGTCATAGTAGCGAGTACTCTCTTCGTCGTCGCCTTGCTTAGTAAGTTTTATCGTCCCGTTGTCATAACCCACTATGTCGTAAATTGTCGTTGTTCCCTCGACAGTTTCTGCATATGACGTTGTTGTCAAGGTCATTTCAACGTCATCAAATTCATATACCCAAACCACATCAAAGAACTTAGCGTTGTTTTTAAGCCCCTCGGGAAGAGCAACGGTCGGTACTTCCGGCTCAGCACCCTCGAGTTTGTAAGTGGCGCCCAAAGATTCGTAGTATATCGTCTTTTCGGATTCGTTGTATACAAGAGTATCCTCGTAAGTGGATTCTGTTATTACGATCTCTCCGGTATCCTTATTATACTCCTTAGCATAATATTGGTATATCGTTGTGCCGCCCACTACATTAAATATGTGAGATGTGCCGTCGAATATCCAAGCCTCGTCATCATATTCTACACCTACGAACTTGCCCTCGAGATTGAAGTTCTCGGGTGCGACGGGCACTCGAATCATTTTGTTGCTTGCACTCTCGTTAAGCTTTACTATATCTTTATCTACGTCATAGTAGCCAGTACTCTCTTCGTCGTCGCCTTGCTTAGTAAGCTTTATCGTTCCGTTGTCATAACCCACTATGTCGTAAATTGTCGTTGTTCCCTCGATAGTTTCTGCATATGACGTTGTTGTCAAGGTCATTGCAACGTCATCAAATTCATATACCCAAACCGCATTAAAGAACTTAGCGTTGTTTTTAAGCCCCTCGGGAAGAGCAACGGTCGGTACTTCCGGCTCAGCACCCTCGAGTTTGTAAGTGGCGCCCAAAGATTCGTAGTATATCGTCTTTTCGGATTCGTTGTATACAAGAGTATCCTCGTAAGTGGATTCTGTTATTACGATCTCTCCGGTATCCTTATTATACTCCTTAGCATAATATTGGTATATCGTTGTGCCGCCCACTACATTAAATATGTGAGATGTGCCGTCGAATATCCAAGCCTCGTCATCATATTCTACACCTACGAACTTGCCCTCGAGATTGAAGTTCTCGGGTGCGACGGGCACTCGAATCATTTTGTTGCTTGCACTCTCGTTAAGCTTTACTATATCTTTATCTACGTCATAGTAGCCAGTACTCTCTTCGTCGTCGCCTTGCTTAGTAAGCTTTATCGTTCCGTTGTCATAACCCACTATGTCGTAAATTGTCGTTGTTCCCTCGATAGTTTCTGCATATGACGTTGTTGTCAAGGTCATTGCAACGTCATCAAATTCATATACCCAAACCGCATTAAAGAACGTGGCATTGTTTTTAAGCCCCTCGGGAAGAGTGATTTCCGGTTCCTCGGGCTCAGCGGGATATTCGGTATCCAAGATGTACGTCTTGCCGTTGTAGGTGATAGAATACGTATCCGCATTGTACTCGATAACAAGCTTGTTATCCAAGGTAACGGTGTTATCCTCGACTTTGGTTACAGTGAAAGAGCTTTCCGTTCCATCGATATAAACCTTTACGGTCTTATCTTCCAACACTTGAACGTAGTTTTCCTTGTTCTCGCTGTCGAGATACTTACCTGCCAAGCCCTCGGGAAGAGTAATTTCCGGCTCCTCGGGCTCTTTCCAAGTGGGGTCATCGGCTCCGCAGACGGTACACTTTCCGTCCTCGAAGTGGTGATTATTCGTTGCGGGGATCGTGCAACTGCTCTTGTCGATTTGGTTGCCATCGGCGTCGAACCATTTGTCGCATTGTTCGCACTCTTGGTGTGCATCGACGCCCGCTTCGCCGCAAGTGGCTTCTACTTTGGGAACCTCAACGAACTTATG
>CANRNV010000019.1 GCA_947632125.1 uncultured Clostridia bacterium
GTCAAAAACGACATTGCCGCAAAAGCCGAGATGATCATAGGACACGAAGCGGAGTTCAAACAGCGGTATCTCGAACGGCAGGCGGCGCTTGCGGACAAGAACCAAGCGGACGTGAAGAAAGAACTTCGCAGAGCCGAGAAGCGCGTGACCGAACTCGACAAACTCATCGAAGCGGCGTTTGAGGAAAAGGTCGCGGGCAAGATCCCCGAAAGCGTGTGCGTGAAGCTGATCGAAAAGTACACCGCCGAGCAGACGGGACTGAAAGAGAAAATCGCTTCTCTTTCTGCGGGACTTGAAGAAGTGGCGCAGGCAAAGACGGATGTGGACGAATTTATCCGCAGACTGAAACTGTATTTCAACTCGCCCACGCTCACCCGCGAAATGTGCCTTGCCCTCTTCGACAAGCTGATCATCGGCGGCAAAGAAACGGTTACGGGCAAACCGCAGGAAGTCCATATTTACTACAAGATAGACATCGACTCGGTACTTACCCCGTAACTCCCACCGCACACCCCCGAATGAGCATTATGTCCATTTGGCTTATCGGAAGGTATGGCTGAATACTATAGCGCAGAACTTTCCCAAAAAGTTAAGCGCGGTATGCGTGAAACAAGAGCTAAAGGTAATTTCGGCGGTGGTAATATTCTTTATGGTTATAAAGTCGTAAATAAAAAAATTGTAATCAATGAAGACGAAGCCGAAGTTGTAAGGAAAATCTTTGCTGAAAGAGTTTCAGGAAAACTTGTATCAACTATTGCACAGGACTTGAAAATTATGGGTATCAAAAACCACAATGGCAATTTATTCAGCGCGGACAATGTTTATCGAATTTTGATCAATGAAAAATATATCGGCATCTATCGTCACGGTGATGAAATCCATACCGACACCTATCCGCAAATTGTTCCTACAGAAATTTTTGAGATTGTTGCAAGCAAAATTGCAAACAACAAATACGGCAAACATAAGCCAGATGTTTATTATCTCTTAAAACACAAAATTTTTTGTGGCTATTGCTCAAATCCTATTCAGTCCGCATCTGGTACTTCAAAAAATGGTGAGGTCAAACGATATTATAGATGTTCCGGTAAAGTTAATCATAAAAAGTGTTCATTTATACCAAAGCGAAAAGACATTTTAGAAGAACTTGTAATTGATACAATCTATGAGGCTCTAAACGAAAGCAATATAAATTATATTACTGAAAGAATTTTAGAATCCCATAAAAAACAAAATAGGAACTACTCTACTTTGAATTTACTTATAGATGAACAAAAAGAAGTCTCATCGCAAATCAATAACATTATGAAAGCGATAGAAAAAGGTATTATTACCGAAACAACAAAAAGCAGGCTCGAAGAACTAGAGAAGAAAAAAATTGATCTACAAATCAAAATCGAATACGAGCAGTCGCAAGATAGACTTGCAATTACCGAAAACGACATCAAATACTATTTGCTATCGGCTTTGAAAAAAGCCCCTCGACTAATGATCGATGCCTTGATAAACAAAATAATATTGTACAACGACAAAGCGGAAATTTATCTCAAATATACAAATCATAAAAGCCCTGATGACAATGAAGATCATCAGGACTTTTTATTTTACGTTACATCAAGGTCTTATGAGATAGATAAAAAATCTTTCGGTGGAAAAATTTATATAAATTCCTATAAAGTATCTTTTTGGATATGAAAAGAAGAAAATCGGCTCAATCGAACACTTTCCCGTGTTCTATTGAGCCGGTGATTGGCAGGGGAGACGCGATTCGAACACGCAACCTACGGTTTTGGAGACCGCTACTCTACCGTTGAGCCACTCCCCTTTACTATTAATTTATCGGTTTTTCGAGTAACCGAACATCGAACCGATCGGGAGTTTGATTTAGGCAAACCCTCCTTATCTTGTCGGACATATTATAACTCATAAGAAAAAATTAGTCAACAAATTTTACCGTCAAAAAATTTCTTTCACGAAGAATATTTTTTCTTCGAAGAGCGCCATTTTGGCTTATTTGAGCTAAAATCGACGTTTTGGACGCGAAAGACGTAGGAAAATCGGCAAAATCAACGGAAATTATCATAAAATCTCAAAAATTCTCAATTCGAAAAAAATATATTTTTTGTTATATATTTGTAAAAATTATTTTTGAAAAATACTTGCAAAAATTGTAAAAATTTGGTATAATATATGTACTTTCAAAAAGGGATGACGAATATGACAGACAAAGAATTATCCGAAGTTTTGATTTACATTGGCATTACGCCCGAAAAGCAAGGTTACATTTACCTCAAACTCGTGATCAACGAACTGAGTGAAAAGCCGTCGCTTAAGCTGCGTAGCGCATACGAATCGATTTCCAAGAACTATTGTGTAAATTCTTGCACGCTTGATAGTTCTATTCGCAATGCAATTCACGCGGCATACGATGGCGGTAAGCTGTTCAGGCTTAACAAGCTGGTCGGTATCGACGTTGTGGACGAGAGCATTTGCCCTACCAACCGAGAGCTTATTATGCTCATCGTCAATCACATCAAATTTATCAACATAAATTTCGACAACGAGTCTATGGGAGCCTAGACAGACAGTTTTTTAATGCGATCAAAGAATGTTCGAAAGTAAGACCGCCTTGTATATACGCTATATAAGGAGCCTTTATCGGGGAATCTGCGCTAAGTTCAATTGAGGCGCCTTGCACGAAAGTGCCGGCAGCCATTATTACCTTACTGTCATAACCCGGCATATCCCATGGATAAGGAGTGACAAAGCTGTCTACGGGCGAACATTCTTGCACGGATTGAACGAAATCGATCAATTTTTGAGCGCAGTCGAACTCCACCGAACAAATTATGTCACCGCACCTATCTTCTGCGGGCAGAGCTTTGTAGCCTATGGAATTAAAGACCTTGGCAAACAGAAGAGCCGATTTTACGGCTTGAAGAGTGACGTGCGGGGCGACAAACAGTCCTTGGTAGTACATTCTGTAACCCTGCTCGCAAGAACCGACTTCACAGCCTATACCGGGCACGGTCAGACGGAACGACGCCTTTTCCACAAGCGAAGCGTCCCCTGCGATATAACCTCCCGTAGGAGCAAGCCCTCCTCCGGGATTTTTTATAAGCGAGCCCATAATGAGGTTGGCACCGACTTCGGTAGGCTCTTTTTTATCGGTAAACTCGCCGTAACAGTTGTCGATGACGATCGGCTTATCCGAAAATTTCCGTATAAAGTCGATTACCTTTTTCAACTCGTCAATGCCGAATGCATTACGCCAATTATAGCCTCTTGAACGCTGGATAAAAATCAAGGAATGTGCTTTGGAAAGAGCCTCTTTGATTTTTTCGTAATCGAATAAGCCGTTGTCGCTTAGGTCGACTTTTTCAAAGCCGATATTAAAGTCTTTAAGCGAGCCGTTTCCGTTGCCGCTTATCACCTCGCTTAGAGTGTCGTACGGAGCGCCCGTGATCGAAAGAACAGTGTCGTTCGGTCGAAGCAGACCGTAAAGAGCCGTCGCGATGGCGTGCGTTCCGTTTACCAATTGAGGCGAAACGATTGCCGCTTCGGCACCGAAAGTCGAGGCGAACACCTTGCCGAGCGTATCTCTTCCTATGTCATCATAACCGTAGCCCGTGGTTCCCGCAAAATGTCTGAGGGCAACCTTGGCTTGCCTAAAAGCGTTTAGCACTTTTTCTTGATTGAAAAGCGCGATTTCTTCGTAGTGCTTAAATGCGGGTTGAAGTTCTTCTATCGCCTTATCTATTATATCGTTATTTTTTATGTCGTTCATAACTCCTCCCTGAAAATATTCGATATTTTCGAACTGTCGCTCGCGCTTAAAAAGACTTTATTCAACTTCATTCCCCTGAAAAAGGTCATCTGCCTTTTGGCGTAGCGACGACTGCTTTGCTTGACGATCTCGACGGCATCCGTAAGTGTAGACGAGCCCTCCAAATAGGCTATGATCTCCTTGTAACCTATGGCTTGCATGGAGTTGCAATCTTTGTATTTATACAGCTTTTTCACTTCGTCCACGAGCCCGCATTCTATCATTTTGTCGACCCTTTTGTTTATGCGATCATACAGTTCCTCTCGGTCGTCGCTTAATACGATAAGTTTGTAGTCATAAACAGGTTCTGTAGCTTCGTCGGAGAGTTCGCTCTTGGGCTTGCCCGCAGAATAAAAAATTTCGAGCGCTCTTATCACTCTTTTCACGTCGCTTGCCATGATTGTTTGGGCGGAGATCGGGTCGACTTCTTTCAGCCGAGCATGAAGCGCATCCGCTCCGTTTTCGGCTGCGAACTGTTTGAGGCTACTTCGAATTTGCTCGTTTTTCGGCGTGCCGGCAAAGCTGTGACTGAGCAAAAGCGAGTTTATATACAGCCCCGTGCCGCCCACGATTATCGGTAGTTTTCCTCGCCTTGCCACGTCCTCGACTGCTGCTCTTGCTTCAAAGACGTATCTGCCCACCGAATAGTCCTCGTCGGGTGAAGCTACGTCTATCATATAGTGAGGAACGCCGCACATCTCGCTTGGTTTGATTTTGCCCGTTCCTATATCCATGCCCTTGTAGATTTGCATGGAATCGGCGCTTATCACCTCGCCGCCGAGTTTCAAAGCCGCCGTCACCGCCGCATCGGACTTGCCGACGGCGGTCGGACCGGTTATGACGAGCGTTTTTATTTTCGTTTGAACCATTTGTCGATTTCCGTTTTGGTGAGTTTAATGGCTATGGGTCTGCCATGGGGACAAAGGAGAGCGTCGAGAGTGTTTACACCCTTTATCAAATATCGAATTTCCTCTTGCGAAAGCAGCCTGTCGCCCTTGACCGCCGCCTTGCACGCGCTTTGAGCAAGCGTATCCTTAATAAGCTTAGACTGCTTTATGCCATTCAGCCTTATCGCATCGAAAAACATGGGCAAAAATTTGTCGAGGCTTATTTCGGATATTATGGACGGAACCGCCGTTATTTCATACCGGCAATCTCCCGTCTTATTCAGTTCGAAACCGCACGCAGAGAAAATTTCGGCGTGACTGTCGACTATTTCGCTCTCCTCGTGAGTGAGAGTAAACGTATGCGGCAAAAGCAACCCCTGCATGGCGATACGATTTTCGTCAATGCGTTTGACAAGTTTGTCGTACAATATTCGCTCATGGGCGGCATGCTGGTCGATCAAAAAGCAATTGTCACCCTGCTCGACAATGATATACGTCGAAAACAATGTTCCTATCGTCATTATCTCTTCTTCGGGTAGAAAGTCGGTCGTTTCGACGCTTTGAGTCGCAAATTTGTAGGCTGCTCCGCCGAAGTAGCCCTCGCCCTCCTTGCGAACTTCAGTATGAGCGATATTCTCTTTTAGAGTGCTTTTTATTCCCATGTTGGGCATAAGGCGGACGGTCTTTATTTCGAACTCTTCGCTATGCGAAAACGGTGTGCTTGCGGGAGCGGTCAAGGGAGCGGTTGCTTCGTTGTTATATACGGGCGAAGTAACCTCTTGCGGCTCGATCATCTTCGGAGCCTGTATGGCGCTTTTCAATTTTTCGTTTACAACCTGCATGACGAGTTTTTTGATCCTGTCCGGCTGAACGAATTTTACTTCCATTTTGCTCGGGTGAACGTTTACATCCACCATATCGGCGGGGAGATTGATGTAAAGCACGAAGATGGGATATTTTCGCGTCATCAAAAAGTCCTTGTAGCACAGGTATATCATGTAAAAAAGTTCGTCGTTTTTTACATATCTTCCGTTTACCACAAGGGTTTGAAAATTTCGGCTGTGCTTGCTGAAAGAGGGCTTTCCGATAAATCCTCTTATAGTTATGTCAGGCATAATCAGGGAAACTTCTTCCATGTTCGACAAAATATCGTTGCCATACACCGAAATTAAGGCGCTTTTTTCATTTTCACCCGTCGAACTTATCGACTTGGTCTCACCCGAAAATTCAAACGAAACGTTGGGATTTGCAAGTATAAGCCGCGTAATGAGGTTTGCTATATCCGCTTCCTCGGTGGAGGGACTGCGCAAGAACTTTTGACGAGCGGGGATCTTTTCAAACAGGTTTTCGACTACGATTGTCGTCCCCCTTTTTGCTCCCGTTTCGTACTCGTTTACAATCGAGCCCGCGTCGTAGGTTATGCAATAGCCGAGTTCATCGTTTTCCACCCGCGAGGTTAAAGTGACTTTGGCAACGGCGGCAATGCTCGCGAGCGCTTCGCCCCTGAATCCAAGCGTTAATATCGAGTTAAGGTCGCTTATGCTTACGATTTTACTTGTGGCGTGCGGCATAAACGCCTTGTGAATTTCGCTTTTTTCTATGCCGCAACCGTCGTCGGACACCTTAATATAGTCAATTCCGCCCTTTTTTACCTCAATATAAATCTTGCGTGCACCCGCATCTATGGAATTTTCTACCAGTTCTTTAACTACGGACATGGGCTTTTCCACCACTTCGCCCGCAGAAATAAGATTGAAAATCGAACTGTCGAGTACGTTGATTTTAGCCATTATCGATTACCTGCCTTTTCTTTGAGATCCGCCAATATATCGAGCGCATGTCGAGGCGAAACGGTATCGATGTCGAGTTCGCTAAGTATCGAATTGATTTCGGAACTGCCGGCAAGGTTGTTAAACAGCGAGAGTTGCTTGTCCTGTAACTCACTGTCCTGTCCCACAATGTCGGCTTTTTCCAATCGCGAGAGGATACTTTTCGCCCTGACGATGACGTCCTCGGGAAGTCCCGCAAGCCCCGCGACCTCTATGCCGAAGCTGCGGTTGGCGCTGCCCCGCATGAGTTTACGCAAAAATACTATGTTTCCGTTTATCTCTTTGAGGGTAAGCTTGTAATTTTTTACGCCCTTTATTATGCCTTCGAGCTCCGTAAGTTCGTGATAGTGCGTGGAAAACAACGTTTTGGCTTTGTAGTTGCTTGCTATGTATTCGATGATCGACCAGGCGATGCTGAGCCCGTCGTAAGTGGATGTTCCCCTGCCGATCTCGTCGAGCAAAACCAGGCTGTTGTCGGTAATGTTTTCGAGAATGTACGCCACCTCGCTCATTTCCACCATAAACGTGCTGCGTCCGCTGCCGAGGTCGTCGCTCGCCCCCACGCGAGTAAACACCTTGTCGATGATAGGTATCGACGCACTCTTTGCGGGAACGAACGAGCCTATGTGTGCCAAAATGGTGATCAGCGCGACCTGCTTCATGTACACGCTCTTGCCCGCCATATTGGGACCCGTTATCAACATGATGTTGCCGTCGTCGTCGAGAGATGTGTCGTTCGGCACGAAATCCTCGCCTTTAAGAAGCTTTTCCACTATCGGATGTCGCCCGTCGATTATTTTCAAGCAGTGGATATCGTTGCCGATCTTTGGCTTTACGTACCCGAGCGCTCGTGCCGAAAGCGCATTGCTCAAAACACAATCGAGCTCTGCAATAGCCCGTGCGCTTGACATGATGTTTTCGAAGTCGACTTTTATCTTTTTCAGCAGTTCTTCGAAGAGTTCGTTTTCCCGTTGGATCGCCTGTTCGGCTGCGGTGAGCACTTTTGTTTCGAGTTCTTTGAGTTCTTCCGTTATGTAACGTTCGGTGTTGACGGTCGTCTGCTTGCGGACGTATCGATAGGGAACGAGTGAAACTTGTCCCTTGGGTACCTCGATGTAAAAGCCGAAGATCTTGTTGTAGCCCACTCTCAAATTGCGAATACCCGTTTCGGCTTTTTCGTTCTCTTCGAGTTGAGTCTTAAATTCATTGGCATTTTCGGAATATTTTCGGTACGTATCGAGTTTATCGTCGTATCCGTCGTTTATCACATTGCCATCGCGAATAAAGGCGGACGGCTCGCTCTTTATGGCACGCATAATAAGCTGCCCGAGTTCGCCCAAATCGAATATCTTACCGTTAAATGTTTTGAAAAACGGAGAGTTCAGTTTGCACAGAAGCGTCTTTACCTTGGGAAGTCGGACAAGCGACTGTCCGAGAGCATAACAATCCTTGGGTGAAATATTGCCGTAGGAAAGCCTACCGCAAAGTCGCTCGACGTCGTTTACGTAGCGAAACTCTTCCTGCAAGGCGGTCCGGAGTTCTACGTTGTCGAAAAGCTCTTCCGTAGCGTCAAGGCGATCGTTGATTGCTTTTTCGTCCTTAAAGGGCATTTCGATAAGGGCTTTAAGTCTGCGCGCTCCCATCTTGGTGCAGGTTTTGTCTATCGTACCCAAAAGCGTGCCTCGACGCTTCCCTTGATTGTTGCTTGTCAGTTCGAGCGTTTTAAGCGCGGCGCCGTCTATAAGCATATAATTGCTCAGATCCTCATGCTGCGACTTTTTGATATTCATGAGATTGCGCTTTTGCGTTTCGTTAAGATAACTCAAAAGAGCGCCGACCGCGCATGTGCAAGCCTTGTTCCTGTTTATTTCCGAGAAGTTTTCTTTTCCGAACTTTTCGAGAACGGATTTGGACGCATTGTCGTAATCAAACGCCAATTCGTTGTAGAGCGTAAACGGACAAACTCCTCCGTACTTTACGATAGAAAGATTTACACTTTCGACGAGCATTTCTTCGTTGCAGATGATTTCTTTCGGCGTAATGCGAGCAAGCAACTCGTTTACTCGCACCCCAACGCGGGCGTCGAGCGCAACGTGATTAAATTCGCCCGTCGAAATGTCCGTCCAGGCAATGCCGATCTCGTTTTCGATTTTGGCAAGGCACGCCAAGAAATTATTGGATTTGTCGTCGAGCATGATCTGGTCGACCAAGGTTCCGGGCGTTATCACCCTTACGACCTCACGTTCAACGAGTTTTTTGCCGTCCGGCTCGGACATCTGCTCGCAAATGGCAACCTTGTGTCCGTTTTCTATCAAACGTGCTATGTAGGAGTCCACGGCATGGTACGGAACACCGCACATCGGAGCGCGTTCGCTTTCGCCGCAATCACGTCCCGTAAGCGTAAGTTCGAGCTCGTTGCTTGCCACTATCGCGTCGTCGAAAAAACATTCGTAAAAATCACCCAACCTGTATAACAGTATGGCATCCTTATAATTCTCTTTTACCCGAAGGTATTGTTTCATCATCGGTACCATTATACTATTTCTCCTATAAGCTTATTGTTTTTTGCCATAGTAACTTTGACATTCACAAATTGCCCGACGTTACTTTGATCGCCCGGGAAAGAAATCGACTTGTCGCATGACGACTTGCCAAAGCAGGTTTTGCCGTCGAAACTGTCGCAAAGCACCCTGAAAGTTGTGCCTATATAGCTTTGGGCGAGCGTATTCCCTATCTCGAACTGCTTGGCAATGAGCCGCTCTATCCGCTTGGTCTTTTCGGCAAGGTCGATTTGTCCGTCCATTTTGTCGGCAACCGTGCCGCTACGCCGAGAATAGATAAAGGTAAAAAGGTTATTGTACTTCACCCTTTCTATAAGGCGTTCGCTGCACATATAGTCCTCTTCCGTTTCGGTGGGAAATCCGACCATAAGGTCGCTCGATATCCCTATCGACGGAATATAACTTCGCAATAAGTCGATTTTGCTAAGATAATCTTTGACCGTGTATTTTCGGTTCATAAGTTTCAAAATACGGTCGCTGCCCGATTGAACGGGCAAATGGATATAGTCGGCAAGCTTGTCGCTACTCGCCATCGCCTCGACTACGTCCTCGGACAGATCTTTCGGGTGCGAGGTCATAAATTTTATCCGATACTCGCCGTCGAAAACGGAAAGAGCCCTAAGCAATTTGGAAAAATACGGCTTGCCGCCCATGAATGAGTTGACGTTTTGCCCGAGCAAAGTAATTTCTTTATAGCCGCTCTCTACGAGCGCGCGAACTTCGGCAACCACTTCGTCGAAGTTTCGGCTACGCTCTCTGCCTCGCACATAGGGAACGATACAGTACGAGCAGAAGTTGTCGCACCCGTACATAATGTTCACAAATGCGCTTACCGACGAGTTGCGGCGGATCGGCGAACATTCGATAGTCCCCTCGCTGTCCCATATATCCAAAACCTTGCGCTTAGCCAAAGCTTCGTCGAGATATTGCGAGAATAAATGCATATTGTGAGTGCCTATAATTATGTCGATAAACGGACATCTTCGGCGAAGATATTCGGCGGTTCCCTCCTTTTGAGGCATACAACCGCAAATGCCGACAATAAGATCGGGCTTTTTTTCCTTTAATTTTTTTATCATCCCAAGGTTGCCGAGCACTCTCGTTTCGGCGGTTTCCCTTATACAGCACGTGTTGAGAATGATAATATCGGCGTCCTCATTGCTTTTAGCGGCAACATATCCACGATTATAGAGAATACCCGCAAGCTTTTCGGATTCGTGTACATTCATTTGACAGCCGTACGTATTTATAAAAAATTTTTTCATTTAAGCCTCGGCAATATAATTTCATCTTATTTTAACACATAACGAAAAAAAAGTATAGTAATTTTGGGGTTTAATCAAGGTTTTTTATCCATACTAATTGTATGCGAAAGGTCATAAAAGCCTTATCTTATATCCTTGCAGCCGTTTGCCTTACGATCGTGATCGGCTGCGCTCTGCTTATCGAACCGTGCGTAAAAATCAAAGGTTTTGTCGAACTTGACAACTCTATCCTCGAAAACATAAAAAACACACTCGTAATAGACGGCATTGAGGACAGCGTGTGGTACACCCCCATCAAGGATATCAACAGCGACACGATAAACGCCTTTTTGTGCGCCGAGGACAAGCGATTCTTTGAACATGAGGGAATAGACTACTTTCGTATTTTAACGGCGGCTGTTTCGGATCTTAAAGACGGCTCATTCAATCAAGGGGCGTCGACCATCACTCAACAGCTTATCAAAAACACTCATCTGAGCGGAGAAAAGAGCCTTAAACGCAAAATTCAGGAAATTCGGCTCAGTCGTGCCGTCGAACGCAAATATACAAAAAAAGAAATTCTCGAAATGTATCTAAACATTCTCTACTTCGGAAACGGTATTTACGGAATAGGCGCTGCGGCAAGAAATTACTTCGACAAATCGGTAAGCGAACTCACCGCAAAGGAAAACGCCATACTTGCTTCGATAATAAACAATCCTCAAAAATACAATCCGTATCTAAAAACCGAAAATCTATCTGCTCGAACCTCTTTGATACTCGGGCTTATGCGGAAAAACGGAAAATTAAGCGAAGCCGAGTACGCTCGCGCCAAAAACGAAACCGTTGCCATTAAGCAAATGTCGCTTTTCGATAAGTATAAATACTTTGTGATCGACGAGGCAACGAACATTCTCGGCTGCACCAAACAACATCTTTATCGTGGAAATTACAGGATCGTTTGCAATCAAGACGCGTATTTGCAAAACAAATTAAAGGAGTACCTAATGCCGAGCAATCATGAGTGCGCCCAGATAATCGTGATAGATAATGCTACCGGCAAAATCATAGCTCACGAAGCTAAGTATGCAGGCAACCCCGCCACCGTTATGCGCAGTCCCGCGTCCACCATAAAGCCGCTTGTGTGCTATGCACCCGCGCTCGAAAAAGGAATTATTGTTCCTCTTACCCCGATCTTGGACGAAAAGACAAGCTTTGACGGATATAGTCCGTCCAACTACAAAGACGAATATCACGGCTATGTTTCGTGCGAATTTGCGCTTAAACAATCGTTGAATATCCCCGCCGTAAAACTGCTTGACGAAGTCGGCTTGGATTACGGAAAGAGCTTCTTGCGTAAAATCGGCATATCTTGCGAGGAAGAAGGGCTCGCTTTGTCGCTCGGAGGTATGAAGTACGGTGTCAGGCTTAAAGAACTGACCTCGGCGTACACCGCTTTTCCTCGCGGCGGTACCAAAATAAACTGCTCATATATCAGCGCAATATATCGCGACGGCAAGGAGATCTACAGGGCGGATAAGAGCCAAAAGCGAGTAATGAAAGAAGAAACGGCGTACTTTATCAACGAAATGCTCAATAAATGCGCCGCAAACGGTACGGCAAAGCTTTTTAATGCCACTGCGTTCAATGTCGCCGCCAAGACGGGCACCGTTGGTGACAAAGACGGCAATACCGACGCTTATTGTATAGCCTACAACAAACGCTACACGGTGGGCGTTCATATAATGGACAACGAAAAAAGCTCGGTAATGGGCGGCGGAGAGCCGACAAAAATCGCAAAGTCCCTGATTATGCGTGACATAATCAGCACCGAAAAGTTCGATACGCCCAAAAATATAGTAAAAATCGACATAAACGCCCCTATCTATAATGCCACCAAAAAAATCGTCAAAGCAGAAAAAAGCCTGCCGAAAAAGGACAGAATAACGGCAAGCTTCCCTATCTATAATCTACCCGCAACGCCCGACGAGCGCAGCGACTACGAAAAGGGATTAGACTTTTTCGATATGAATGATTTCTTGATTACCGATGGCTTCGGCTATTAAGCTTTCGAAGTCTCCCATTCTCTTTTCCTCGCGCTCAGCCCTCCTTATTGTGGGCTTGGTTACGGGACTGTCGGGCAAGAACACCGTGCAACAATCCTCGTACGGCAAAATCGAAGTGTCGTAAGTCTTGATCTTTACCGAAATGTCGACTATCTCTTGCTTGTCCATACCTATACAGGGACGGAATATAGGCATCGACTTTACCATGTCGTTTGTGACGGTAATGCTTTCGAGCGTTTGACTTGCCACCTGTCCAAGGCTTTCGCCGTTGACAAGACAGCCGCAACCACTCAGAGCCGCAACTCTTTCGGCAATGCGCATCATAAAACGCCTTACAATTGTGATCATATAGTTCGAAGCGCAATTTTTGTGTATTTCCTCTTGAATTTTGGTAAAGGGTATGCAGTGAAGCGTGATCGGACCGGTGTAATCTACCAAGATTTTGGCTAAATCTATCACCTTTTGTTTTGCCTTTTCGCTTGTATAAGGATAGGAATGGAAGTGAATGGCGTCGAGCCTCATCCCTCTTTTTGCCATCATATAGCCTGCGACGGGACTGTCCAAACCGCCCGAAAGCAGCAGCAAACCTTTGCCCGAGCTTCCCACGGGCATTCCGCCCGCGCACGCTATCCTGTCTTTGAAGATATAGGCGCAACCGTCCTCGCGAATGTCGATGTTTATTACATTCATCGGTCGGTGTACGTCGACCTTTAATCCGGGATTGTTTTTCAAAATCTCTGCGCCCGCCCTTGCGCTCACTTCGGTGGAGATGAGCGGATACGTCTTGTCCGCACGGTTGGTGTCCACCTTGAACGTCCCACTCAGTCTGATATCCGAAACGGCAGCTATGATATTCTCGATTTCATAGTCACATTTTGTCGCTATACTTATGGAGTGAATACCAAAGACCTTTTTAAGCCTTTCGACTATCTCGCTTTCATCCGAAAAGTCGTAAACTTCGTATCGGCTGCGATTGAATTTGAGTTTGCAATCTATTCCGTTAAGACTGCTTTTTATATTGTCGATAAGCAATTTTTCGAAGAAATTGCGATTTTTACCTTTGAGATACAGTTCGGAATATCTTATTACTATTACTTTGCTCATTTTATATTTCCTCTCAGCGTTATAATTTGTTCTTTTATTATTTTCGAGGCATATTTTACTTGCTCGATATCGTTATTAATCCCGAAGCTTATTCGGATACTTCCCTCGATTTCCTTTGCCGAGCGCCCGATCGCCGAAAGCGTCCTGTTGCTCCTAGCCCGTGATGAGCAAGCCGATCCGAGCCCTATAAGCACTCCGTGATCCGAAAGCATATGACAGAGGACCTCGGCTTTAATTCCCTCTATCGAGAGCGAGAGTATGGCTTCGCACCCGTTACCGTTGATTATGACATTGACGTCCTTTAACTCGTCAATCACACATTGGCGCATGGCGGCGACCTTTTCTTTGTCGTATAGGCTTTTGTAATTGACGGCAGCCTCGCCGAAGCCGAGTATTCCCGCTACGTTTTCGGTCCCCGAGCGCAAGCCTTTCTCCTGCCCGCCGCCCACAATGAACGGAGCGATCTTTCCGTTTCGCACATACAATGCGCCGACGCCCTTGAAGCCGCCCACCTTATGCGCGCTTACGCTGTAAAGGTCGACGCCGAGCTCGGCTACGCTTATCTTTCTTTTGCAAAACGCCTGCACTCCGTCCGAATGGACGATCGTGCGAGGATTGACTTCCTTAATGAGTTTCGTCAGCTTGGCAATGTCGTTGATAGCCCCCGTTTCGTTGGACACGTGGATGATCGAGGCAAAGCAGGTGTCCTCGTCGATCGCCCGCATAAGATCGCTCTCGTTTATCGTGCCGTCACGATCGAGTTTTATAAAGCGCACATCGAGCCCCTTGTTCTTTTGCGCAAGTGCACATTCGTAGCCCGAAGCGTGCTCGGCGGAGGAAATGACGATGTTGCCTTTTTTGCTACGGATACCCCTTTCGTATGCCCAATTGTTGCTTTCGGTGGCGCATGAAGTGAAAAACAGTTCTCGCCCCTCACAACCGAGCAACGAGGCGATCTTGCTTCGAGCCTCTTCTATGGCGTTTTTCACCTTTAACGCCTCGCCGTACAGAGCGGACGGATTGAAGTAGCCCTCGCTCGCCGCCCACTGAGCCGCCTTTATCGCTTTGTCGCACACCTGTGTGGTGGACGCATTGTCCAAAAAAATCATAAGTTCCTCCTTTAATTGAGTTCCACGATCGTCACGCCTCGCTCACCCTCGCCATATCTACCGTACCTGTATGAATTGACATACGGCGACGTCTTGAAATACTGTTGAAGCCCCTTGCCGAGAGCCCCCGTCCCCTTGCCGTGAACTACCCGAAGCGTTCTGCCCGTTCCGTCCGCCATACTCATAAGGTGCGGCTCGACGATTTCGATCGCCTCGCTCACCGTGTATCCGATGACATTGACCTCGGGAACGATCGCGCTCTTCTCGACTTCCGCGGCCGCGCTTTTGTACTCGGCGACCCGCTTTTTGGGAGGCGGCTCGTGGCTTTGAATGGGCTTTTTAAGTTCGCTAATCCTAACGACAGAACGGATCGCTCCTAGCGCAACGACGACCTCGCCTCGCTTATCGGGCAACGAGCACAGTTCGCCGACCGAATTGAGGCTTTGGACAAACACCTTGTCGCCTACTTTGAGTTTGTTTATTTCGATCGGTTCGGTAGCCCGCAGCTGTTCTTCGTTTTGTCTGTAATTTATGGCTTCAAGCCGCTTTTTCAACGATTTTGCTTCCAAAAGGGCTTTTTCATCCGCTATTTCTATCTTCTGTTTTATTTGTTCGATGAGTTCATCCGCTTTTTCCACGCCGATGGCGACAAGCCTTTTTATCTCCGTCTTTGCGTTTGCGTTTATTTTTTCCAACTTATCGTTTAATTCGTTTTGCTTTTTTTCGAGTTCGCTACGCCTTGCAAGCAGTTCGGCTTTGAGCAATTCGGTTTCTTTTAGCTCGTCCTCCGACTTGCTTTTGACCTCTTCGGCGCTCTTTATCAGGTTTTCCAACTTGACCTTTTCCTCGTTCATGCTCTTATTCGCAAGGTCCAAGATCTTTTCGTTGAGCCCGAGCGTTTGAGCGATCGCCAAGGCGTTGCTTGTGCCTGGCAGACCGAGCATGAGCCGATACGTCGGCTTGTAAGTCTGCTTGTCGAATTGCATGGCGGCGTTTAATATGTTGGGCGAAGCGAGCGCGTACTCTTTGAGTTCGCCGTAGTGAGTGGTGATGATCGCCGTCGAACGCCACATTTCGATGTACTTGATTATGCCTATCGCAAGAGCCGCTCCCTCCTGCGGGTCGGTGCCTCCGCCGAGTTCGTCGAGCAGCAGCAGCGTATCCTTTGTCATATTGTCGGTGATTTTTACAAGGTTGACGATGTGTGACGAAAAGGTGCTGAGCGACTCGGCAATGCTTTGCTCGTCGCCGATGTCGCAAAAGATGTTGTCGCATATCGCCACCTCGCTCCCCTCATCGCACGGGATCATAAGACCCGTATATGCCATGAGGCAAAGCAGCCCCACCGTTTTAAGACAAACCGTCTTACCGCCCGTATTCGGACCGGTTATCATAAGGATCTTATAGTCCTTGCCCACCTCGATATTTACGGGTACGATGCTGCGCTTGTCGATAAGCGGATGTCGGGCATTGCGTAAACAAAACACTCCCTTGGTGTTGAAGAGCGGAATTGTGCCGTCGATATCCACCGAATAGTGCATTTTGGCGAAGATGATATCGAGGCTCATGACCGCGCTCTGCATTTTGACAAGGTTGTCGCCGATAGACGCCACTCTTTCGCTTAGAGCAAAAAGTATGCGCTCCACCTCGGCAGCCTCCTTAAGCATGAGGCTCTTTATCTCGTTGTTCGTTTCCACCACGGCAAACGGCTCGATAAAGACGGTCGCGCCGCTCGACGACATATCGTGAATGAGCCCGGGCACCATAGAGCGGTATTCGGACTTGACGGGAATGACAAATCTGTCGCCCCTCACGGTGACGAGGTTATCTTGCATATACTTACTGTATTCGCTCTTGCGGAAGTAACTCGACAGCTTTTCCCTGAGTGCGTTTTTCTTTTCGGCGATCTTTCGGCGCAGCGATTTAAGAGTGTCGCTTGCGTTGTCGCTCAGTTCGTTTTCGGACAGTATGCATAAATCGAGTTCGTCCTCAAACCCCTTGTCGATAAAGTAGCTTGTCGAGTAATTTTTCAACCGCATCATTTCGTACTGAGCAAGCGTGGTTTGGGCTATTCTGCCCGCTCTGAGGAGCGTTTTTACCTTATTGAGTTCGCCGGGAGAAAGCATTGCCCCCTTTTTTGCCTTTTCGATCACGTACAGGCAATCGTCGAACTGTTCCACAACGCTCAAATTCAACTTGTACTTTGCCTCGTACGCCTCGATCACTTCGCCGAGCGCTTTCTCGATATTCTCTTTTCCCTCGCACGGGGTTATGTTCATAATGGCGTCTTTGGAGCAAGTTGAGGCGGCAAAGCGTCTTATGCCCTCCAAGACAGTGTAGTATTCCAAAATTTTTAAGGTTTTAGCGTCCATTATTTAAGCCCCCTGCCGTAATTTCCCTTGGTGCTTTTGCCCGTTCTGTCATAAGAAAGGTCTATAAATTTGCATTTGACGTCCTTGCCGATGTCAAGGTCGGCGCAGTTTAACAGTTGCGAGTAGCAATAGTGGATTTTGTACCGCCTGATTTTGAACTCGCGCCTTTCGTAATTGAGCGCAATATCATAGCCGTTACAGCCCGAGCAACTACCCGAAAGTTCCTTGCGCTCGCAATGACAGAATGTCATAAGCGGCACGTTGCCCTTGCAGTAGACATAACCGTTTTCGTTGACCCTGTCTGCCTCGAAAGAATATATTTTAGGGCACAATATAACGTCGTTTACAAGGTTCATTCCATACCCGAGCAAAACGGGCTTGTCTTTTAGCATCTCGACCGCATAAAGATTGTTTGCGATAAATCCCCTTAGCGGCAACTCAACAAGCTGTTTGAGAATGTCTATATCCTTACCTCTCGCCACAAATGGCATATTGAGGAGCGCCCTGTCAAAATAAGGCTCGAACTTTAAGATCTCACTTACCGAGTATTCGGTCGGGTTTACGGCTATCCACTTCATCTCGTCGGTTATTTGTTTTGGCGAACTTACCTGATAAATCGTTTCCCCGTGCAAAAAATCCAAATTATTGCTGATTATGTCTGACATAACTTGGTAGGTTTTGTCGAATTTTTGCATATTAGCCCTGTAAACCGCTAAAATCTCGTCCTCGAGCTTTTGATATAGCGAGCGGCGCAATTCGTTGAGTTTGGACTTTGCAATGAATGACGCCCTGCCCCGCACATCGAGTTGTTGCACATAAAAATGTTCCGACTTGTTAAAGCAGTCGATAAGACCGTCCTTTGTCAAAGGTGCATTTAATGCGGGGAGCGATTGGATAGCAGCCGACACTTCGATATTATTACTTTTCAATAAAGCCGACGATCTGTCGAAATCGATATCCACTTTGACCGGCAATTTTCTGTTACGTTCCATTATCGACCTGTTTAGTCTTGCGTCGGTAGTGATATACACGTCATCACCGACCGAAGCCGAGCCGACATAGGTCGTTTCGTTGCCGTCCGAGTTTACGCTTGCCGAGCCGACCTCGTATCCGTCCCGCAAAATCTTAATTCCGTCGCCCTTATAAAGCGGCTTATTCAGCTTGATTTTCCCTCGCATAACCGAGGTCACCTTGCCGTAAAACAGCCCTTTGTGTCCGTTAAGCTTGGTTTCGAGCACCGTGTTCGTGCCGTCGATAAGGTGCCCATCGGTATAGTCGCCGCGATTGTATACCTTTTTGAGAGCGGCTTCGTCGCCAATGTCGGTTACGCTCATTACTGCGTTTTTGTAAATTCGAACCGATTCGGCGACGTACTCCGGTCTACGGAGCCGTCCCTCTATTTTGAAGCAGTCCACGCCCGCCTTTATGAGCAGCGGTATCTTATCCAAAAGGCAAATGTCTTTTGCCGAAAGCAAGTAGCCTTTGCGTTCCTTACCGTTTAGTGAAGTCGAATACTCCTTGCGGCAAAGCTGCATACACTTGCCCCTGTTGCCGCTGTAACCGCTTGCGAGGCTGCTGAAATAGCAATTGCCCGAAAAGGAAATGCACAAGGCGCCTTGCACGAAACACTCGACCTCGATGTCTACGTTCTTTTTTATGTCGACAATGTCGCTTAAAAGCGTTTCCCTCGACAAGATAATGCGTGAAAATCCGAGTCTTTTGGTGGCAATTGCTCCATAAAGGTTATGAATACCCATTTGGGTGCTCGCATGAAGCACGGCGTCCGGAAAGAGCGAACGCAACTTTTGAGCCAATCCCAGGTCTTGCACGATCAAGGCGTCGGCTCCGAGGCGCAACGCATTTTCGGCTTCGAGCAAGGCGTCCGACATTTCCTCGTCTTTTATCACGGTATTGATAGCCACATAGACCTTGGTCCCGAAAAGATGAGCATAGTCGATTGCTTTTTTAAGCTCCTCGCCGTCGAAATTGGCTGCTTTCGCCCTTGCGCTGAACCTACTAAGTCCGAGATAGACCGCATCGGCGCCGTTTACGACCGCAGCTTTAAGCATTTCGAAATTACCTGCGGGAGCGAGTATTTCGGGCATTATACCCTCACCTTTGCGCCGAACTCTTTGCCGAGCCGCTCGATTATATTCTCCATAGTTGCCGATATTTCGGCGTCAACAAGCGTTTTTTCTCGCGGGACGAGGGTGATTTTGAGCGCAACGCTCTTATTGCCGCTTTCGATCTGCTCGCCTCGATATATATCGAAAAGTTCGACATCGCCGACAAGGTCGTTTTCCTTTATGACCGACATTATCTCGCCAACCGCCGCGTCCTCGCTTACGACAAACGCAAGGTCCCTTGTCACCGACGGGAATTTGGGCAGCGGAACATACTTATGGGTGGCGTTGAACGCGGAAAGGATCAATGTGCAGTCGAGCGAGCCGATATAGACCTCCGACTTTTTTATGCCGAAGTTCTTTGCTGCCGACGGGTGAAGTTTTCCGAGCGAACAGATCACCTTTCCGTCGCACACAAAGTCGGCGCTTATGCCCGGATGAAGATACGGCTCGGTGCTCCTTTTTACCGTATAATCGATGTTAAACCGCGAAAGCACGGCGGCGAACATTGCCTTTAATTTGTAAAAGTCACCGCCCGCCATTCCTACGCACAAGATGTCGTTTTCGTGAGGAAGATCTCTTAGCGGCAATTCACCGACATACGTTTTGGCAAACTCGAAAAGTGTGAAATTGTCGTTCTTTTTGCTTAAATTGTTGAAGATCACCGACGCCATACCCGACACAAGTTCGGTTTTCATTACCGAAAGGTCCTCGCTTATGGGATTGATAATGCGAATGGCGTTTCGTCTACCATCACTTGGTGAAAGATTGAGTTTGTCAAAAACCGAATCGCTTGTAAAAGAATAGGTCATTATTTCATATGCGCCCATAGAGCACATAATATCTTTTATTTCCTCTTTACGCTTTTGACTGCTCGTCATGCCGCCCACCGTGACACTCGCCGTGGGAAGAAAAGTTTCTTTCATTTTGTCGTAGCCGTAAAAACGAATCACTTCCTCGGCAAGATCGGTAAAGTTGTCGATGTCCTCACGATAAGCGGGAATTTTCACAGCCAAGCTGCGACAGTCCATCGTGACTTCCATACCGAGCGTTTGCAAAATTTCGATAATGTTCTTTTTGGGCACTTCGATACCGAGGATCCCGTTTATCTCATCGAGTGTTGTGTTTATCGTCTTGTTATATTCACGTTTGATTGGCTCATCGCCGACGACTTTGCCGTAGCCGAGTTTATCGATTAGCGAAAGAGCCCGTCGCCTGCCGTACTCCACGCTGAAACAGTCCACGCCTCGCTCGAACTTGGTCGAGGAATCGGAGCGAAGTCCGAGGCGTAGCGAGGTCGCCCTTACGCTGCCCCTACCAAAACGTGCGCTTTCGAGAAGCACAGCCCTGGTCTTATTCGATATTCCGCTGTAAATTCCGCCCATGACGCCGGCTATGGCAAGCGGTTTTTTGTCATCGGCTATCACCGTCATTGTACTTGTCAAGGTGTACTCTTCGTCGTTGAGGGCAACGAGCTTTTCGTTTTGCCCCGTGCGCACGTTTATATTACCTTCAAGCAAATCGAAGTCGAACGCATGCAGAGGCTGTCCGATCTCCAAAAGTACATAGTTTGTGATGTCTACAATGTTGTTTATGGGATGTATGTCTGACATAAACAGGCGTCGCTGCATCCATTTGGGGCTTTTTTCTATCTTTACGTCCTCGATAAGACCGCAAGTATAGTCCGAGCAATCGGGCGAAGTAATGTTGACTTTGGGCATTATACCGCCGCTATGCACAGTAAAATCAATTGAAGGAGCGATGAATTTGCAACCGAGCGCCGTAGCCACTTCCCTCGCCAAGCCGATTATCGAGTGACAATCGGGACGATTTGCCGTTATCGAAACATCCAAGACCACCTCGTCGAGCGAAAGCGCCTTAATGAGGTCCTCGCCGACAGTGAGGTCGTTGCTCAAAATCATTATTCCGTCTACCGAAGCCCCGTCGCAAAACGCCTCGCTTATGCCGAGTTCGGCGCCCGAGCACATCATTCCGTAACTCATTACCCCTCTTAACGGAGCCGCCACTATCTTTTTGTCTAGCAGAACCGCTCCGTCAAGCGCAACGGGAACGACGTCGCCGACCTGCACGTTTTTTGCCCCCGTGACGATCGTTACGTTCTCGTTTCCGACATCGACCGAGCAAATTCTTAGTTTGTCCGCATTGGGATGAGGTTCTATTGCCTTTATCTTGCCGATGACCACGCCCGAAAAATTCCCGTAGCGAATGACATCTTCGACCTCGAAACCTATCCCGACCAAAACCTTGCTTATATTTTCCGCACTCTCATCGGTGTCGACAAATTCTTTTAACCAACTTATAGGTAGCTTCATTTTTTCCTCCTAAAACTGCTTCAAAAAGCGAACGTCGCCCTCGAATGGCACTCTTGCATCGTTGATACCGTGAATGATCGCCGTTATTCGATCAAGTCCCATTCCGAAAGCAAAGCCCGTATACACGTCGGGGTCTATCCCGCAGCCCGAAAGAACTCGCCTGTTGACCATGCCCGCGCCGAGGATCTCTATAAAGCCCGTGCCTTTGCAAACGTTGCAGCCTTTGCCTCCGCAGTGAACGCACGAAACGTCCACCTCGACACTCGGTTCGGTGAACGGGAAGTACGACGGGCGGAAACGAATGGTCGTATCTTTGTCAAAGAAGTGCTTGGCAAACGACGACAATATCCCTTTTAGGTCGCACATCGTTATACCCTTGTCCACCACAAGCCCCTCAAGCTGGTGAAAGCACGGCGTGTGAGTGGCGTCCGCTTCGTCGCTGCGAAAAACTCTGCCCGGAGAGATCATCTTGATGGGCGGTTTCACCTTTTCCATCGTGCGAATCTGTCCCGCCGAAGTCTGAGTTCTCAGCAAGATCTTGTCGGTGATAAAGAACGTGTCTTGCAGTTCCCTCGCGGGATGATCGGGCGGGATGTTGAGCATATCGAAGTTGTAATATGTCGTTTCTATCTCGGGCGAATCCGACACCATAAAGCCCATCGACACAAAGAAGTCGATAGCCTTGCGCTTTATGACGTTGAGCGGATGAAGCTTTCCGAGCGGAATATTTTTGTCTATCGAAATATCTATACGCTCTTTGGAAAGCTTTTTATCGAGTTCTTCCCTTTCGAGTTCGCTCAGTCTAAGTGCGATAAACGCCTCTATCTTCTCCCGCGCCTCGTTGACTATCTTGCCCATTGCGGGTCGCAGATCGGGACTGAGGTCTTTTAAGCCCCTCAGTATTCCCGTAAGCGCACCGCTCTTTCCGAGTATCTCGACTTTAAGGTCGGTGAGTTCCCGTATAGACTGCGAGGATAAAGCTTTACTTTTGGTCGTTTCGATCAATTCGTGAATTTTTTCTTCCATTTTTCCTCCAAAAAAATAAATGACGCCCCATAGCATTAGGGCGTCATAAAAAACGCTGTACCACCTAATTTCGTTCCCAAGAACCTCATTAAAGGATTTTTACGCTTGCCTGCGGTCGCCTACTGCTCTTTCAGCGACAGACTCCTGCGGTGAATATCTTCCGTCCATGCGTCATTCTCAGCCAACAAACGCTCTCTGTCATTCGGACATAACTGTTGCCGCCATCTCGGTCTATCCCTTATTATATCATTGTTTATAAAAATTTGCAAGCGTTTTTTAACCTCTTACGGCACAAGATCAAGTAAATCGGACAAATTTTGCATTTGAAAATAGGCGTCGGGCACCTTTCCTATAATAAGATTTTCGCATAGCAGGATCTGAGTTTCCGTCCTGACTACGTTGTTTGCGCCCGGCATTACCACTCTGATATCGGCGTAGACATTGAGCAATATTTTGTGCCTCGTTTGGTTTATGCCCGAGGCGATAAACTCCGAGGTGAAATTTGCGTTCACTGCTCCTATCGGAAATACCTTTATATATACGTTCGGACCTTGACCGGACAAAAACGTTATTCCGCTAAGCGAGCCGAGCGGGATTGGCACACCCTGTTGTCCCATGGTGGCTATCTTCGCCTGTGACGCGTCGATCGCCTTGCGAGAGATCGCGTTCATCACCGCCGTGTTGGTGGTGACCATTTGCAGATTGCCGTCGCCGTCCATCACGTAGTTTATGATGTCGGTGGTGAGATATTCCGACAGGATATCGTCGCAAGCCGAATTGACGGCGATCGTCGCAAGAGCCTGCACTTCATGCTCGGATACTTGCTCGATTATCGGATTTACGTTTATCATGATATGTAATATGATAATTACAAACAGCGCCACGCCAACCGAAAATACTATTATCAACCTTTTGCGCCCTTTGGTCATATAATCTAATATGCTTGATCCGGCGTTTTTGTGACAAAAATATTTTTATCTTTTCGAAATTTTGTTTAACCGCAAAACCCCTATTTTAATCCTCGTACTTGCAAAGTTCAACCTTGGCTTCGTTGAGAAGTTGAAGCGAAAAGTCGTCGGGATAGCCGTACTTGTAAACTATCCGCTTTATGCCGGCGTTGATTATCATTTTGGCGCATATTACGCACGGTTGGTGAGTACAATAAAGCGTTGCCCCGTCGATGCACACGCCGAGCTTCGCCGCTTGGATTATGGCGTTCTGCTCGGCATGAGTGGCATAGCACACCTCGTGCCTCGTGCCGCTGGGGATATTGAGTTCGCGACGAAGGCACACTCCGCGCTCTTTGCAACTGACGATACCGCTGCTTGCCCCGTTGTAGCCCGTGGTGAGCACGCGTTTATTCTTGACAATGACGGCTCCGACCTGCCTGTTTTCCTGAAAACAGCTTGACCAGGAGGAAACAAGCTGAGCCATTTGCATAAATCTTTCGTCCCATTTTTTTAGGTTTTTATCCATAATTTTTACCTCTTTTTCAGTTTTGCGGCGTCAGATATATTTTAGCATACTTAATGGCTTTTTGCAAGAATTTTTTTCAAAAATAACCATAAAATGTAAAGTTTTTGCTTGACTTAGCTTTTATATTGTACTAAAATATTGCGTGGATTAGCAAAGTGAAAAATATTTGTTACCCCATTGTTTAAGTTAATTTTAGGAGGATCTATATATGGCAATCAAACCTTTATTTGACAGAGTTGTTGTTGAAGCCGTAAATTCCGAAGAAAAAACAAAAAGCGGAATTGTACTTTTGGCTAAGGATCAGGAAAAGCCGCAAATGGCTCAGGTCATCGCGGTCGGACCGGGAGGCATGGTCGACGGAAATGAAGTCGTTATGCAACTTAAAGTCGGCGACAAGGTGCTCTACTCTAAATATGCGGGCAGCGAATTCAAAATCGACGGAAAAGAAGTTACCATCATCCGTCAAAGCGATGTTCTCGCTATTATCGAATAAGGAGGTCAATTTATAATGGCTAAGCAAATCAAACACGGCGAAGAAGCAAGAAAGGCTCTTGAAGCGGGCGTAAACACCCTCGCCGATACCGTAAAAATCACACTCGGACCCAAAGGCAGGAACGTTGTTCTCGACAAAAAGTACGGCGCTCCCCTTATCACCAACGACGGCGTTACCATCGCCAAGGAAATCGAACTCGAAGATCCGTTTGAAAACATGGGAGCTCAACTCGTAAGAGAAGTTTCCACCAAAACCAACGACGTTGCCGGCGACGGCACGACTACCGCGTGCGTCCTCGCTCAGGCGATCATTCACGAGGGACTTAAAAATATCGCCGCAGGCGCAAATCCCATGATCGTAAAAAAAGGTATCGCTTCCGCTACCGATGCGGCAGTTGCATATCTTAAAAGCATAAGCAAGGTCGTTGACAGCAAGACCGCCATCATGCAGGTCGCAAGCATTTCGGCAGGCGACGAAAAGGTCGGCGAACTTATCTCCGAGGCTATGGAAAAGGTCGGCAAAGACGGCGTCATCACCGTTGAGGAAAGCAAGACCATGGACACCAACCTCTCTATCGTCGAAGGTATGCAGTTTGACCGAGGCTATGCTTCGGCTTACATGGTGACCAATTCCGAAAAGATGGAAGCCGTGCTCGACAATCCCGTAATTCTTATCACCGACAAGAAGATCTCCACCATTCAAGAGATCCTTCCCATACTCGAACAGGTCGTAAACAGCGGCAGCAAGCTCCTTATCATCGCCGACGACTTCGAGAGCGAGGCTCTTGCCACCCTCGTCGTAAACAAGATCCGCGGTACGTTTAACTGCGTAGCGGTCAAAGCCCCCGGCTTCGGCGACAGGCGCAAGGAAATGCTTAAAGACATCGCCGTTCTTACGGGAGGTCAGGTCATCAGCGAGGAAATGGGACTTTCCTTTAAGGATACCACTTTCGATATGCTCGGCAGAGCTAAGCAAGTCAAGGTCGACAAGGAGAACACGATCATCGTCGAGGGCGCAGGCAATTCCGACGAAATCAAGGACAGAATTTCTTCCATTCGCGCTCAAATGAAAGCTACCACCTCCGACTATGACAGAGAGAAGTACGCAGAGCGTCTTGCCAAGCTTGCAGGCGGCGTTGCGGTCATCAATGTCGGTGCGGCTACCGAAGTCGAAATGAAAGAAAAGAAGCTCAGGATCGAGGACGCACTCGCAGCTACGAGAGCAGCCGTCGAGGAAGGTATGGTCCCGGGCGGCGGCGTCGCTCTTATCAACGCCATCCCCGCTGTTTCCAAGGTCATCAAATCGCTTAGCGGCGACGAAAAGACCGGAGCGGAGATCGTACTTAAAGCACTCCAAGAGCCCATAAAGCAAATCGCACTCAATGCGGGCGTTGACGGCAACGTCGTTATCAATAACGTACTCGCAAAGGGCAAGAACAGAGTTAACTTCGGTTACGATGCGCTCAACAACACCTACTGCGACATCGTTGCCAAGGGTATCATCGACCCGACAAAGGTTACCCGCTCCGCCCTTCAAAATGCGGCAAGCGTTGCTTCCGTATTCCTTACCACCGAGAGCGTCGTAGCAGACATTCCCGAAAAGGCTCCCGCCGCTCCCGCTGCCGGAATGAACGGCATGGACGGAATGTATTAAAATTCAGTCAAAACAATAAAGCGAAATGAGTTTGGACAAAACCAAACTCATTTTTTTGTACAATTAAATTCTTTTTTTGATTTTACCTTTCGAATAATAACTTTTCGAATGACACGAAGAAAATTACTTTTTGGCAATGATTTTCGATAAGCCCTGTTTGTTCTCTTGAAAGCGAAATCGATTGAAAAATAAAACAAAGCCCCGAATTATGTCTGACATAATCAGGGGCTTTATCCTTATTCTTCCTGCTTTTCGAGCAATGATTTTACTTTCATCAGTCTTATGATCGTCGCCCTTTCGTTTTCATCAAGCTTCATCATTATATATTTGATCGTTTCGTTAAGCTGCGGGATCATGACGTATTCGAGTGCATTTACTCTGCGGCGATTTTTCTCGATCTCCTTGGCAAGCATATTACAGGTCTTTTCGATTTCGGCAAGAAGTAAAAGCTTTTTGGCAAGTTCGTTGAGTTTGCTTATTGCCGTATCCATATCGGCGGGCACGGACATGGGAGCATACGGAAGTTCACCCTCCGTAGCCGATATTTCGAGCATGGGTACGTCTATCCCCATAACGTTTTTTATCCCAGCATTTATCGACAGCGATATCGACGGCATGGCGAAGGTCTGCTCTATATTCTCCTCGCCCATGATCGAGCCTGCGAGCATAAAATATTTGAGCGCGTCTTTCAGTTCGTTCTCGATCTCGGATCTAAGCGCCCTATTTTGTTTGACAAACGACATGAACTGTCGAATCATTTCGTCCGACTTATCTTTGAGCAGCTTATGACCTCGCACCGCCGTCTTTAACCTTGTTTTCAGGCGGCGAAGTTCCATTCTGGTCGGATTTACCGCAAGCCTTGCCATAATTTACTCCTTCAAATATTTGTCGATAAATTTGTCCTTGATACGTTTAAGTTCGCTTTTCGGCAAAACTTTAAGCAGCTTCCAACCGATATCCAAGGTTTCCTCGATACTTCGATTGGTGGAAAAGCCTTGCGAAACGTACTCTTTTTCGAACAGGTCCGCAAAGAGCGCGTACTGTTTATCCACGTTTGTAAGAGCCGCTTCGCCGAGAATTGCCGACAGTTCCTTACATTCCTTGCCCCTTGCGTATGCCGCAAAAAGCTGGTTCATGGTGTCGGCGTGGTCCTCGCGGGTCTTGCCCTCGCCAATCCCCTTGTCTTTAAGCCTCGACAGCGACGGCAAAACGTCGATCGGCGGAATGACGCCCATTTTATAAAGTTCTCTCGAAAGAATTATCTGTCCCTCGGTTATATATCCCGTAAGATCGGGTATGGGATGCGTCTTATCATCCTCGGGCATGGTAAGAATAGGTATTTGCGTTATCGACCCCTCCTTGCCGCGTATCTTGCCCGCACGCTCATAGAGGCTTGCAAGGCTGGTATACAGATAGCCCGGATAGCCTCGTCTGCCCGGGACTTCGCGTCGAGCCGCCGAAATTTCACGAAGAGCCTCTGCATAGTTGGTTATGTCTGTCATAATTACGAGCACGTGCATACCTTTCTCGAATGCGAGGTATTCGGCTGCCGTAAGCGCCATTTTCGGCGTAGCTATACGCTCGATCGCAGGGTCGGAAGCGAGGTTGACAAACAACACCGCCCTCTCGATAGCGCCCGTGCGCCTGAAATCGTTAATAAAGAAGTCGGCCTCCTCGTAAGTTATACCGATCGCAGCAAAGACGACGGCGAACTTTGCGTCTTTTCCGAGCACCTTGGCTTGCCTCGCTATTTGAGCCGCGAGGTCGGCATGAGGCAGACCGCTCGCACTGAACACGGGCAACTTTTGCCCTCTTACAAGAGTATTCAATCCGTCGATCGCCGATATGCCCGTTTGGATAAACTCGTCGGGATAGTCGCGTGCGGCGGGATTTATCGGCTCGCCGTTTATGTCCATGCGCTTGTCGGGAATGATTTCATCGCCCCCGTCCTTTGGCTTGCCCATGCCGTCGAAAACTCTGCCGAGCATTTCGGACGAAACACCAAGTTCTATTCCGTGTCCCAAAAATCTCGCCTTGGAACTGCTTATTTTCAGTCCTTGGCTCGGTTCGAAAAGCTGAACGAGCGCCTTATCTCGATTTATCTCCAAAACTCTGCCTTGGCGAACCTCGCCGTTATGCTGTTCGATCTCGACAAGTTCATCGTACTTTACGCCCTCAACGCCCTCGACGAGCGCAAGCGGACCTACAACTTCCTTAATATTACGGTATTCTCTTTGCATCAGAATATCTCCTTTGCTTTAAGTGCCGACATCTGCGATTTGAGTTCTTTCTCAATCTCGGCAAAGCTATCGTTTACCTTATATTCCTCTATATACTTGCTACGCCCGATCGCCTCCAAAGCAGGCAACGCGAGAATATCTTCAAGCGATTTTCCGTTTTCGAGCGCTTCGAGCCCGAGATGATAGTAACTTAATATCAATCCGAGCATTTTTAACTGCTTTTTGAGCGAAGCATAGGTATCGACCTCGTGGAAAGCGTTTTGGTGCAAATAGTCCTCTCTTATCGACTTTGCCGCCTCCATCGTCATTCGATCCTTGGGCGAAAGCGCGTCCACACCGACAAGGCGGACGATCTCGTCGAGCCTTGCCTCCTCTTGCAAGATCCTGATCGCCTCGGCTCGATAAGCGTTCCACTCGCTGCCGACATTTTGCTCGTACCATTCGGACAGACGGTCGGAATACAACGAGTAGCTTACGAGCCAATCGATTGCGGGGAAGTGACGCTTGTAGGCAAGCGCCGACGAAAGTCCCCAAAAGACCTTGACTATGCGTAACGTAGCTTGGGAAACGGGCTCCGACATATCGCCGCCCGGAGGGGAAACCGCGCCTATTGCCGTTATGCTTCCAACTCGGTTGTCGCTGCCGTACAATCTTACTATGCCGGCTCGCTCGTAGAACTCGGCAAGGCGGCTGCTCAGATATGCGGGATAGCCCTCGTCGCCCGGCATCTCTTCGAGCCTACCGCTCATCTCTCGCAAAGCTTCCGCCCAACGAGAGGTGGAGTCCGCCATTATCGCCACATTGTAGCCCATATCTCTGAAATATTCGGCTATGGTTATTCCCGTATAGATACTTGCCTCTCTGGCGGCAACGGGCATATCCGAAGTGTTGGCGATAAGCACCGTGCGCTTCATCAAAGATTCGCCCGTCTTGGGGTCTTTAAGGTGCGGGAACTCGTTGAGCACGTCGGTCATCTCGTTGCCGCGCTCGCCGCAGCCCACGTATACGATGATATCGGCGTCCGCCCACTTCGCAAGCTGGTGC
>CANRNV010000020.1 GCA_947632125.1 uncultured Clostridia bacterium
AAGCTTCGCTTGTTTGGGCGGGCAAGCCGAGAGTGCTTTAACAGGCTCCGTTTCGCTTTTGCGTTTGGGTAGAAGCTTCGCTTGTTTGGGCGGGCAAGCCGAGAGTGCTTTAACAGGCTCCGTTTCGCTTTTGCGTTTGGGTAGAAGCTTCGCTTGTTTGGGCGGGCAAGCCGAGAGTGACTGTACATTCGCCGTTTCGCTTTTGCGGGGCGAAAGCTTCGCTTGTTTGGGCGGGCAAGCCGAGAGTGACTGTACGTTCGCCGCTAATCATTATCTATATAGAGTAAAGATACTTATCCACAAGGGCGCAAGTTTCGTCCATAGAGGAAGCGGACATGATGAGGCTTTTGAACTCTTTAACACCTTTTTCGCCTTTGAGGTAGTAGGAAAAGAACTTGCGTAGAGTGACGACGGCGTAATGCTCGTCGAAGTAGGTCTTTAAGAGCCTAATGTGGCGTTTGATAAGCGGGTACTTTTTTTGCAACTCGCCGCCGCCGAGCAGAGCAAAGATACTCGGGTTCATGAGCGCGCCGCGTCCTATCAAAAAGGCGTCGGCGCAGTCCTTTCGCTCATCGAAAGTCTGCTTGGACACGATGTCGCCGCTGAGCGCGACGGGGATAGAGAGCGCGTCTTTTACCCGACGCACCGTTTGGAAGTCGGCGAGCCCGGAGTAGAGTTGAGCCGTGGTTCGGGCGTGCACGGTGACCATAGCCGCGCCCGCTTGCTGCATGGCGAGAGCGAAGGGAACGGCGAGGTTTTCGTCCTTAAAAAAGCCCGACCGCATCTTGACCGAAACGGGCTTGCCGCTTTTGGCGAGCGTGCGCACGATGTCGAAAGCGACTTCGGGTCGGTGGAGGAGCGCGGAGCCCTCACCGTTTTTCACCACCTTGGCGACGGGGCACCCCATATTGACGTCGATGATGTCGAACTTGTCGAGCGCGCCGCTGCCAAGCGCGGCTTGGAAGTCGGACGGGTCGGAGCCGAAAAGCTGGACGCACGACACGTTTTCCGCCTCGCTCGTGCGGAGCATTTCGAAAGTTTGGCGGTTCCGATAGTTCAGACCCTTGACGCTTATCATCTCGGTTACAGCGAGAGCGGCTCCGCATTCGAGGCAGAGTCGACGGAACGCCACGTCGGTATAGCCGGCAAGCGGCGCCAAGATGAGGTTGCCGCTTAGTTTTACGTTGCCGATTTTGAAATTATCCACGCACGATCCTTTTGTAATGCTCTCGCTCGGTCGGGCTGAGGGCATTTACATCCTTGTTGTCCCGAAGCACCGCCGCTTCGAACGCATTGTAGTCGCTTATAAGCGCGGACGTCTTGTCGAGCAGAGCCTGTTCGAGGTTGACGTCGTATATCTGTCCGAGTTCGGTAAGCTTCATAAGAGCGTCGCCGAGCGCGTCGTAACGGCTCTTATTGTCATTGTCGCCAAGCAATTCTTTAAGCAAGTCGGAAAGTTCCCGCACGAGTTCGGGCGCGGTTTTTTTACCCCATCCGCCCTTTTGAGTGCGTTTGACCGCCTTTTGCGAGCGGAGCAGAGCGGGAAAGCAGGCGGGAATGTCGTTTACCGCTTGCGAGAACGAGGCTTGACCCTTTTCTTTCATTTTGTTGCGCTCCCACACTCCGAGCGCGCCGTCTGCGCTATCCGCTTTGTCGCCGCCGAAGATGTGGGTATGTCTGCCGATAAGCTTGTCGCACAGACCCTTTATCACGTCGTCGAGCGTGTATTCGCCGCTTCGGAGCGCGATGTCGCAGTGGAACACGACTTGGAGCAGCACGTCGCCCAACTCCTCGATCTCGCCGGCGATGTTGCCATCGGTGATCGCTTGGACCGTTTCGTACGCCTCTTCGAGCAAGTTGATGCGGATACTCTCGTGCGTCTGAGCCTTGTCCCACGGGCACCCGTCGGGGGCGGTGAGCCGCTTCATGACCCTGAGCAGGTCGGCAAAGCCCGACTTTTGCCCGCCGCACAGGTACACGGCGGTGTCGAACGAGTACTTCTTTTGCCTGTCCAAATCTTCGAGCAAAATCTCGCTTTTTCGGGAGCCGCTAAGCAAAAGCGCCTTGTCGTCGAACGCGAAAAACCGCATAAGGTACAACTTGACCTCGCTCGCAATGAGCGCGTCGTCTATGCCGTAAATGCAAATTCCCACGCTCGGGTCGGGATAAAAGTCGTTCAGAGCGTCGTATGCGCTGTAATATTGTACGGTCGTCGAGGGCGGAAGCGGCAAGTCGAACGGAGCCGCAATGATCTCCGCCTCGGTGCGTTTGAGCAGCTCGATGACCGAGCTGTCCTTGTAGCCGTCCCCGTCTACGCAATAGACAAGGTCTTTGCCCGCGCCGAGCTCTATTAGTCTGTCCGCGATCATGGCGTTGAGTTCGTCAAACGAGTTTGCCTTGTCGAAGAGTTCGTCCAAGCTAAGACCCGCCTTTATCGCTCGCGACGGGGGCGTGCGCGACGTCTTTACCACCACCAAGTCGGCGGCGTCTATCTTCTTTTTGCCTCGTATCGACAGCGAGTCGACGTTTAGCCCAAGTCCTACTACCGTTATCATAAAATCCTCCTCGCTTTATTTTAACATATTTTTACGCTTTGCGCAACGAATATTGCCCGCCGTTTCGCAAATACTATACTTGCAAGGAGGAATGATTATGAAGAAGCAAAAACTTAACTCCGGTGAAATCGCTCCCTGGTCGGGCGAGTACAACGTAGTGTCAAGCAATGGCAAAATCGTCGGAACGGTCAACGTTTCCAAGGGCGACAGAATGCCCCCTACGCAAAGCAGCGGAGATCATTTCGAGTATGCGGAGTAATCTGTAACTTGTAATCCAACCGGGAAAGAAAAGGACGTCTTTACGCCCTTTTCTTTCATCTGCGGGCGGGCTCGTCGCAGGCTTCGCTTCGCGGCTGTTTGCTCGCAGGCTCACAAACGAGCCGTTTACGCTTGCCTGCTCCTCTTCGCTTGCGTACAAGTATCGCAAGCGAGGTTCGTTATTTGGGCGTTATTCGCTTGATTAGAATTAACTGTTATTATTGCGCTTTGTTTTTATAAGGCGAATCCCCTCAGTCACAGCACGCTATCGCTTAGCTGTGACGGCTCCCCTTAGCTTCGTCGCTATATGCGACGAAAGCCAAAGGGCGCCTTTCTTAAAAGTGTCGCTACGCTCCGATTTCTACCCCCTAAGTCGAGTTAAATTTACAGGGCTTTATTATATAATATAATTAATAGATAAGAAAACTGAATTTGCTCAATTTAACAGGTATTGTTTTAGGGGCTTTATGCGAAGCTTTCCGTAAAAAAGGCGCCCTTTGGCTCGCCGCTTTTCGCGGCGCGCTAAGGGGAGCCGTCGGCGCATAGCAAAGCTTGCGCCGACTGAGGGGATTCGCCGCTTGATAACACGCAATAATAACAGTTAATTCTAATCAAGCGAATAACGTCCGAATAACGAACCTCACTTGCGTTACTTGTTAACGCAAGTGAAGAGGAGCAGACAAGCGTAAACGGCTCGTTTGCGAACTTGCGAGCAAACAGCCGCAAAGCGCCGCCTGCGACGAGGCTGAGGGGATTATCCTTATGATAAAAGCAATTATAAGTAATAACGCTATTATAAAGCTAAAAAATAGGTACACAAGAAAAATTTACAAAAAAGTTGCAAGTAATTCTTTGGGAGAGAGGACGGGGACGGGTGAATTGCCAAAATCCTTAATATTTCGGGTGACGATACAATCCATTTCGGTTCTTATGGCGGTTTCGACCATAACGGCGTCCTCGAAGTCGGAAACAGACGAGGGCACGGCTTTTCGGCAATCGATACCCGAGGTATCCAAAACGTCGAAGAGCGAAAAAAGCTTGTTCAGCGTATTGCGCGAGGTCTTGTCGTCGTGGGTATAGTGGTGCATAAGATAATAGATATCCGTTGCGGCTTTGGCGGTTATATACCCGAGAAAGCAGTTGTTTGCGGCGGCGATAAAGAGCCGCTCGGCATCTTCTCCGAAATCTTTGCGGGCTTGGAGCGCGTCGATAATAACGCAAGTGTCGATCAAAACTCTCATATCTCGTCTATCCTCGCCGCTTTCGCCTCCTCGACGGAAGCGTTTTCCGGCAAAATTCCAAATAGCGACTTTGCCACGTCGACACGTTTAACAAACGGATTGGAAAGCTTGGAAATCACTTTCCCGTTGCGCGTAATGTATATATCTTCCGTCATTGATAACTGCAAATACTTACTTAAATTTTCCTTTAATTCGGTCGCGGTAATGGACATAATACTCACCTCACTATAAATGGTACTATTATTATATCCATTTCGTACGATTTTGTCAAGTATTTTGTACATCGTCTCAGGCTGAGGGGATTCGCCTTATGATAAAAGTAATTATAGCAATAATGCCATTACAAAGCGAAAAAATAGGTACACAAAAAGATTTTATTTAGCGGCGAGGTTGAAAAATACTTTTCAACCTCGCCGCAGGTAAAAGTTTTTTGGTTACTTAGACACGCCCAAGCGAAACGGAGTTCGGGGGGAGAAATATAATGCTCGCCCGCCCTCAAAAGTTTTTTGGTTACTTTTTTTCAAAAAAGTAACAATAACAATGCAAAAGGATGGGACAAATTGCCCCACCCTTTCGCATTTTAAGAAGGCCTCTTATGCAAATTTATAATTTACAGGCAAAAACATAGGTAAATCAAATACGTTTTGCCGGTAAAGTCATTGGTTGTAATTACGCCGATGCCTTGCTGTACAGGTTAGCTGCATAGGTAACGGTATCTGCCGCATCGTCGTAGGTAAGAGTTCTCGTGCTGGTAGCGTCGTTTTCCTTAGCTATCGTGATCGTCTTGGTTTCCTCGTCATACTTGGTGACAACCCAATTGGTATTGGTTTGACCGTTCTGGAAGAAAACAACGTTCGTTCCGTTAAACTCATAGTAGGAATATCCGTCCGCCCTGGTATACCTGCCCGTAACTGCCGACGGAAGATTGTCGCAAGCAACGGGAAGCGGCTTCTTGGTGTAAGTAGTGGTGTCATAAACCAAGGTGCACTCGCCATTGGGCTTTTCCGTCAACGAATTGACACTTGCAACAACATTCGAAGCGCCTACTTTGCTTCCTACTATTTCGGTTCCGGTAAAGGAAGTTATAGTATACTCGCCGGTGTAATATTCCGAAGTCGACTTGTAAATATAGAACGTATCGTTTGCACGAATTTCCACATAGTTTCCGCCCGACGTACTGCTGGTATATCTACCGATAAACTTTTCGGGAATTCCGAACTTGGAAGTAAACTTATAGTGGCTTTCCTCGATATACTTGTTGCTTCCCCAAGTGATAGAGAAGTCATTGGCATTATATGTAAGAACTTGCTCGTTATCCAAGGTCACGGTATTGCCCTCTGCCTTAGCAAGCTTATAGGTCTTGTCTGTACCGTCGATATGAGCCGTTACACCGTCGTCCGAAATTTCAAAGTAGTTCTCTTGGTTCTTCTCGTCATAGTACTTGCCTGCCATGCCCTCGGGAAGAGTTACCTTTTCGGGTTCCTGTGCGCCTACACGAGTAAAGAGCTTGGCTGAAGATTTCGGGTTTTGGGTAAGGGTATCTGCCTGTCTATCGTACTTGAAAGAACGGCTACCGCTCAGCTGTACCTTAAATTCATCTGTATCTGTATCATAATCGGTAATAAGATACATCGGTAATAAGATACAATTGCGGAGAAGCACCACTGGAATCTCTGAATACCACAAACCCATCTTCGGAAAATTCTGCCGTCGATTTATCTCCCGCAATCCACGAGCCGACAATTTCTTTGGCAAAATTTTCGGCGGGAACATTCTTGTAACCTTTGTTCATCCCCTTGCCGTCGGGAGTTGCCATAAACTGCGTTCCCTTGGAATTTTCGGAATATGTGAACTTAATAGTCGTTTCCGGCTCAGCTACCGATTGTACGGTTACGGTAATATTGCCCTCTTCGTTGGTAGCTTCGATTATCACATACTTATCTTTACTTCCGTCCAAATTCCTGAATATTACATTGACCGTTCCGTCGAAGATATAAGCCCTATCCTTGCTAACGTAAATGCCGTTAAACTGCTCGGGTACTTCGATTGCCTTGATGTACTCATTCTTTTTAGTGTTAGTAAACTTATCACTTTCTTTATCGTAAGTAAGAGTAGTATCTTTATCGGTACTGCAATCATGCAAAGTGATCGAAGTATCACTGCATGCTGTTACAAAATACTGATTATATCTTGTAGTTTGGGTCTGATCTGAAAGCCTAGTCCTATCGTTAAGATATACTACATAACCCGTTCCGTCAAAAGTATAAGTTTCGGTTATATCGTAAGTAGTTACAGTGTGATATACATATGAACCTGTAAAGGGTACCGTTTCTACAACATTTTCGGGTTTGCGAGATGCCTGAAGGCTGGTTTTCGAAGTTGCCAAGTATATTTTATCATTTTTTATATTGTAGTAATAGCTGATTGTACCACCCTTGCCATCGTTTTTGTCGAATTTAAGGGTAACCCCTGCTGTATCGGCTGTACACTCAATGATAGTGTAAACTGTTTTCTTACCGCCAACTACACTTACGTCAACATTAACTCCACCATTGAAAGTATATGTCATGTTGGAGAAGTAGAACTCACCTTTAAGTCCCTCGGGAAGCGTGAATGAGGGTTTCTCCTCTTCGGTTTCCTTGATGTACTCGCCGAAATTGATTGTAATCTTGTCGGGAGTGGCTTTTAAGAATGTTCCCTTTACGGTGTTTTCTTCCGTCTTTGCACCGGCAGAAAACAATTCTATTTCACCGGTACCCTCGTCGTACTTGATGATAACCCATTGACCGGTCAAAGTATCTCCTACGTCCGGAATGCTGAAATAAGCTAGTATTCGATAAGTACCGTTAAAGACGTACTTTTCATCATACTCATTAACAAACGAACCTGTAAGTTCGGGTATTTCTACCACGGTTGCGGGTACGGGTCGTCCGTTGGGAAGAGAGGTCGACGTGCTGTTATTATAGAGCAAGCCCTCTTTGAAGTACATGGTCTTAGCGCTTCCGCTTTCGCTCGGTGTAAGAGTAAATGTTCCGTTGGTCGAAGCCGTGATTGTGTATTTCTCAACCTTACCCTCGAAGTCCTCAGCCGTTACGTTTACACCGTCGAACGTATAGACCTTGCCGTCGTCATAGAAGTACTTGCCGCTAAGCCCCTCAAGGTCGGGGAATTCAGGTTCCTGTTGTTCGCTCTTTTTAACAAGACCGGTTACTCCGCCGGCGCCGCCCGAAAGCTGTACCGAGATCGTATCGTTTACTTTGGTGATCTTGCTGCCCGGTTGATAATCCTTTGCCTTGAATGTAACTTCGGTTTCGCTTATAGCCTCAAACGAAGTTGCCTCGATATTCTTAGTAATGCCGTGGTCTGTAAAGTTTACCGTCAAATTTTCTCCGTCGAAACTTACAGTCCACTTTGCGTCGGTAGCAACTGCTTCTACCCAATCGCCTTTAAGCCATTCAAGGCTGAAAGTCGGCTCGGGCTCGGCAGTTTCTTCCTTAATGTAGGTGCCGTTAACACGATCCGAATTATTCGTCAACTGCTTGTGGTCCGCGCTTACGGTAAGCTGGAAGCCGCTGTGAGATCTGTTGTTATCCGGTGTGCAATAAAGCGTAGTCCTTTGGCTATTATTCTCCCAAGCAACGGTGTAGACATCGTATTGAACCGACGAAATCGTAATGATTATGCAACCCATATACATATCTATTTGCTTGCCGTCGGTGGTCTTGTATGTTCCGTCAAGACCTACGGGGAGGTTGTCGATCGTGTATACATCTGCGCCTGCGGTAAGCGTGCTTGCCTTAGCGTCGTAGGTGTATTCGACATCGCCGCTTGCGACTGTAAGCAAAGTGATCTTGCCGGCTTCTTTGTCGAAAGCCTTAACGATACCTTGCTTGTAGGCGGTGCCCTCTTTGATTATCGCGTAGGCAGTGCCGTCGAAGATGATCGAGGTGTCGTCCTTTTTGAACGTGCCGCGAAGCATTTCAACGCCCTCGGCTGCTTCGATCGGACGAACCGCGTAAACATCTGCGTCTTCCTTAGCTTTTTTGATGTTGTCGTTTGCTTCGTCGTAGTAGAATTCCTTTTTGGTATGAGTGTAGTCAAGCGTGACAAGGGTTATCGTGCCGTTGTCATACTTAGCAAAATAGTAGTATGTAACATTGGCTGAGCTACCCGAGCCGCTCGTTTGACCGGTCTTGGCTGCGGTTGCAGTTACAACCATGGTTTCCATATTAAAGGCTATGGTTTCGGTTTCGCCGAAGAACGAGCCGCTTGCCTGCAATTTTTGGGGAAGCGTGGTTACGTCGATCTTCTTCGTCAAAACTCTGTTGCTGCTGCCTACATCGATGATCTCGTCGGGATTTTCTTCGTCAAAGCCGAACTTATACTCCGTAGCGCCGAACTTAGCGATGATTTGTTTGTTCTGTCCGTCGTATCTGTCGATGAAGTAACGCGCGCTTGTTTCGCCGCCGGTGGCGTTGATGTAAGCGGAATACGTAGAGATCGTAGCTTCCTCGAAGTCGACTACTACCGTATAAATCGTGATATTGGCAGAGTTGCTACCCTTGTTGAGAAGAATGTACGTACCTGCGCTCGAAGCGGGAACGCCTGCCGTCGAAGATGCGGGCAAACGAATGATGCTCAAGCTGCCGGTTGCGTAGTAATTCGTCTTGCAGCCGTCCCCGAGATATTCGTACCACATGGACAAGGAGCCGTAAGAGCCGTCTTTCTTGGACGCCGATATGGTCCAGCCGTAGTTCTTATCACCGGTGGTGGAGCGCTCCTCTTTTTCGCTCTTAATGGTGTATACCGTTTCGGTTCCGTCGAGTTTCACTTCGGTGATATCGTCGCCGTTTATGATGTACTTAGCGGTCCTCGAATAGAACTCGCCGGTAAACTTTACGGGACGTCCCTTGGTAAGGACGGTAGTTGTGTTGTAGGTAAGTGTGCTTTCGCTCAACGTAAGCGTAACGGGGTCTTTGCCGTTTACGCTCTGGTCCTTAGCGGAAAGCGTAATTACGCCGCTGTCGCTGTCGAAGCCGACAATTTCGAACTCGCCGTTGAGCTTAGTGTCGGCAAAGCCGGCTAAGGTAGCGTTGTAGTTGAGAATATCGACATAGTTGGTCTTGCCGCCCGCTGCGTAGTAGGTACCGTTAAGGTCTTCGGGAAGTACTACTTCGGGGTTGACTGCGCTGGACCTGAATACCTTGCTCGGATTAGCGCTGTCGCCGTTGATGGTGAGGGTGTTCTCCGTGTCGCTGTAAATAAAGGTTACGGTAAGGGGCTCGGAGCCGTCGTTTACCTTGTGACCGGTGTTAAGGTCGGTGACTTGCGTCAAGGTAAGGGTGTGGGTTTCGGTGGCATATGCGGTTGCATAGTATTTTACTTCTTCACCCGATGCTTCGCGGCTCGTTACCTTGTAGCCGTCGAAAGTGTAACGCCAATCCGAAACGTCCGTTCCGTCGTACATGTACGTGCCGGTAAGAGTTGTGGGCAGGTTGGTTGCGCCCGTAAGATAGAGGTTCTCGCCCGTAAATACCTTTGCCCCGTCCGTAAGGGTGTTCTTAACGAGGTCGTAGGTGAATACGATGGTAGTATCCTTTTGATCTTTCAAGGCAATGGTTATCTTCTTGGTGGTTTCGCTTTCGCCGTCCTCGACGTTGGTGACAACGTAGTTGACTGCGTCGCCTTGTGCGGGAGTGAATACTACGTTCTTGCCGTCAAATGCGTACTTGCCGTCGGCGGCAGAAGTGTATTCGCCTTTAAGGTCGGCGGGAAGCTCGCCCGCATAGGGGATAGCCATGTTGGGATCTTGCTGCTCATAAAGGCGATATTGATTGGTCGCCGGGCTGCTGATAAGTTTGTTGTTGTAGGGATTGTACCTAAGCCAAGAGGAATTCTCGCCAAATGTGTACCTGATCATGTAGAAGTCGCCGCCCTTGCCGGTGTACTTTATACAATCGGTAAATTTCAGCTCGGATGTCGTGGTGCTTTGGGGTTGACCGGGATAATTCGTAGTATAGATACGGGTAGCGGTGCCTTTCTCGGCGTCGATAATGTAACGCTCCGTGATAGAATCACCGTAATAGTCCCATACGCCGGACAAGCCGGTTTCTCCGTCTGCGCCGTGAAGAACTTCGTCGGGGAACTCTACGCCCTCGCCGTCCTCCACAAGGGTAAAGTTCCTGTTAGCCCAAAATATATATTCAAAGGCGGGCTGCATCCAAACAATATCGCTTCCGTCTGCGCCCGTCCAATCGTATGTGCCGGTTTTCGCATTGGGTCCGCTCCAAGCTATTCTGTTTTCATTATAGCCTCTATCTGTCATTCCCGAAAGAAAGATATACCAGGTTGACGTGGGATTATCGGGATCGCAATTTTCGGCATACGATATATTGTAGGTGCCGTTGATTTTTACCGGCTGACCCTTGGAACTCGTATAGTTGTAATTTATTTTGACTTGCTTGCCGCTTATGAACTCGACATAGTACTCGGTGTCCTTTATCTCGTACTTCTGAAGCCAGAAGCCCTGTTCTTTTACCAAAGCTTCCATGCCCTTAGCGTACTCTGCCGTGGGATCCTGCTCTACATTCTGCTTGGTAAGAGTAGCACTATCCGTACCCACAACGACAGTTATACGCATGTCGCTTATCTTGGTGATAGTGAATGTGCCCTCGGTATAGCCCTCCAAGGTGTAGGTAACAACAGTGTCGCTCGTTGCCTTAAACGACGTTGCGTTTACGGTTGCAAGTTCGTCCGTTTTCAGATATGTGATAGTAAGCGTCGTGCCGTCGAACTTAAGCTCCCAAGGCTTGCCCGTCGACGAGTCCTCTTGCTTCCACTCGCCTTTCAGCCATTCAAACTGATATGCAGGCGGATTGGGCTCATCGCCTTTCCATTCGGGATCGGGCGCGCCGCACACGGTACACTTTCCGTCTTTGAACGTATGCTTACCGGTTGCGGGGATCACACAATCTTTTTCGTCAATCTTATTGCCGTCTTTGTCGAACCAATAGCCGCAGACCGTGCATACGTTGTGGGCTTGAATACCATCTTTGCCACAAGTAGCAGCTACTTCTTCTTTCCATTCGAATTGGTGCGTGTGCTCGCCTATCGGCGTACAAGCCAACAGGAGCGAACTTATTGCCATCAGCACGCAAAGCACGATAGGTAAAAAGATCTTTTTCATGATTGCCTCCTATATTATAAATTTTTTTATATTAACATATAATCTTATGCCCCTTACTCTTCCGACCGCAAGGCGAACTGTCGAGCAGTGCTTTGCTACGTGGAGTATCGTTCGACTACACGACGCCGCCTTGTCGGAATTTGAGAGAATAAAATTATGATGTTGCGTAATGTACTCGGCGGGAGTTTTCGGGGAGAAGTTTTCCTTTTTCGGGAGTTCGAAGATTTTGGCTTCGTGAGGTAGTGCTTGGCTACGTGAGTAGCAATTCTCCGTGGCTCCTTTCGGGAGCTTCCTCTCGGGGAGTGCTCCTTTTCGGGAGTGCCTCTCGGGGAGTGCACCCTTTTCGGGAGCTTACCCTCGGGGAATGCCCTTTTCGGGAGCGCCTCTCGGGGAGTGCTCCTTTTCGGGAGCTTCCTCTCGGGGAGTTCTCCTTGCAATGGGTTTCCGCAAAGCGGTCCGTAAAAAATGTGAAAGGTTGACTTTCTCGTTCCCTTGTTTTTCCACCTAACAGGTACATAGAATAAGTTATTCTATGTACCTGTGCGCCCCAATTGTGTTGCGTTTGTTAAAACGCCTGAACCACTTTTCACGTAATTTTCCTCGGTTTGGTAAATTTGCGTAAATTTATAAATAATTCAATGGATTTTTCAATAATTTTGCGAATTTTGCTTGACATCGATTGTGAAAGATGCTAAACTACTATACAAATAGGTACATAGAATAACTTATTCCATGTACTTTTTTTCGTCCTCTTTATCACAATTAAAATAACCGAAAAACCCCCTGTTTTCCGTTAAAACAGAGGGTTTTTATTGGTTTTTGGGCATTTTCAGAGTGTTTTGAAAATCAGCGAGGATGTACGAGAAAATTGATAGTTCACATTTCTCTCACATTTGGGTTTTTTGCTATTTTCTACATCTGCTTTTTGAAAAAAGCAGAGCAAAAACTTTTGTGGGCAAACGGACGCCACATTTCTACCTGTACGCCGTTTTGCTTTGGGGTGCAATTATAATCGGAGCGAAGCGACACCGATAAAAGGCGCCCTTTCGTCGCAGACTACGATATTCTCACCCCACGAGTACAAGTATCTCGTGGGGACCCCGATTGGCTGTTTGTTCGCAAGCTCGCAAACGAGCCGTTTACGCTTGCCTGCTCCTCTTCGCTTGCATTAACAAGTAATGCAAGCGAGGCTCGTTATTGGGGCGTTACGTGCCTAATCGGCGTTAACTGTTATTTCTGCATTCATCAAGCGGTGTATCCCCTCAGTCACAGCACGCTGACGCTTAGCTGTGACGGCTCCCCTTAGCCTCGTCGCAGGCTGCGCTTTGCGGCTGTTTGTGAATAAATTCACAAACAAGCCGTTTATGCTTGCCTGCTCCTCTTCGCTTGCGTACAAGTATCGCAAGCGAGCGAAATATTATAGCGGCGAGCCAAAGGGCGCCTTTTTCTTAAATGTGTCGCTTCGCTCCGATTTGAACCCCTAAGCCGATTCCTGTTAAATTGGGCAAATCCGATTTTCTTAACTGTTAATAAATATGAATGAAATTACCAAGCAGTCAAATAATGCTTGGTAATGTAAATGCTTTTATAAGGTGCAAAAGAGTGGACAAAAAGGTTTTATTTAGCGGCGAGGCTGAAAAGTATTTTTCTGCCTCGCCGCAGATAAAAGTTTTTTACTGCAACTTTTTTACAAAAAAGTTGCAGTAAAAAACAGAACGAAAAACCGACGCGGCTGAAAACAGCGGCGTCGGTAAAATCATAGGGGTCAATTAAATGACTATTCTATATTCGCAATTATTCGCAACTAAAATCGACTAATGATTTCTATATTCGCAATTAAAATCGATCAACGATTTTTACAATCTCAACTAAAATCAGCCATCGACTTTTATATTCGGAATTATCGTACCCTCAACTCGATCAATGATTTTTACATTCGGAATTATCAAAGTCAATCTTGATTTCCGAATTCGAAACGAGCGACTATCGATCATCCGATTATTATTGCTTATTCTTCTTGGAAACGAACAGCAGGTCGAGCAAAACAAGTCCTACGATAAGCACAGCCGCGATACCAACGGTAAGTGCAATCATGCCCCAATGACTCGACATTTGCTTAGCGGTAATAACAAGCTTAGCGTCGGCGATGTTGTTTACGATCGTGTAGTTGGTCGTGTCGGTAAGTGCAACCTTAACGATATACTCGCCCGCTTCGGACGGAGCGCCGTTAAGCTTTACGCCGTTGTGATCGTAGTACTCGATTACAAGCACGCCGTCCGTAAAGTACTTCTCGATGATGTCGTCCGCGTCGATCGTAAGCGCCTTTGCCTTGCCGTCCGCGATGATGACGGTGTCAGCCGTAAACTCTTTGCCCTCGAACATCCACTTGGCATTGCCGAGGTCGATCTTGGTCTTGCCGGATACTTCGCCGCCCTCCTCCTTGATGACAAGCGTTGCGTCTTGGAGTGCAACCGTGATTTCGTAATTGTCGGCGTCTTTAAGCTCGACCTTTACGGTGTAGGTACCGACCTTGGAGGGAGCCTCGGTAAGAGCCGTTTCGCCCTCGTAGTAAACGATTGCAAGCACGCCGCTCTCGAAGAGCTTGGTGATCGTTTCGTCCGCAAGCACGGTGAGTGCCTTGGCGTTGCCGTCGTAGGTAACCTCTACCTTGTTGTCTGCCAAATCCTTGCCGTCATACTGCCACTTTGCGTTACCGAGGTCGATCTTGGTCTTGCCGGATACTTCGCCGCCCTCCTCCTTGATGACAAGTGTTGCGTCTTGGAGTGCAACCGTGATTTCGTAATTGTCAGTGTCTTTAAGCTCGACCTTTACGGTGTAGGTACCGACCTTGGACGGAGCTTCGGTAAGAGCCGTTTCGCCCTCGTAGTAAACGATTGCGAGCACGCCGCTCTCGAAGAACTTGTCGATGACTTCGTTGCCGACGACCGTAAGAGCCTTGGCTTTGCCGTCATAGACAACTTCTACCTTGTTGTTAACCAAGTCCTTGCCCTCGAACTGCCACTTGGCGTCGCTGAGGTCGATGGGCTTCTTTTCGGTAACGGGCGCCGGTTGAATCGTGAACTCGGCGTCGTCGATGTTGTTGCCGATCACGTAGCCGTCCACATTGCCGAGCGCAACCTTGGCGGTGTAATTGCCCGCTGCGACGGGTGCGCCGTTAAGCTTGGTGCCGTTCTCGTCGTAGTACTCGATCACGAGCACGCCGTCCTTGAAGTACTGCTCGATCGTATCGTCCGCGTCGATCGTAAGCACCTTAGCCTTGCCGTCCTCGATCATAACGGTGTCGGACGAAAGCTCCTTGCCCTCGTACATCCACTTGGCGCCATTGAGGTCGATTGCAATCGCACCTACGATCTTCCAAACGCCCTCTTTGTTGACGCTCTCGAACTCGATGCCCGCATCGAGCCCCGTTTTAAGCGCGATGGCAAGAGTCGTGGTGAACTGCGTGTCGACTGCGTTGTTCTCGGTGGTGCCGCCGACGGTTATGTCGAGCGAGTTCTCGATCATCTCTTTGGTCCAAACTTTACCGTAGTTGTTGCTTACAGCCAAGTCGTACTGCCACAAAACGGTGTGGGTGCCGCCCTTGGTGTCGGCAAAGAAGATGTCGAGATCGTTATCGTTGTTTGTAAAGAACTCTTCGTTCGAGCCGAGTTTGATGTTATTCGCCTCGATCTTAGCCTTTTCGATCGTCCAATCAGCCGTAACGGTAAGTCCGTCGTCGACGAAGTTTCCGTCCGCATCCTTGAACTCTATAAACTCTTTCTTATTGGTTTCGGCAGCCGTGACTGCGAATTTGCTCGTGTACTTGCCGACAGCCGTTTCTTTAAGCGTGCCGGTCGTTTCGATCGTGACAAGCGATTTGAGCTCCTCGTCGGTATAAGTCTTTCCGTAGGTGCTGACGCCTTTAAGCTCGTAAGCCCATTCGACGTTCTTCTCCTCGTTCGTAAATACATAGTGAACCTCGCTGCCGGCGGGATCGAAGCCGTCATTCTTTGCAACCAAGCGCGCGTCGACGATTTCGATCGTTATCTCCTCGTTGAAAACGGGTCGAACCCTGAAGTCCTTATCCGGCATGGTGTTGACGCTGTCCTCGATGGTGGGAACGTCCAACTCGGCGTCGGCGTCGACCCAATACAACACCTTCCTCTCCTTGCCGTCGGCGCATTTAACGGTCTTGGGACCGAACACGTTCATGTAGACGCCCTCGGGAAGCATACCCTCTTTGAGCACCTCTTCGTATTCGCCGTCGCCGTCCATATCGGCTACGTATTGGATCTTGTTGATCTTGGGAAGAGTAAGATCGAAGTCGATGTATCGATCGTAAGTCTTGTTGCCGATGAGTTCCTCGACGCTGTCAAGCAAGGACGACAGGGTGGAGCCGATCCTTCCGTCCAACTCGTCCCTCAGCCGATCGAACATTTGAGCGGGATCGAGCGTAAAGTCACCGGCGTAAGATAGAAGCGATTCGCCCATGTAAAATTCGGAAAGGTTAGGCTCTCGAAGCTCTACGGGGAGATACTCGTATCTTACATACATATTGTAGATGAAGTCTTTGTAATACTTTTCGAAGTCCTCGAAGCTGTCGATACGGTTGAGCACCTTGTCGGTGATGTCCTCGCGTTTGAGGAGTTCGATGATCTCTTCCGCACTGTACTTTTCCCAATCGATACTGTTGAGAATATCGCGGAACTTGTTGATTATATTGTCGTGTTTGCCTTGCTCTACGGCGCTTGCAAGTCCGCCGAGCCCGGGGATCTTGCTCAGATAATCGGCAATGTCCTTGTCGGTCCAATCTTTGATTTGGATCGCCTTGTCCCTAAGGGTCCTGACCGCATTGATAATGTCGGCGGGAGTGATCTCCGTGCCGTAAAACTCTTGAATATACGAGCCGAAATACTCGTTGAGCGAGCTGGCGTAAATGAAGTTTGCAAACAGATGTTGATAGTTGATGTCGTGGAGCAACTTATCCAAGTCCTCGAACGTGTAAGCCACACCGCTTGCAAAGTCCTTGATGGAATGGTTGAAGAAGTCGAAGAACGGCTCTTTGTCCTCAAGCGGGAGGTCGGTGGAGTTGTAAACCGCACGGAAGAAGTCCGAAATGATTTGCGGAGCCGTGATGTTTACTTGGATCTTTTGAGCGTCGTACTTTACTTTGATATGTCTTGCAACGACCTTTGCAACTTGCTGGATGTTGTCCGTCTTGCCCATAAAGCCGACGTTTAAGTTAAATTCGAGGTCGCCGTAAGTCGTAACCACTTTAAGGTCGACGTTGAAGAATTTATTCAAATCGTAGCTCGTCATTTCGGCGATCCTGTCCATGGTCGGGATAAGTTGCAATACGTAATCCATACCCTCATCGCTGATAATATTTTTGGTGCCGTCCTTGGTGATGACCTCATGACCGTTTACGTCGACGGACTGCAATGCGGTAAGGATATCCTGAACCGTAAGCGAGGGAGCCGCACCGCCGTTTTCGACTACGACGGTAATCGCCTCATTGACCCTTTTTTCAGCTTCCACTACCAATTTGCCGACATGCTGCTCGGCTCTGTTTTGAAGATCGGCGGCATGGTCTTGCTTATATTGTTCCAAATTTTCTTGAACAAATTTCTCGACTTCTTCGATGGGTACGTCATCCCCATACTTCTGCTTGTACTGATCGGCAAGGTCTCTTTCGGCTTCCTGAGTTTTGTAATTTTCGGTTACCGTTTCGGTTACCTCATCGAGCACCTTGTCAATAGCGTCTTGGATTTTTTCGTATTCATCGTCCAAATCCTCGTCGGTCTTGCCCTCGGCTTTTTTGCTTTGGATATATTCGCCGACGACTTGTTGAACGAGCATATCGTAATCGCCGTTTGCGAACTTGGAAAATTCCTCGGGCTCGCTGAGACGCTGTGTTATGTACTCCTTAAACTTGGCGGGATTGCCTTGAGCTTCCGCCCAAAAGTCGTCGGGATCAATGTCACCGATGTCGCCGTCACCGATGTCGCCGCCGAGTTTGGGCGGCAATTCAAACGCCATAAGGGCGATGTTATGACCCTCGGGTTCTTGGGGGTCTTGCGTCGTTGCGCTGTCAAAAATGGAATTAACGAACATATCCCTGAAAAGCGAGATCAATTCGTTTTTCAAGGTCACGACGTCTTGTTTGCCGATATCTTTATAGTCTGCGTGGGAATCGCTGAGCAATAGCTCCAACCGACTTTCGGCTTCGGAATACGATAATTCATACCAGCCTCCCGACTTATACACTTCTTCCCCCGGCTCATCTTGAGCGTGGGCAATGGTCGGTGCGATAGCCGTAGTGACGCATGTCAACATTAAAACGGCGATCAGTACCGTAAACAGATTCTTCATCTTCTTGCTGAGCTGTTTCATTGATTCTCTCCTTCCATATAATATTCGTTAAAGAGTGCATCCATATACGCTTATAATAACACTTATATTACAAGTACATATGCAGTTTACCATAATTGTCGATGTTTGTCAATCGGAATTGAATTAAAAATGCCCTTTGGAAAAAATTATTTTGGTCTTTTGCGGGATTTTTCCGGTTTGAGAGGGCTATTTTTTGCTCCCGGGCTTTGAAATCGACTTTTTGCCGCTCTTGCTTTTTACTTTTATTGCACCCTGCCCGCTTTTATTACTCTTTTGCCCCATAACGGACTTTTCCTTTTGAGCCGTCGGGGCATTTTGCTCGGCTTTCTTTGGAGCCGCTTGGGGCGCGGGCTCGGTCTTTTCCTCGGGCTTTTGTTCGGGCTTCACTTCGAGAGCGGGCTCCGTCTTTTCCTCGGGCTTGATTTCGAGAACAGGCACGGTCGCTTCGGGCGTTGCCTCGGGCGAAGAGCCCTCTCGATCGGACGAAGCGGTCTTTAACGCCGCCATTCTCTTGTTGCGCATTACGATAAGGGTCACCATGGCGGACACGACAAGCACCAACAAAATGGGCAGACCGATCATCGCCGTCTTGATAAACATCGTAAGAGCGGATGTCTTTCTTTGATAGGGCGTCACCTCGTGCTTTTCGAAAACGGCGTTGTAGGTGACGTTAGCCGTAGCCGGAACGACGTCCTTGTCCCAGCCGACAAAGGTGTAGGTGTAGTCGTCGTCCGACGGCTTGGTGGGCGTCGGCGGAGGCGTTACGGTTTCGCCGTAGCGGACTTTGCGGACGACCAAGACGTTCCCGTTGGACATAAAGACTATTTCATATATAATATAGTCGCTTATTGCGCCTATCGTTACGGCGCAGTCGGGCATAATAAAGCTGCCGTCCTCGATGACGAACCTCGACCCGTCATCGTTTCTTATGCCGTAGACGCTGCTTACAAACATACCCTCGGGCACCGAAAAAGTAAGCTTTACCTCCTCGCCCGGAGTAGCCCGCCTCTCGGCGGTGACGGTGACGTTTTCGGACGCGGCGAGCAAAATATCGAATTCGTTCTTTATTTGATAGCGCGAGCCTATATTCATATTGAACACCACTTCGCCGTTTGCGCCCAAGGTGCATCGGGTTTCGGCGTCGCCCTCATAGACGTAGGTGTTTTCGCCGAAGTTGCCGAATACGCTCAACTTAGCCGTTGCGTCGACTTTGACCCGCTCGGTCCCGTTGCCGAACTCAAAGTATGCCTCGTACCCGAGCCCCTTTGTCATAAAGAAGCGCATGGTCTTTACATCCGCCTCGAACATCGCCTTTATTGCCGAAAGCGGCAAGACGAGCGTTGCGTTCAAGCCGCCGTCCGCGTCGAACTTGGCTCCGCTCATGCTCGTTGCGACAAACGTGAGCTGCACCGAGAGGTTGCGCTCCTCGGCTTGAGCGACAAGCGCGGATATGTTCATCTCCTCGCCGGAAGAGTACTGTATATCGATCATGTAGCTGCTTTGAGTGAGTTCGACGTGCGGGTCGGAGCTTCCTTCCACCAGCTGCTTCACTTCGAACTCGGCGGTGTAGGTAATGTCGCCGTCGATGGGCGCAAACGGAATGTCCCAGCCCGTAAAGACGTAAATAAACGTGCCGTCCGACAGCTTGGTAGGAGTTTTGCCGTCGTAGTAAGGCGTGTCGCCCTTATAGAAATACCTTTCGGTAAGTGTGCCGTCTATGTCGAAAGTCACTTTAAGCGACCGTTCGAACACGGCGGTGTAGGTGGCGTCGTCGCTTACCGGCTTAAACTCGGTGACGAGCTCGTCGCCGCACTCCCAGCCCACGAAGCGATAGGGATTGTCGCCCTCGACGACCTTGACAAGTTCGCCGTCAACGTCCTCGTCGTAAACGGGGATCTGCCCGTAGGTATACGTCTTGGTCGTTTCCTCGCCCTCGACGACGAACGTTATGTTGTAGCGATTGACGATCTCGGTAAAGCGCGGGTACAATCTGAGCTCCACGTTCTCGTCGGTGACAAGCCTGTTGAGGTTGACGAACTTGCCGGATGCATCCACCCAGCCCTCGAAAACGTACGTGCAGCCCTCTTTTTGCTTGCTCGGCGTGGGCGGCAGGTTTTCCACCGGCTTGCTCTTTTCCGCAGTCGTGGTGAATATCTCGTCGCCGTCCTCGTCGCAGAAGATGAGCGTTATTACCACGCTGCCGAGGTAAATTACCTTGTCACGCTCTATCGTAAATTCGAAATTTTGTTTGAGCGTGTCGCGCTCGACAAGTTCGCCTTGCAACATTTCGACAAGTTCCGCCTCGTCGTCGCTCAAAACGGGTCGCTTGGGCAGCTTGGGCTCGAGCACCTCGTCGGGCATGGGCATCGTCATCTCGGGCTTTATCGGCTTCTCGTCGGACGGGGGAGCCACCTCGCTCGGGAGCACGGGCTTCGACACGACTTCGGGCGGCTTGCCCGGGTCGGGAACGGACTCGATGGGCGTGGGAGCGGTCGGGGGCTCGATATAGCCGCTGCCGCGCGGTTCGCCCAAGTTTTGGTCCTCGAATATGTCGGCGCCCAAGATGAGCCACGGCGACTTGCCGCCGTAGAACGTAAAGCCGTCCCTGTAATATCTGCCCTTTTTGTAGTCGCCGTACTTGGCTTCGTAATCGCCCACAGCCTTGTCGTCGAACGCATTGCTTATGTAGTAGAGTTGCGCGAGCAGTATCTCGTACTGACGACGTCTGCCCAACTCGTCCATCTTCTCTCTCGCTGCCGAGGAGTTGATGTATATGTAGTCGAGTTCCCTAAGCAGGTCGCTGAAATTGTTTTTTAATTCGTTGTAGTTGGAAACGTAGAATATGTACAACTCTTCGTCGCTCTCGAGTTCGCCCAGACGGGTGATGAGCTCCCTCAGTGCGAGCGTCGTCTTTTCCGCTCGGTTGAGCACTTCCATCTTTATGCCCGCCATGTTGAACATATCGCGATTGGCGAGCACCTCGTCGACGGCGTCGCCCATGATCGCCCCGCCGAGCGAGCGGTTCATGTCGGTGACCGATTGGTTGATATAGCGCAAAATGGACAGCTGATATTGCTGCCTTTTTATATCTTCCGAATTGATGAGCGCGTTGTATTCGTCGAGCTCCTTTTGGTATGCCCTGTATTGCTCTTGATATTCCTCGAAGCGTGCGAGCCTCTCATTGTAATCCGCGAGCACTTCGTCGTAATTGTTGTACGCTTCGAGTTGGCGGTAGTAATTTTCGACGTCCGCAAGGTAGTCTTGATAGGCGTCGTAGCTCTCTTGCCACAGTATCAAATCGGAGTTGTACTTTTTGAGCTGCGCCTGATACTCCTCGTACGCGGCGTCGTAGATCTCCTTTTGACGGACGTATTCGTCGTATACGGCTTTATTTTGCTCGTACGTCCTTAGGTCCGCCTCGTACGCCTCGGTTTTTGCGGCGAAGTCGTCCTCGATCGCCCTTGCATCGAGGTACACCTTGTTGATAATGCCGTTCATCACGTCCTTGTCGATGACGGCGGTGGCTTTGTAGTGCACGGTTATCGCACCGTCGTCCCCCACGTCCTCGAATACGTACTTGCCGCCGACGCTTTGATCGATCGTCTTGCCGCCCGCCGACACGTATTGCGGAACGTAGGTCAAAACGCCCGTTTTAAGCGGCGACGCCGTAACGGACAATATCGAACCGTCGAACCGGGCGTCTATATCCGCCTCCTCGACACCATTGAACTTGGTTATGTTTTGCGCGGACAGTATCTCCCTTTCCTTGTCGCTTACGTCCTCGCCCAAATAAAGCCTCAGTAAGTCGTACGCCGACAACGACAGTTCGTCCGACGCACTCCATAAGTCGTCCAACTCGTAGTTCGAAGCGGCGTAAACCCTCGCCTTAGAAGCCCCGAAACAGCATCCGAGCATAATCATTACGGCTAATATAATTGTGGCAAATTTGGTCTTCAACTTTATCCATCCCGCATTTTATAGCCGATTAGACTATTTGATGTTAAATTATATCATATAATTATGTTGACCGCAAGGGTGATTTGTGATGATATTCGCTTCTTATCTTCAAATAAATGTAATTGCCCTTTCAGTAAACACAATTGTCCTTTTGCGTTAATGTTGTTGCCCTCTCTCGCGTAAAGTGTTTGCCCTCTCTCGCGTAAACGCAAATTGCCCTTTGCTCGACGGTTTAAGAGTGCGATTTTCGCACCCCACCCCTAAAAAAATCGCTCAAAAAAGCCACCGGCCCGCAAGGATACCCCATACGACAACGGCGGCAAGTATGATGAGTGCGGTAGCGGCAAAAACCGTGCCGCACACAAAGTTATAGCGGCGCAAAATACGCGCCACCTTTGGTTGTTCCTCTTTGCTGCTTACGAGCGTTTCCGCCTCGGAAAGCCCGTTTACACAAACGGTATCGTCTACCGTAATGTCGATATCGCCCTCGACCTTGCCCTTGACAACATGTCGATACAGAGTGCTGCCCTGCCTTTCGAACAGTTCGCCGAAGATAAGTCCGCCGAAAATCGCCCTTAAAAAGTCGACGATCATCCACAAAAAGGCGGACCGTTTTGTAAGATATATAACGTTTTTCACATCGATAACGTGTTCGCCCGACGAAATACTGTCCTTGGCGCAGTTAAACTTTTTACCGTCCACATAGACGCGCAAGTCGACGTTTTGACCTTTCTCAACGTTTATTTTGTGCATTTATCTCACTCTTCCTCGGGCGGAGCGGGCGGGAGAATGAACCAAAAGGTCGTGCCCTCACCCGGAGTGCTGTCCACGCCGAACTTCGCCGAGTGTCCTTCGAGGATCTTTTTGACGATATTCAGCCCGAGTCCCGAGCCGACGACGTTGCGCTTTTTTTGATTGGCGCGATAGTAGCGTTCCCACACGAAGTCGATCTCGGACGGGTCGATTCCCTTACCCGTGTCCGAAATTTCCACCTTGTAGCCGCCCTCGACCGCGAAGCATTTGATCGAAACGGACTTGTCCTCGCCCGTATAGTTGATGGCATTACCGATAAGGTTATACAGCACCTGCTCGATCTTGGCGTAGTCGCCGAGGCAGAGCGCGTTTTTTACGCAGTCGCCGACAAGCTTGTAGCCTTGCGCCTCCTGCATTATGCCGAACCTTTGGATAACGGTCAGGCACAGCTCGCTCAGGTCAAATGGCTTTACCACAAAAGCGTCCGTACCCGACTGCAACTTGCTGAGGTTTTGTATGTCGCCCACGAGGTTGGAGAGCCGATTGGACTCGTCGATGATGATCTGACAGTGCTTGGTGCGCTTTTCGGGATTGTTGCCGCTCAGATCCCGCACCATCTCGGCATAAGCCTTTATCATGGTGAGCGGCGTGCGCAAGTCGTGACTGACGTTGGCGATAAAGTCCCGACGCATTTGCTCCGTTCGGCGCATCTCGTCCTTGGCGAAGTTGAACGAAGCGGCAAGTTCCTTGATCTCGGCAAACGAATTGCTCTCGAAGTTGACGTCGTAGTCGCCGCTCGCAAGCCGATTTGCCTTTTGTGTAAGTTTGTTGATGGGACGCGATATCCTGTCCGAAAAGATAAAGGCAAATATTATGGACGAGCCCAAAATAACCACCGACGCCACTATGAGCATATTGCGCATAAACGACGTGGCAAAGTTGCTCTTGGATATGGTGGATATAAGGCAAAGATAACTCGGGACGCCGTAGTTCATCTTTCCGCCGTAGATGATGATGTCCACGTCGGAATCCGCCGACGACTCGATGTAATCAAACGCACCCTCGTCGCCGAGCTGCGTTATGTTGCGAAGATAGGCGTCGATACGCTCGTCCGTCCAGCCCAACGTCTGCTGTACGCTGTTGTTTTCGTTGCGTTGGATCTGACCTACCGGAGTATAGTATTCCGCACTGCACTTTTCGGGAAAGACGTACTTGTCGCCCGACATGGGAATGTCGGACGTGATACGAAAAACATAGATGTTCATGTTTTGCGTCTTAGCCGTCTGTTCGAGCTGCCGAAAGCTCTGCGGATTGGCATAGTCCAAACTTATAAGCTCGTCCCCGATACCGATAAGCCGCTCACGCTGTCGCTCGTAAAACTTGGATGAGAAGAAAAACCAAAACAGCCACAGTATCAGCAAGGCAATTGCTGCCATTGCGGCAAAATACAGCCACGTTTTGAGCGAAAGCGGCATAAGCTTTTTGGTATTGTCAGATCTCGATTTTATATCCGAGCCCCCTTAAAGTGATTATCTTATTTCGATAGGGTCCCAAGGATGCACGAAGCATCTTGATGTGGGTGTCCACGGTCCTGTCGTCGCCGTAGAAATCATAGCCCCACACGTCGTTGAGAAGCTTTTCCCTCGAAATCGCTATTCCGGCGTTGTTTACGAGGTAAAACAGCAGTTCATACTCCTTGGGTGTCATAAAAACCTTTTTTCCGTCCACGGTCACGTTGCGACCCGCCATGTCTATTTCGAGCCCCTCCGAAACTATGTGTTTGCCGTGGTGCTTGCCCCGCCGCAGAATAGCCGCGACCCTCGCCATGACCTCCTTGGGAGAAAAGGGCTTGGTCACATAGTCGTCGACGCCGATCTCGAAGCCGAACAGTTTGTCGTACTCCTCCACCCTCGCCGAAAGCATGATAACGGGTATATCCTTCGTCTTTTTGATTTCCTTTACCGCCGAGAACCCGTCGAGCTTGGGCATCATTACGTCCATCAAAATAATGTCATAATCGTTTTCCCTTGCCAGCATAACGGCGTTCATGCCGTCGACGGCTTCCGTAACGGAATGTCCCTCGAATTCGGCGTACTCTCTTAACACGTTGCGAATGTTTTCTTCGTCGTCAACAATAAGAATTTTAGCCATAACTTCCTCCTATATAATTTTCTAATGTATATTATACACCGAAATTTTCTAAAAGTAAAGTGTTTTTGAGGAATTGTGAAAAATATACTTCAAAAAGATTACGGAACTTTTTCCCTTGTATATACTCTTGCTTTTTGACGCAAAATAGGTCAATATCCTTGCTATTTTCGCTTAAAACAGGTATAATCTTATCGGAGGGACCTCTATGGAAGAAAAAATCGAAGGACTACGTTACTTGCTTTCGCTGAGCTACGGCGCGATCGACCGAAGCGACGAGCAACCTTTATCTAAGCGCAACCTCGCCTTTTCGGTGTACTCGTTCGGACTGTTGTTTGACAGGAGCGATATGACTAAACCCGACCCGCTCCTTATTAAGGACAGGGCGTGCTACCTTATAAGCCCGAGCGATCACCCCATGTACGACGACGACAAGGCGTACTTTGACAACGCAAAAGACGGCGACTTCATTAAGGGCGGAGGCGTCTTTTGCGGCGGAAGCATAAAGCTCGATGCGGGCGGCATGCTTTGGCGCAAGTGCGTGGAAAAGGGTCTGCTTACGGGCGACGACGCCGTCGAGCCGAATAAGTATCCGCTTTACGAACTCGTGTACAGGCTGCTCACTTTGAGCTCGGCAACGAGCGAACTTATCGCCATGTGGTACATTTTCTTTCCGTACGTCGTGGGCGTGGGCGCGCCGATGCAAGAGGAAATCTACGTCAAACTCAAAGCGATCGTGCTCAACGAGGAGAACTTTAAGAATGTTCTGTCGTCCAAGTACAGCGACCGAATTTACGTCAGCACAAAGGAAATGGTGCTCGGCGACGTGAACTCGGTCGTCATAGATTGGTTTATCGAATACACCGAGTGGAAAAACGTCAAAAACGAAAAGGGCGTAACTCGGGAAGTGGAAAAGTATCAACGGCATTTGGTGCTCGGCGAGTACGAGTACGTCATCAAGGGCACCGAGCACATTCTCGACGTCGAGCCCGACAACGAAGAGGTCTTTTTGCTCAATATGACGGCGAAAACTTCCTACGCGGGCAGTGTAACCGACGACAGCGTAAAGGAAAAGCTGTTCGACGAGATAATTCTCGCCGCACAGGACGCGCTTCCCTCGCCGTTTATGAAAAAGAAGAACTATATCGCCTACTATCTCGGGCTGGCGTTCCTCGGCAAAAAGGAATTCGACAAGGCGGAGAGCAGCTTTAACCTCGCGCTTACCTACGACCCGAACTTCGAACTTGCCCAAATGATGCTTAAAGGTATGGACAAGCTGCTTGCCAAAAAGAAAATCGAGCAGGATTGACCCACCTCGTGTGCCCCCCCCCTTATTCGACCGTCAAAAAGGATTTTGGCGGGCAAAGTTCAACGGTCGGCAACGAGCGTAATCAAGGCGTAACCGGGGCGGCGGGTGCCGTGCAAGGAAAACGGGTGGCGACGCAAGCAAGGCGTCGTCGGACAAAGACAAATCGGAGGCAAAAGGCGGCTGACATAACCGCCTTTTTTCGTGAGTATAATTTATATATGCTCACCGTTTTGCTTATTTCGGCGGGGCTTGTCTTGATCGTGGTCGGCGGCAACGTATTCGTCGACGCCTCGGTAGCGATCTCCGAGCGGCTCCACATCCCCAAGTTCATGATCGGCGCGACGGTCGTAAGCCTCGCCACCACTCTGCCCGAACTCATCGTATCGGTCCTGTCCACCCTTGGCGGCAGGTACGAAATGGCGGCGGGCAACGCCGTGGGCTCGATCGTCGCCAACACGGGGCTCATCCTCGCCGTCGCGCTTATCGCCGCTCCGACCGAAACGAACTGTCGGCTCAAAGCGATGCTGTTGCTTGCGGCGGAGGCGATAACGCTCGCCTTTTCGCTCGGCGGCAGGCTGAATGTCCTCGCCGCTCTGCCGCTTTTAGCCATATGTGTTGCGTTTATGGCGCTCAACCTTTCGGACGGGCAAAGCGACGAGGTCGCCTCCGCGCCCCAAAAAGGGCTTGTCCTTGCGCTACTCGGCTTCTTTGCCGGCGTAGCGTGCCTTATCGTCGGCAGCAGGCTGCTCGTAAACAAGGCGAGCGAACTTGCCGCCTCGCTCGGGGTGAGCGACGGCGTCATCGCCGTTACGATAGTGGCTCTCGGCACGAGCCTGCCCGAACTCATCACCTCGATAACAGCCGCCGTCAAAAAGGAGAGCGCGCTTTCGCTCGGCAACATACTCGGAGCGAACATTATGGACATAGCCTTTATCATGCCCGTCTGCGCCCTCATAGGCGGCGGGCTGACGATAAAGAGCCAAACGCTGCTGCTTGACCTTCCCTTTTGCATCGCGCTTACGCTCGTGGCTTTCTTCCCCAAAAAATCGCGCTGCGTCGGGGGGATCTTGCTCGCGATATACGTCGTTTATTTAATACTGCTTGTCACTTTTTTTGTCTGAATATCGCCCGAAATCATTTACATTTGCGTTTGTCGATGATATAATGGTTATAATCAACAATCTGCCTTTTAAGGAATGAATCGTGGACATCGCAAAGTTTATTTTCAATATGATCGACGTCACCTTCGACAAAAAACAAAATAAGCGGATAAAGCTTAAAAACGCCGAGGACGTCATAATCACCAAAGACGTGCTTTACAGCGCCTCCGACCCCAAAATTTGCAGGCTCGACTACTACTACGTGCCTCAAAAAAAGGGTCTGTATCCCGTCATGTTCAACATTCACGGCGGCGGCTTTATGGCGGGCGACAAGGAGTATCGCCGCGCCCTTTGCACCTGGCACGCCCTTAACGGCTTTTTCGTCGTCAACGTCAATTACGGCTTGTGCCCCGAGTGCAACTTTCCCACCCCCGTCCTGCAACTTGCGGCGGCGTTAAATCACGTCAACAGGTTCGCCAAGCTGCTCAGGCTCGACCTCGACAAAATGGTGGTGACGGGCGACTCGGCGGGCGGATATTACGCCGCCATGCTCGCCGCGCTTTGCGCAAACGAGGATATGCAAAAGGCGTTAAAAGTCAAAACGAGGGTAAAGTTCGGCGCAGCCATTCTCAACTGCGGGCTTTACGACCTCGACACCGTCATCAAAAGACGACTGCTCTTCGACCTCAACAAAAAGGTGTTCGACTCGTACATCGGTATCGACGAGGACGCCTTTCTCGGCTCCGAGTACAAGGACCTTTGCTCGCCCTTGCCGTTTATCAATAAGGACTTCCCGCCTTGCTTCCTCGTCTATGCCGATAAGGACATCTTCTGCGGCGGTCAAACCGAGATTTTGACCCAAAAGCTTGACAGCCTCGATATCTACTACGAAAGCTATCACAGCGTGTCCATGCTCCGCAATCATTGCTTCTCGCTCGAATGGACAAGCCGCGAGGCAAAGGACGCCAACGCCCTTATCGAGAAATTCCTCGATAAGTTCAAGCGTAGCAACCTGCCGCCCCACATGTCCGAGGCGACCGAAATCATCCGCGAGTGCGAAAAAGACGGCTCCGATGAGCCTCAAAAACCCACTTCCCCCAAACGCGCACGGGCATAACCTACTCGTCTTAAAGCGGTAAAGGAGAATTATATGCACATAGAGATATACACCGAAAAGGACCGCTCCGTAAGCAAATGGTCGGGCGGCGAAACCACTCAGCTTTGGATCTTCCCCAAGGACGGCGACTACGCCTCGCGCAACTTCCGCGCACGCATCAGCTCGGCGACCGTCCGCACGGAGGAGAGCGACTTCACCGCTCTGTCCGGCGTAGTAAGGTACATCACCCCTCTAAGCGGCGGGTTCACCTTGCGGCACGGCGACGGTCGGACGATAAGAATGGAGCCGCTGAGCGAGCCGTATCGCTTCGACGGCGGCATCGCCACCCACTGCTCCGGCAAAGCCACCGACTTCAACCTGATGCTTAAAGGCGTCGAGGGCAACATGGCGATTTTGAGCGGAAAACTCACCCTCGGCTCCGAGATCTGTTGCGTCTACCCCTTACAGGGCGGCGTGACGGTGAACGGCAAACCTCTCCCTCTTCGCCCGGGCGACTTAGCGGTCATCTATCCCGACCCAACAGTCACACCAACCACCACCACGACAGTCACACCGCCAACCGAAGCCTCGACGGCCACACCATCAACCACCGCCCCGACCGTCGAAATAACCAAAGCAATAGTCTGCACAATACGTTTGTAACGGCTCGCCCGAGGTGTGAGTTTTGTTATAAACTTATCGCACTTTTTTGGACAATAGTACCAATGTCTCCACATTGGAATTGCTTTCACACATAAATTTTCTGACCTCCTCCCCATTGCGATAGATAGGAAAGTTGAATTCTATGTATTTCAGCGGGGATTTGCTCTCCCAATTTGGATTGAGTTGAATTTCCTTAACAAGGTAAGTCAACAG
>CANRNV010000021.1 GCA_947632125.1 uncultured Clostridia bacterium
TAAAGGGCTACCGTGCGGATGACTCGTATTTTGCATACGCCGAGAGCTTTCTCAACAACACGATCTCCGTGCAAAGGTTGTCCGAAGCCTTGCGGCTTGGCAATCTCGGTGAACAAATTGTGCTTATGTCAAAAAAGGCTTTTTCGCATATTCGCTTTTTGGGCTATGAAGTTTCAGACAGCTCCATCTACTACCCTCTCAGAAAAGAGAGAAATGACAAGGCTCGTTTGGAGTTTTTACTTAACAGACGAGGAAAGCCGAGCGCCGATGACCTGTATCTTAACGATATTATCCGAGGAGTAAATGCCGATGATACACGCATACAATAGCGACTGCCTTTCCATTATACAAAACAAACTCGCATCTATGTTTGAACTTGCCGTATTGGTACGGAAAATTCCCATTGACGACTTTGCCGACAAACTCATCGCTTCGCCGATTTGTCATGCCTTGGAAACTGCCGATCCCGTCTTTGCACTCGGCAAGTCCGCAAACGAACTTTTGGGGCTTGTCTTGGATGAGCCGCCGCTCTCGGTCGAAACCGACAGCTTTGCCTCACCCGAATATTGGCTGGGTTACACGCTCGCCTATATGCAATGGTATTTCAACAAGCCCTACGCCACATTGATAGCGGCATTTCCATGTCGGGAACTTTTACAACATTACTTCCCCTATCACGAAATGGATATACGGCAATCGGTCGACTTGTTTGCTTCTCGGCTAAGTACACAATCGTCATTGAAACGTCTGCGAATGGCAAAACATTTATCGCAATCGCAGCTTGCTACCCTAAGCGAAGTTCCTTTACGCAATATTAAAGCGTATGAACAAGGCACGATCGACATAAGCAAAGCGCAAGCCGAAACTCTATATGCTCTTGCGAAAGTTTTGAATTGCTCAATAGAAGATTTGATCCTCTGAGTTACTGCGGTTACCGACTACTCGGCAGCCGCTTTATCTTTTGACTTTCCTCTGTTCAACTTGTGTGGAAAAATAGGTTTTAGTTAGTTTCTATGCTGATTTTAGTTATATAAAAAGGGCTTATACCTACTAAGGAATAAGCCCAAAATCACAATATATTGTGTTTTAATTTTTATCGACCACTATTTAGTCGCCCTCGGATGTTGTATAGCTGCCTGGGCTGCCGCAAGTCGTGCGATGGGCACTCTGAACGGCGAGCAGGAAACATACGTAAGTCCCGTTCTATGGCAAAATGCGATAGTCGACGGATCGCCGCCGTGTTCACCGCAAATTCCGAGTTTGATGTCGGGGCGCGTTTTTCTACCCTTTTCGCAAGCCAATTCCACAAGCTGACCGACGCCCGTTTCGTCGATTTTTGCGAACGGATCGGACTCAAAGATCTTCTTTTCGTAGTATTCGCCGAGGAACTTGCCGGCGTCGTCACGGCTGAAACCGAAAGTCATTTGCGTAAGGTCGTTGGTACCAAACGAGAAGAACTGTGCCTCTTCGGCGATCTTATCGGCGGTAAGCGCGGCTCTGGGGATCTCGATCATGGTGCCTACCATATATTTAAGGTTTGCCTTTTCCTTAGCGATTATGGCGTCGGCAGTCTTAACTATGATATCCTTGACGTATTTAAGCTCCTTAACGTCGCCTACGAGCGGAACCATGATTTCGGGGACGATATTATAGCCCTTTTCTCTGTTGACTTCGATAGCCGCTTCGATAACGGCGGTGGTTTGCATTTCGGCTATTTCGGGATAGGTTATGCTAAGACGGCAGCCTCTGTGACCCATCATCGGGTTGAACTCGTGAAGTCCGATGATCGTGCTTTTGAGATCGGCAAATTCAAGACCCATTTCCTTGGCGAGGAGTTTGATTTCTTCGTCGGTGTGCGGAACAAATTCGTGAAGCGGCGGATCGAGGAAGCGGATGGTTGCCGGTCTGCCCTCGAGAGCCTCATAAATGCCCTTAAAGTCTTGCTTTTGCATAGGAAGCAACTTTGCAAGCGCTTTCTTGCGTTCATCGACGTTTTTGCTGACAATCATTTCGCGCATAGCCATAATTCTGTCGGCATCAAAAAACATATGCTCGGTTCGAGTAAGACCGATGCCCTCTGCGCCGAATTTAACGGCTTGCGCCGCATCCTTGGGCGTGTCGGCATTTGTACGAACTTTGAGGACGCGATACTTGTCCGACCAATCCATTATGGTCTTGAAGTCGCCCGTAAGCGAAGCAGGCTCGGTTTCGATAGCGCAGTCGTAAATATTGCCCGTGCTTCCGTCGAGGCTCATCCAATCACCCTCTTTCAAAAGCTTGTCCTTGATAAGGACTTCGCCCTTGACCTCGTCGATTCTCTTGATGTCCTGACAGCCCGATACGCAACAAGTGCCCATGCCTCTTGCCACAACCGCAGCGTGAGAGGTCATACCGCCTCTTGCGGTGAGGACGCCTTGGCAAACGTTCATACCCTCGATATCCTCGGGGCTGGTTTCGAGCCTTACAAGAATAAGCTTTGCCTTTTTGTCCTGTTCGACGATTTGACAAGCCCTTTCGGCTGTAAAGACAATTCTGCCGCAAGCTGCGCCCGGCGAAGCCGGCAATGCGGAGGATAGCGGCTTGGCGTCTTTGAGCGCCTTGGCTACGAATTGCGGGTGAAGCAATGCGTCAAGCTGTTTGGGGTCGATCATGCAAAGAGCCTGCTTTTCGTCTATCATCCCCTCGTTCACAAGGTCGACGGCTATTTTGAGCGCAGCTTTTGCGGTACGCTTGCCGTTACGCGTTTGAAGCATATAGAGTTTGCCCTCTTCGATGGTGAACTCCATGTCCTGCATATCTCTGTAATGATTTTCGAGCGTGTGGCAAATGTCGAGGAATTGATTGTACAATGCTTCGTTTTGCTGTTTGAGCTCGGTGATGTGCTTGGGGGTCCTGATGCCCGCTACGACGTCCTCGCCCTGAGCGTTCATAAGATATTCGCCGAAAAGTCCCTTTTCGCCCGTGGACGGGTTGCGAGTGAACGCTACGCCCGTTCCCGAGGTTTCGCCTTTGTTACCGAACACCATGATTTGAATGTTGACCGCCGTGCCCCAGCTATACGGAATGTCGTGCATTCTACGATAGACATTGGCGCGGGGGTTGTCCCAAGAGCGGAAAACGGCTTTTGTCGCTTCGAGAAGCTGGGTGTGCGGATCTTGCGGGAACTCCACACCTTGATTTTTTTTGTAATTTTGCTTAAACAAAGCAACTATCTCTTTAAGGTCGTCCGCCGTAAGGTCGGTGTCCGATTTGTACCCCTTGGAGTTTTTGATATTGTCGAGAATTTCCTCGTAAACTTTTTTCGACTGCTCCATTACGACGTCCGAGAACATCTGAATAAAGCGTCGATAGGAATCGTATGCGAACCTCGGATTGCCTGTCTTTTTTGCAAGTCCTTCTACCGCTTTGTCGTTTAGACCGAGGTTAAGGATCGTATCCATCATGCCCGGCATGGACGCCCTTGCACCGCTTCGAACGGAAACGAGCAACGGATCGTTTTCGTCGCCGAACTTCTTTCCATACATTTTTTCGATTTTGGCAAGCGCTGCAAAAATCTGCTCTTCGATTTCCTTGTTGATTTTTCGTCCGTCCTCATAGTACTGTGTGCAAGCTTCGGTACTTACCGTAAAGCCCTGAGGAACCGGCAAGCCAAGATTGGTCATTTCCGCCAAGTTGGCACCTTTTCCACCGAGGAGCTCTCTCATTGAGCTTTTTCCCTCGCTGAACAAATATACAAATTTTTTAGACATTTGTATTCTCCTTAATATTTAATCGATTAATTATAGCACTTTCTCGTTTTTTTTGCAAGTAATTTTAACATAAAATTCCAATGCATGTGCTTTTACATAAAAAAAGGTGACCGTACAAATATGTCGTGTCACCATTTGGGTTTATTTGAAATTTTTGAGTGCGGTCCTTATCTCCCTTTCGGTCCTACACCGCTTGATTATCTCGGTAATTTCCTTGGCTTTTTCTTCCACAATGTTTTGAGGCACACCCTTATCGTTCATCTTCATAAGGATATTGCCAATCCTTATATTTAACCTAAGAGAGATTTTTCTTTTTACTATCAACTCCAAAAGTTCTTCTCTGTTTTCGGTAGATATAATGATCAAGTTATCTTCCATTGTGGTTTACCTATAAGTTTCAATCTATTCCAAATAAATCGTTTGGCGTAATTCCCAACTTTTCGTAAATGAGAATTATGCTGTCATAGCCGGGTTTCTTCTTACCCAAAAGCCATTGTCCGACAGTAGTTTGATTGACGCCCAAAACAGCGGCAAGCTCTTGCTGACTTAGTCCTTTTTCTTCCATTAATGATTGTAAAACGTCGATATATGTCATATAAGAATTTTACCAAAAACAAGGTCAAAAGTATTCACTTAGGTCAAAAGACCTCATAAAAATCCAAAAAAATAAGATACCACCATCGATATCTTATTTTTCTTGACCTAACGCAAATGCATAACTACCTCTTGCCTTATTCGGCTATGTTCCAAACGGCGTACAAAACAGTACCCTCGGGTACATTGATTATATCGCCGGTAGGAACTTCGGCATTGCCGCCGTCGGAATAAGACCAGCCTACGCACACGTAACCGTCCCTGTAAGGAGCGGAAATGACGGTGACCTTATTGGTTTGAGTGTCGCCGTTGTCCTCATCTTTGTCCTTGCCGGTATAGACATTTTGCACGTTGTCCTTGTTGTAGACAATCGATTGGACAAATGCTCTGTCGGACGAGAGCGAGCAGTTCCAAATTACGGGTCTGCGCGAAGTATTCCAATTTGTATTCCAACCCTCGGGCAAAGCTTCCGCTTCGGCATAGACGGTAAGATTGTAGCAACCGAAGAATGCGTGAACACCTACCGACTGAATGTTTTCGCCGAGAACGATGCTTGTAAGCGCATTGCAATTTCTGAATGCCTGAGCGCCTATCGACGTTACGCTTTGAGGCAAAGTAACTCCTGTGAGCTGTTCGCAACCGAAGAATGCGTAGTTGCCGATAGTTTGAAGCTTGTCATTGAAAGCGACGGACGTAAGTGCCGCACAACCTCTGAAAGCGTGCTCGCCGAGTTCGGTAAGAGCATCGGGCAAAACAAGATCGGTTATGCCGGTATCATAGAATGCCCTGGCGCCTATCTTTGTGATGTTGTCGTTTAACGTAAGCTTGGTAAGAGTTTCGCAACCGTAAAATACATACGGTCTTATTTCGGTTATCTTTTCGGGAATTTCGACGGACCTTAATGAGCATTGATAGAACGCTCTGCCGCCTATGGTTTCGAGATTGACAAGGTTCTTGTCAAAGTTGGTGACATTGAGTAACTTGCACTTATTAAATGCATATTCATCTATCACCTTGATCGTAGTCGGCAATGTTACGTCGCCGATGAGGGCGCAGTTGTTGAACGCCGCAAAGCCTATTTTTTCAAGCCTGGTGCCCAATGTGACCTCGCTCAACGCTATGCAACCATAGAATGCATAGTCGTCAATTTCCACGACCCTCTTGAGGTTTATCGAAGCCAACGATTCGCACTCGTAAAAGGCTCCGTAGCCGATGTATTGCAAGGACTCGGGAATGGAAACGGTGGTTAAGGATGCCAATTGATAAAAGGCGTAGTCGCTTATACCGACTGTTCCCTCTTTGATATTGGCGCCCGGAACTTCGATTTCCTCGTCACTTGCTTTCTTTATACCTATAAACCAAACATTGCCGGTTCCTACGTAAACGCTTTGTCCGTTTGCCGCATTTTCCCAAATGCCCGTATTGTGGAAGGCATACGTGCCGATTTCTTTCAGGCTCTTGGGAAGATTGACCGACATCAATTTTTTGCACGAATAGAATGCATAGCCGCCGATTTCTTCAAGCCCTTCGGAAAATGTCAGGTTGCTCAAAGCGGAGCAAGCTGCGAATGCGCTTAATCCTATTCGTTTTAAGCCCGTTCCGAAAGAAATATTGCTGAGCGACGAGCATGCATAGAACGCATATTCATTTATGTTTTGTATGCTGTCGGGCAAAGTGATATAGGAAAGGTTCAACTTTTCGGGTTTGACATCGTGAGTTTCGGGATCCTCGACTTTTACCGAAGTAAAGGCGCGTACGCCGATACCCACGGTGTCGGGCCTGAGGTCGATGTTTGTAGCGGTGTAATCGATAAAGTTGACGAGCCACTTGTTTACGTAAACAGCGCCGTCGCCGTTTAAGGCGTTATTCCAAAAGCCCGAAAGCATAAAGGCATTTTCGCCCATGTATTCCACATTATCGCCGAATGTGCAATTATTGAGGGCTGTACAGTTGTAAAACGCCTCGGAACTTATTCTCGTAACCGACGGTCCCGAGATATTGTTAAGTTTTACGCACCCGTAGAAAGAGCCGGATCCGATCTCTTTAAGATTGGGAATTTCGATAGTGGTAAGATTGTCGCACAGACGGAACGAGTTCGAGCCTAAGGTTTCGACATTCGGCATTTTGATGTCACTGAGATTTTGACACTCGCTGAATGACGACACGCCTATGCTCGTAACGCTATCGGGAAGCGTGACGCTTTTAAGCGTATCGCAACGCAAGAACGCATAGTTGCCTATCGACGTAAGTCCCTCGCTGAAAGAGATGGAATTAAGACTTTTGCAATACGCAAATACATAGGCGGGCAAACTCGACAAACTGCTTGGAATGGTTATCTTTTCTATCGCCTCGCAGTTTTGGAACGCGCTGGCGCCCAAGGAAGTAAGCCCCTCCGGTAAAGTCACCTCTTTAAGCGAACGGCAATTTATAAACGCTCTTTCGCCTATGTTGGTAATCGTATCGGGAATAACGACGCCTATCATATCACGGCAGTTGCTGAATGCGGACGCACCGATAGAAGTTACCTTTTTGCCTCGAAATACGCTGTCAATGATCACCGTCTTGTTCTTGTCCGGATCATTTGGGTCATCCGAAGCGAAATTCCAACTTCCTATGCCCGTAAGTTCGTATTCCTTTTGATTATTTATCAATGTATACCTAAGTCCGCTTTCGACATCCTTAGTATACGCAAGCGTTTCGCTCCAAGGCGAGTTCGAATAGGCACCCCCCTTGCTGATGGCTTTTACTCTTAATTTATGATTTCCGGGTTCCAATCTGGAAATATCATATTCGTTTTCGCGAACGATATGAATATCACCGTCAATGCTGACTTCATATCTCGCTACGACTTGCGAACTCATAGAGTCCCATATCAAATTATCACCCGAAGCATCGATTTTCAAGCCCGTAGGTCTTGGCAACGCATTGTTTTGGCATGCGGCAAGAGTAAAGAGGCTGCAAGCTAATACGCATAAAATAAGTAATATTCGTAGCTTTTTCATTTTTGCTCCTTAAATAATTATTTTCAGCGTTTTTCGCCGATAATTCTTTTACGCTCTTTGCGGTCGCGTACAATTTCGTGAATCCACTTGAACTTGAACTTTCGAACCGCAACGTCAAGCAAGAATAATACTATAGCAATAATCAAGAATGTAATGGTCGGATCGAAAGTTTTATGAATATTCGTATCGTATTTCAAGAATACGTCCGCTCCATTATTAAGCAATTCGCCATTGCCGCTTGCCGTCAAGTCGGTCAAGAATGTCGTTGCCGTTTTGTCGCTTTCGAAGATATTATATTCTTTCGAGTAAGAGAACACTCTGAACTTTTTAACATACGTGCCCTCTTTTTCCTCACCGTTCGCATTGTACTTTCGAGCTTCTATCCTGTAGGTTCCGGGCTCCTCCAATTCGAAAGTAGCCCTATTGTTTTCCTGCATAAACATATTGCTGTATATCGACACGTCTGCGCCGTTTTGCTTATACACGTCTACTTGTATATATTCGTTTTCGGGAACTTCGGTAAACAAATTGACCCTTGTCGTAAAGTTGTCCTCATCGATGGTGATCTGAATGTCGGACATCGTTATATCCTGAGTAGGCATAAGATCCTCGACAATATTGTTTATCAGCTTTTTGCCTTGGGAGTCCGAAGTTACCCAATCCTGCGACCACTTGTCGCCGTTTAGCGAACACATAAACACTCCGACTTTGCCTCTGCCGTACTTCCATTGCGCATATAGCGGAGCATTAAATTCCGCTCTCAGCGGCGAAGAAGTCTTGGGCTTAAGCTTTGCGCCGAGATAACCGCCGACTTTAGGCAAATTCCTTGTGTCTATTCCGTTGAAGATGGAAGTCAACTCGTCAATGACCGGAGTAAATTCGGCTCCGTTATTGTAGTCGGAAGCTTCATCCAACATTTGGGTCGCAAGTTCTTCGTCTATTATGGTCAAAAGCTCACTTAAATTGGACTCGACGACCTTTACATAACGACCGTGTCCGAGGACTTCGGCTGCGGTCTTCATTTGCGACGAATTGGAAAAACCGGAACTGCTTGCAATATGAATCAAGGACATCGTGGTGCCGCAACGTGCGTAGTTGCTTTCGATAATGGGACCGTAAGCTTCATGTCCTACGCCCGCCGTACCGAAGAGCTTTTCGCTCGGCTCACCGTCGGTAATGACGATCATGTGGCGTCTGTCTATCGTGGATATACTTTCAAGCGCTTGACCTGCACTCCTTAACGCAGGAGAGATGTTCGTTCCGCCCGAACCTGCGGATTCGCCTATCTGATCGACAAGCTCCCTCGCCCTGTCGCGAGCGTCAATGACTTGAGTAATCGGTAAAATTTCTATCGGTCTTTCGCTGAAACAAGTAATTCCCACGTAATCGTGATCATCCAGATTATCGATTAGTCGCAAAGCGGCGTCACACGCATAGTCCAACTTATCCATGATATTGTCATCTCTTCCTACGCCCATCGAGCCCGAATTATCGATGACAAGCATTACGCCGAGAGGCGGACGATACGGAGTGACCTCAACGGGAAGCATATCCGCAAAAGCGGTAAATCCACCCTCTTTGGCTGTTTCGAAATCTTCACGGTTAAAGGCATGCGCTTCGGGTTCGCCCGCAGCGATAGAGCCTGCCTCGGTACCACCGACGACAAAGACCGAACCACCTACTTCCCGTGCATAGCGATTGAGATTTTCCTCGAACGTGACCTCACGGGCAAGTTCATTATCATATTCTATCGGCATATTCTCACCGAGCAGATCCGAATAAGAAACGTTGACCAAGATAATTTGGTCGTATTCGCTCATTTCCTCGAGAGTATTTGGAAATTCGGGATCGTTGGGGATTATTTCTTTTATATTGAAAGATTTTATCTCAAACGGATTGTCGGTATCGGTAAGCGTTTCAATAAGCTTAGCGGAGTCCCCTTCGACACCCTCGATCATCAATATATTGTTGAAGTTTTGAACATTGACGTAAGTATAGTACGTGTTGTTGTCCGCAAAGCCGTCGGCAGCACCCTCGTCCAAATCTACAAGCTTAAAGCTCAACTCTCTTATATCATTGCCGGGCTCCGTATCATCGGCCCTTTCGAACATATAGTTCTTTATGTCGTAAACAAACGGAGCGTCCTTGCCGATACTGTTATTGGTCAGCTTAAACATGCTGTCTTCCATATCGTCCATGTTGACCAACTCGCCGTTTTCGTAAATCTGCAAGCCGATATTGGGTCGGTCGACAGTGGTTTGTATGGTGACGTGAATATCGAATTTCTCACCGTACTTAAAGCTTTGATTGGGAATTTCCACGTCCGTTATCGCAATTTCCCTGTCGAAGTATCTGTCAAGCTTGATGGCGTCGACGTCGATACCGAGCGAGGTAAGCGTCTTGATGGCGCTCATGGCGTTTCCGTCCGTTTCAAATCCGTCGGAAATGACGACAACTTTCGCCGTTTCGGGATTTTTGAACTTATCTTGGGTAAAAAGCAATGCGGAGGCAAAATCGGTAGCCCTACCGTCTACGGGATTTTCGGCTAAGGAATCTATATATTTACGATATGTTTCCTCAACGTCATTTGAGGGCTGAGCCGCATAAACCTGATCCTTGCCGAAAGCCACGATACCGATTTTGAACCTCGAACCGCTCGAATAGATTATATCCTCGATCGCTCGATTTCGCTCGTTATCGGATATCGACAAGCTGTCGGAACAGTCAACAAGCAACATGATTTCGTTTTCTTTGTTTTGAATGTTATAAGCAAACGAAACACCCGCAAGTACCGAAACCGCAAGCACCGTAATGATCAAATGCAGCGCTATTGAAATAATTCGGTTACGATTGCGCCTATATCGCTTATTCATCCTAAAGTAAGGAATAAGCGTAAGTGCCGCTATGGGGATAATCAATAATAATAGCCAAGGCGATACCGAATAGTTAACAGTAAAATCACTCATAGTGTCCCTCCATTATAATTGACTTTGATATTGCAACCACCACTCGGCAACTATCAATACCACAAGCGCAATTGCAAAGTACAATAACAATTTGTGCATAAAGTCTTCGGGGTCGGGTATCTCGTAATGCGGGCCGACAAGTGTATAGACCGTCGCATCGATTTCGCTTTCGGCAGAAGGAACTTTTACAAAGAAGTCCGTCCTGAAAATACGTACATTTGTTGCATTTTCGTCCTCATTATCCGTACTGTAGGTGACCGACTGCGTAACAACGTAGTTTCCGGGCATATCAAGCGACAACGAGTGCGGGAACACATCGACCGTGGTCCCTTCACCTACAGGGGGTTGCAGAGTAACCTTGTCGGTTATCGATCTTACATCTATCGTTTCGCCGACATCAAACAAATAGTCGGGCACGGTTTGAGGATAGAAGTAATTAAAGACATTGCTGAGCAAAATCGGGAAATAAACGTTTATCGATTGAGCGAAATGCACGTTATACGACAAAATGAATACCTTGTTGACCTCATTTAACAGAGCAACGGCGTCGCTGTTGCACTTCATCAAAACCTCATAGTTTTGGTCTGCGATAACCGAAACGTACTTCGATACAATGAAACTGCTCGGCTTGATATTAAGCAAAACTTCGTGATCGGACTCGAGATCGAAAGTAGCGTAGTTGGAACTGCTCGGTCCCGGAACAATTCTCTCTTCCAAGGTAAGACCGGAACCTGCCGGAGCCGTGCTTGCCGGGTCGAGCAGAACCACAAGACCGTCCGTCGGCAAAATTTGCGGCAAGATGTGCTCGAAGATATAGATGTCATAGCCCGAAGTAGCGCCACCGCCCTCTTTCGTTTCGAGGGTGTAATCCCATTTGGTGCTCAAAATCGACTGCAAGGATTGAATCATACCCTTTGCAAAGGGGTTGTCGAGCGAAGTGCAATATTCAACTCGCAACTGATTTCGCTTGCCACCGTAAAAGCAGAATGAATTGTCGCTTGCAAACGAATCGTTTAAGGAATTTCCGCTGCCGGTATAATCCCTAAGGTCCACCTCGACGCTCTCATACGAAAAAATCTCGATGAACTCGTCGTTTTCCAACACATGGACGCCGTCCTCGGTGGGAACGGTAACGTTATTATAGCTTCCGGGCACGAATTGGTGCGTTCCGTCCTCGTTCGTGATATACAAATCGTCGGGAAGTCTGACGGTTTTCATATCACTGTCAAAAGTAGAGGTATTGAACTCGATCTCTATTTCGGATTGCTCGCTGACGATATCGTTGCCGGAACCGCTTTCTATATAAGATTCCACGTAGTTATCCTCGCCGTACTTTGCTCTGGCGCCCTTGATCCTCATAACGATCTTAAAGTCGGCGCTTTTCCCGTACGAAGCAACGTCAAGTTCGAACCTGTATGTATTGTACTCGTTGGTGGAAACCCTGCCGTCCAAAATAGCGGCGTTCCACTCCTCGTGGTCTATTATACCATCCGTAACCACCGTAACTTTTTCGTCCGAATCGATATATTCGGTATCCGTATAAAAGCTGATCTTAGCGTACGGATTTTCGACAAGAATTTCTTCGCAAAGCGTCATCGCGCCGGTAATATTCGGCGTTCCGAACGTGCAGATCGGATTGATACCGTCTTTGCCGTCCATCATTTCGGACAACGTCAAGCGAATGTCCTCAACCTGCGAAACATTTGCGCGTCGAACCAAATACCTCGGATCATTGTCTACGATGATAAGCGAAAAGTACGTGTTTTGAGCAAAAATATCGTCGAGCGAATTGTTCAGTTTGTCAACGGCACGTTGGAACCTCGTCCCATCGGAATTTACGGTTTGCATACTTGCCGATGCATCAATAAGAACGATTTGCTCGGGAATTTCGGCTGTCTGCTCCTCGGCGAGATACGGACCTGCCAACATCATGGCGCATGAAGTAAGCAACAGCACTTGACAAATAATAAGCAAAATATTCCTAAGCTTGCTTATGGGGACCTTTTTCTTGCGATACGCCAAACTCAATTTCCAAACATAAGTCGAAGAAATAAACTTCTGTTGATAATTGGGCTTAATTATATAAATAATTATAAGGACGATTATGCTCAAAAGTCCGAGTAAGCCTAATGGTAAAAGTAACTTCATCATCCTACTATACCTGCCTTAAGAAGATCTCCGAAAAGCGTCTTTTCAAACGGCTTGTCGCACGAAACGGAGAAGAACTCCGCCCCTCTCGACACGCAAAAAGACCTGATATCCTCTTCCAAATCCTTAAACGCCTCTTCGTACGCAATCTGCATACTGCGAGTTATACGTATTTTCAGATTTTTCGGATCGGATATATCATCCGACTCAGAGTCCACGAGATGCACTCTTCCCGAATAAGCGGGTTCTATCTCCTCGGGAGAAAGCACTTGCACGAGCATGACCTGTCGCTTTTTGTACGACAAGTAGTCCACGGCTTTCTTCCATGCGCTTTCGGTGAAAAAGTCGGAAATAATCACGGTAAGACCGTCGTTAGTACCCGTGTTGGGACTGTTGGTTATTGCCGAGGCAATATCCGTATCATCTTTGAATTCGATATTTTCCAACTCGCCAATGGCTCGGAAAAATGCGTTCTTGCCAACAATGGTGCCGGTATTGTTTATCGCCTTATCCTTGTGCATAAGGTTAAACGAAACTTTATCCATGTTGTGAACCGCCAAAAATCCCAGCGCAGCCGCCACCGCTATTGCAAATTCGGCTTTTTTGGGGTTACCCATTTCCATCGAGGCACTGCAATCCAAGAAAATTTGAACGTGCATTTGCCTTTCGTCGGTAAAGAGTTTGAGGAAGTATTTTTCGAACCTACTGTACAAGTTCCAATCGATACGCCTGATATCATCGCCGAGCATATACTCACGATAATCGGCAAATTCGACGGTTTGCCCGTAAGTTTTCACAAGATGCTTACCCCCAAAGAAGCCCGCAAGATTTGTTCGCAAATTAAGCGCCAACGTCTCTAAGCGACCGAAAAATTCGTCGTTTAAGTATGAGACTTTCATTAATTATTTTCTCCCGAATTTACGCTTTTTTTGTTCGGTCTGCTCCTCATTATTTTGAGATGCAACTTCCTCTTCCGCTGCCTTTTGAGCCACTTCGCCGATATCGGTTGCTCCTCTTACGTTACCCTTGCCGATTTCGCCGAGCATCATCTTGATTACGTCGTCGGCACTTATTCTTTCGGCAATAGCCTCGAAGTTAAGCTTCATCCTGTGCCTGAGTACGGGATAAGCCAATACGTTGATGTCGTTATACGAAACATTCTCTCTGCCCCTCATAAGTGCCATAACCTTAGACGCCGAGATGAGCGCTTGTCCCGCACGGGGAGATGCGCCGAGACGGACATACTTTTTGGCGGCTTGAGTAGCGAACTCACTGTCGGGATGAGTTGCCGAGCAAAGCGTCATTGCATACCTCATTACATCTTCGGCAACAAGTATCTGATTGGCGGTTTTACGCATTTCGAGAAGTTGCTCGCCTGTGCAAGCTGCGTCGGCGACTTCCGCCATGGTCTTTTGCGTCATGTTGACAATATCCATAAGTTCGGTCATGCTGGGCATGGGAACGATAAGCTTAAACATAAAGCGGTCCATCTGCGCTTCGGGAAGCGGATACGTTCCGTCCTGCTCAATGGGGTTTTGCGTTGCAAGTACGAAGAACGGTTCGCTGAGTTTACGCGACTCGCCCATAACGGTAACGCTGTGCTCCTGCATGGCTTCAAGCAATGCCGACTGGGTTTTGGGGGTTGCACGGTTGATTTCGTCCGCCAAGATTATGTTGCTGAAAATGGGACCTTTTTGGAATTGGAACTTGCTGTTGCCGCTGTCGTCCCTTACGATAATGTTGGTACCCGTTACGTCGGCAGGCATAAGGTCGGGAGTGAACTGAATTCTCGAGAACGGAAGGCTGAATACTCTTCCGAGCGTACGTACAAGCCTGGTTTTTCCTACACCCGGCACACCTTCGAGCAACACGTTACCACCTGCAATCATGGCGATTATCGTACCTTCGACTACCTCGTTTTGACCGATGACGTCGCGCCTTACTTGCTCGAGAATGTTTTTGATTTGTTCGCTGAACCTGACGATTTGCTGTTCATTTACTTGTTCTGACATGATGTAATTACTCCTAAATTATTTTTTATGAATTTTTTAATTGATTTTTTTGTCCTGCTAATTATCGCTTTTACTGCCGTCTGTATTGCCGGTGTCTACGCCTGCGCCCAAGTTGTTGAGATACGACTCACCTATGGCGCGTTGCTCGTCCGTCAAATTGGGATTATCCAAAAGTTCACGTTCGCCGTCATCTCTTCTCGAGTCATAGTCGTCTTGATAAGCGGTTTCGCCGTTAAGATACTTGCTCGACTCCGCATAGCGATCGCTACCCGATCCGGTATCGCTGGGATCGCCATTGCCATTGCTTTCTATATTGCCGGGATTGTCCTCGGATGGATTATTTTCGCCCGGCTCGTCGCTTTCCTCGAAGTTTTGGGAAGGCGGCGCATTTTCGTCGGGCGGTGCCGGCGGCTCGTCGTCGTCCTCGGGCGGCTCATCATCGGAGGACCCTGCCGAGCCTTGCTCGGTATCCTGGGGGACTTGGAACACTGCCGTGATAATCAAATCGGCTTTTACGGCTAACTCTTGCCTTACCGGGTCGGAATTGTTTTCGTCGATGTTTCCGTCCTCCAACTTCCAACCGACAAAAGCCCAACCTTCGTCGGGCATAGCAAAAACGGGCTTAGCGTCCTCTTCGAAGATAACGATCTGGTAATCGAAAGCTTGTTCGGGATCTTCCAAAATCACACTGTTGCTTTCAGGATCATAGCCCACTACGGTGCCGTCACCCTCGGTAAGATATTGTACTTCCATATAAGGCTTTTCATAAGAGTCGAGCGGACCGAGCGGGGGCTTTATTATATTATAGTTGGTCAAAACTCCCAACGTGGTCATAGCGAGCCCGATAACCGTAAGCACCGAAGCCGCTATTATCGTAGATTTGGCAAAATTGAACTTAATCGATTGGGTATCAACCTCATCCAACTTCTTCTTTGCGTCCTCACGTTGCTTCATTGCAATATAAGACTCGTCATTTTCGAACTCAAGCATCGTAATCGCTCGCTCTTCAAGCCCTAATCCATCTACACGTTCGGCAACTCGCTTGGTGGTAGGACGGAACTTTTTGTAGTAGAGTACCAAACCGGTGGAAAGACCTACGGCAAGACCCAATCCTATCGACAGCCATAAGCCGACCAATAGCAAAGTGTCGTTATCCATCAATGCGCTTAGGATATAACAAACGGTTAAGATCAAGAAATTAACGGCAAAACCATTTATTAATCCGTAAAGAAGCGATTTTAGGATTCCTTCCTTTTTGATACGGGCAACAAATTTTGAGAAAACCGATTTGTCCATATTTTTTTACACTCCTTTTTTGTTCTTTATATATTTGCATATGCGCAAGCAATAAAGTTTTTAATTAGTATTTGGCTTATTCGAAAGCTTAACACTGCCATATTATTTATATAAAAGTACTATAATAAAAGCATAGACTTTTTCTACAAACAATAATATCATATACAACCACAATTGTCAAGCAATTACACAAAAAAATTCATAGTTTTCAAAAATATTTTATACATATCACACAAACAAATTGTGTGCCCTTTTTGACCGTAATTTCGACCGTAAAAGTGATAAAATATTCATTTTTATGTGCCATAGGTGATAAAATATGATATATTTCACAATTGACGGGCGGTTTAACACAACGTCATAGGCTATCCGACAACAAATTTAGTTTCGCAAAACAATGAATATAATATTCATAATACATAAATTAACCAACTTTTATCACATAAATAACCGACTTGATACGCTTCCCCCTTTCGGTTCGCCAAGACCCGATTGGAAATAAAAATAAAAGCAAATTACGATAAATCGCTCTAACTATATCTGACATAAAATCGGCAAAATTCCACCCTCACCACATATTATGTCACGCATAACTCGTCGCTGTCTGCGCTATTCTCACCCCACGAGTACAAGTATCTTGTGTGTGACCCCCTACAAGTATTGTGGGACCCCAGATCGGCTTGTTTGCTCGTAAACTCGCAAACAGCCGTTTTCGCTTGCCCGCTCCTCTTCGCTTGCGTTAACAAGTAACGCAAGCGAGGTTCGTCATTCGGGCGTTACGTGTTTGTTCGGCGGTACCGCTTATTTATGCATTGTATTTTTATAAGGTACAAAAGAGTGGACAAAAATGTTTTATTTAGCGGCGAGGCTGAAAAGTATTTTTCAGCCTCGCCTCAGGTAAAAGTTTTTTGTTGCAACTTTTTTACAAAAAAGTTGCAACAAAAAAACGCCTCGCAGAGCAAGTGCCCCACAAAGCGCTTTTAATGGAAAAGATGAAAGCTATGTTACGGCTTTTTTATAAAGCCTTTTTGTCAATCCGACTATTTTGCCGCACTCATAACGGTGTAGCACATATAGCCCTCTACGTTTGTATACTCACCATTATTGTCATAAAGATTCGCTTCGCTGTCATAGGTAGCGTCGTCCACCTGCACGGTAATACCGACGTCGTCGGTTAAACCGCTAAATAGCGACGCCTCATCGGGCGCATAGATGAAGTTGACATCCTCACCCGTCACAAACTTGACCGTATTGTTCTTGGACTTATCCAACTGTTTTCCGAATCGGAAAGCTGCGGCAGTTTTTGTTGGGCTTTGCGAATCGGGACTTGCAATTACAGTACTATTCGTCAAAGTGACATCGGTCTTACCTTTGCCGCCTATCCAAATGCCGGTAGCGTCGCTACCCGATCCTTCGGCATTGGCTATTAGCGTCGTACCTTTTATGTTAAGTTCAATCGAAGCAACATCATTATTGTCACTTTCTTTACCGTTTTCATTATTGCACAAATCGATTACGCAACTTCCGCTTTTGAGTTCACTATCGATAATATTTACGGTATACTTTGTGCTTTCGCTACCTCGTATACTATTGAAAGATATCGCCGGGGTATTTGCCATCGCAATATCCACTTCGGTAATATTGGCAGTGATATTTTGTTGCGAATCAAAGAAAATTGCCGAATACATACTTTCTTCTCCGAAAAAGCTAATACTGTAATACCTATAAAAATTGCACTTATTGATATTGACTTCGGACTCGCCTTGTATCGCTATTCCTTTCAAAAAGTTGGCTATATTACAATTTGTTAAAGTAGCCGATCCGCCATTTACTACAACAGCATTTACCTGATGGACACCAATCCCAAACTTAAAATTAGCGGATACGTTGACATCTTTCATTATCAATTCGCCCGAAGAACCGATAATAGGCGAATAATTACGTGTATCTGCGCTCATAAGACGACTCATATTTTCAGAATTTGCAAAATCTACATACAATCCTATATTGCCGTCACCTTCAATGATAAGCTTGGGCGTAAATTGCTCCTTCCATGTCGGATTATCAGATTTTTTTACATTAAACAGTGGATCTCCTCCGTCTACCGCAAAATCCAATTCGAATCCGTTAAGATCAAGTGTAACCTCGCGAGCGCCTGTAAGCGATAATTTATTAACCTGTATATTACTGTATAATGTGAACTTAACGATCTTCAATTTCGCCTTCTCATCACTCCATTGCGGTTTAGATTTTCCGTTCCCCTCCGGAGAAATGTAGTCAAATGGATCGAATTTCACATTTTTGTTCCATATATCTTCGAATTTTACATTTTGTTTTCTCGTGTATACTTCATCATCGCTCCAACTTATTACGTCGCCGCCATCGATCTTGGTACCTATGGACACGGTAAACAATACCGCATTATCGCCATCAAGGAACGCCTCGATTATACTTTTTTTGCTACTTAACAAGTCTTGGATTTTACCGTCGGCTTTGTCATATGCTTTTTTAGCATCTGCGGCAGCCTTGGTTTGCTCCATATCGGATTTGGAAACGCCCTCTCCGAACTTATCTGTAATAAATTCAAAATTAAACTTTTCGATTATCTTATTTTCAAGTGCGGTCAACTTATTTGACAAGGAACCACTATCGACAAAGCTTTTGTCCGTTGCAAGTTTATTTTCCGCCGCAACGGAGAGCCCGTCAAAATCGATATAAACTTTTGAAAGATCGTCGAAGTCGCCGCTTTGTATTGCCGAATTATATGCTTTTTTCCACTCATCGGCTTGACTCTCGGCAGAAGCGTCAGCCTGCGCAAAGGCATAAACTTGCTGTTCGGCGGTATACGAAAGTTCCAAGGAAAGAGCACTATTATCACTCCAAACGTAATGTGTTTTGCCGTCTATCGAACTCTCTTCGGGTTGCACGTCACCGGTGGCACGTGTCAGATATCTTACGTTAGAAGACTCTTTGAACGAAAGCGGGGTTTGTACATTTGTCGACGTATATTCGGTGCCGCTTACCACCTTTACGAATTTATAGGTATTACTACTATCATCATTCTCATATTTGTCCAAAGTTTCCTTAGTCAAATTTGTCGTCAATGCCGCATCATAGATTCTTAGCGGGAAAGTATACGACGAAGTGTTACATTCGTAGGCGCCTCTGCCTCCGACATTGAAATTGCCGCTTAAATCTATATTATCACAAAGAATTTTCTCGTTGCTACTCTTTGTACCAATAGTTAAGGTAGCATTTTCCGCCCCCGCACGTATCAAGCCGCCCACCTTGGTTTTAGCCTTGGAGTTCTTGCCGTCATTTTTGCCGCTGCCGTTTTTCACGGTAAAGTTTCCTTTGACGGTAAAGATCGCGCTTGAAGAAAATTCATTTTGGGTAAGATCCGTAGTTGTAGGATATGTTTTGCCGTTAAGACCTGCCGGATCCTGATACAGGTAATCCATTACGAAGAATGACGAATCTTCGGTCACGATCAAGCTGCCGGCTTTTTCTACCGTGACAGTTGCGCCGGGAAGAATGACATAGTGGTTTTTTATACTGAATTGCGTATCCGTAGTACCGTCGCCGATTACAAAGTCGAAGTTAAACGGAACGGGGAAAAGAACTTGCGAAGTAGATACCATATCAAGGAATTCGAGCGATTCCGTTCTTGCGTTGCCTATTATGGTAATTTTGGTTTTTCCTATATCACCTCTAAGGTTATTGTAGGCGTTACTACTTTGTTGCAAAGTCTTGCTATGATCGTACGTGCATACCGCTTTGCTTACGAGCCTGTCATCGTCGGGCTCTTCCAAGGTAATAAGTCCGAAGTTTGTATCTCCAATCTTATCGTCGTACCCTATCACTACCTGCTTGGTCATATTGTACATATGGTCGCCCCAAAGCACGCAACGCGCCCAAAGTTTTGCGCCGTACTCTATTGTAAGATCGCTTTGAATATTGATCATCGCATATCTGAGGAAAGGAGATTGTCCGTCCGTATACAAACCATAGGAATTCCAGCCGCCCGTGAAGTCCGCTACGATAAACGGTTCGTAAATGTTTGCGCCTTTCTCCGCTTCTATCGAGCCGTTTTTGATGTAGCCGTAACTGTCGATAACGGCGCCCTCTTGCACGATTATCTTTTTGCCTTCGCCCATATTCAGCTGACCGTAGTAGCCGGAGGTATGCCCGTTGTAATATTGTCCGTTGTAAGTATTTACGCCGCCAACCTCAAGCTTGCCGCCGCTTTGTATTGTAAGATCTCCGTTAAGCGTTACGTTAAATTGCTTGTATCTCTTAGTGGTGTCTTTATAATTCGCTGTGTAATACTCGTCGTCCACAATGCAAGTTTCCCCAAGGAATAAGTATGTAGAGCCGTCCAAATAGTAGCCGCATTCGGGCATTGTCACTGTTTGTATAACTTCACCGTATTCGTCTTTTATGGTAAACAATTCGCCGCCTGCGGAACCGTGAGCATAACCCGTAAGATATGCTCCCTCACTTTCAATATAATAGTATGGTATTTTGAGTGTAACTTTGTTCGGGATAGTCACGCCACCCGGAATTGTATAGTCGTTTATGGTGATGATGACCGAACGCTCCTTGCCCGAGTAATCCGCCGAATCTGTCGCGGCTTTGAGCGCACCGTCGTCGCCGTTTATATCGGCATAACGATATTGGGCTTTATCTGCTTGCGTCGCTTCCGTTACAAAAAAGTCCTTTTGTGTGATCTGTGCGCCGAGAGTAACGACGCCTTCCTTGGTCTTTTCAAGCGGGTTGTCGCTTACGAAGTCACTTTCAAGCAACATGGCAAAGACTTCTTCGCTCTTGGCTTTTTCCTCAATAAGTTCGGTATTGCCCGCAAAGAGAATTTGCGAGGGGTTATAGGCGGTATCCGTACATATCAATTCCGTAAGCGTGTCGGGAAGAACGACCGTCATTCCTTCGTAGCCGCTCAGCTTGGATATATCGAATGTTTTCAAATCCTCGTTGAACACTATTCTTGTGGGAGATCCATCGTAACCGAAATATACGGGATTTCCGGAAGCATCTACGAACAAGGTGAAGTCCAAAACTTTTTCGATAGCATCTATAAGATTTTTATTGTCATTTATCGCCGAATAAGCCTTCCTTCTAAATGTTGTTATATTGAATACCTTCGGATCGCTTTTGCCGTCTTCAATTGCCGTATTTTCGGGCAAATTATGCAAAGAATACAAAGCCTCGGCAAGATCGTTTCCGCCCGTACTTACGATGATTTCATTATTGAAAATCTCTTCCATCGAATACGGATTATCATTATATATCCCTTTTTCTTCGGCTCCTTCGGCGCTTACGGTGATTATGCCGCTTTCGCCACCTTTCGAGAGAGTTTTTTTAAGATTTATCCTCTCAAACTTTTTGTTTTCCTTGTTGTAGGCAATGAGCACATCCTTGTTCTTGGTGGCAAGTTTGTCCAAGCCGTTGTCACTAAGCAGCTTGCGAATGTTCTCGGCTGTCGCCGCTACGTCCTCGTCGAGATTGGTCGACAGAACCGTGTTCATATTGGTCGTAAGCTGTAAGTCCGCACTGTTGTTGGCGCTGTCGATAACGCCGACAAACGTGGGGATAAGTACAGCCGCAAGGATCGCTATGACTGCGATCACTATTACGAGTTCCACCAGCGTAAAGCCTACAAAAGAACTCCTTTTGCTTTTTTCCTTCATTTTTTCCTCCCTTATTTGTACCCTCTTTTGGGGTAATTTAGGTACATAGAATAAGTTATTCTATGTACTTTCTATCGCCAATAATATCACTTTTTATAAGGATAGTCAAGCGAAAAATGCGACTTTAATAAAAATTTTGTTTCTTTTATGCTTGATTTATTCCGCTTGTACTTTATTTATGCTTTCATATGCTCTTTTTTGTGCGATTTAGGTACATAGAATAACTTATTCTATGTACTTTTTTCGTCCTTTCTTTCACAATTGAAAATAGCGCAAAACCCCTTGTTTTCCGCCAAAACAAGGGGTTTTTTATGGGTTTTGTGAGCGTTTTAGGGTTTTTGAGGAGTTGTAAAAGAGCGTGAGAAATTTATTACTTAACACATTCTATCACATTTTTAGTAGTGGTCCTTCTCGATATAAATCCTGCGGAGCAGTCATTAAAAAAGGCGCCCTTTGTTGTCAAACAAGGGGCGCTGACACAGCTAAGCGTTAGCGTGCTGTGGCTGAGGGGATTATCCTTATAAAAATGCAATTTAGAGTGTTATTCAAACATCGTTCGATTATATAGCTTTAATTGTTATTTATGCGTTTTATTTTTATAAGGTGTAAAACAGTGGACAAAAAGGTTTTATTTAACGGCGAGGTTGAAAAGTATTTTTCAACCTCGCCGCAGATAAAAGTTTTTTGGTTACTTTTTTTCAAAAAAGTAACACGCGCCCAAGCGTAGCCCGCGACGAAGTTTGTTTTTATAGGTCGTCGACGTCCTGTTCGGGCTCGGTCAAAACGATTTCGTCCTCGTCGAGGCGAAAATACTTGCCCGTGTAGTTGCCGTTTGGGTCAAAGTTTTTGCACGTACGTTTCTTCTTCATATCGATAGTATGTGCCGATACACATTTTATATTCGCCTCGTTATTCGCCTCCGCCCCACTTACCCGAAAAGATCATAAAGATAACGAACGCCAAGACGCATATGACGCCTATGATCCATCGTATCTTCTTCATCTTCTTTTCGTCCATGGGGACATAGCGTTTTTCGTCCTTTTTGAGGTAATGACCGCAATTTACGCAAGTATCTATCGTTGTGGGCATTTCCTCTCCGCAATTCGGACACTTTATCGTAGGCGGCTCGCCCTCTATCGGCTTGTACGGACCGATAAGCAGGTCGGGATCGTTGACGGCGGTGCGCTTTTTGCCCTCGATTTCTTTTTCGGAAATCGGTTCTTCGCCCTGCTCACGGCTGTCCATATCCACCGAGGCTTCATCCACAGCTTCCGCTTCATTATTTTCGGACTGCGCGTCGGTTTTTTGAGTTTTATCGCTCATTCTACCTCCTTAAGCAGCTCGGGAATTACCTTTGCGATGTTTTTAAGCGCGCCCTCGGAGAAAGGCGAGGCAAGTCCCGCTTCGGTGCAAAGTCTACCGAAAGGTACGGTTCCGCCTTTCTTCACAAATTCGAGATAGCGTCCGAGCGCGTCGCCGTAGTCCTTGCGCGACTCGACCAAGAAGCCGAGCGCAACGGTCTGCGCCAAGCAATAGTCGATATAATAGAACGGGCTTTCGTAGATGTGCATTTGGAACTGCCACCTTGTTCCCTCTTCGAGGTACGGAATACCGTCAAAGCTGAGATACGGGCGGTACTTGCGTTCGAGTTTCAGATACTCCTCGTTCCTTTGCTTGGGCGTAAGGTCGGGATTGGAATACACGATGTGCTGGAATTCGTCCACGATCGTACCGTAAGGAATAAAGCTGAGCGCACCGAGCAAGTGCTTGTAGCGATATTTGTCGGCGTTTTCGCCAAAGAACAGGTCCATATACGGCCACGAGAAGAACTCCATGCTCATGGAATGGCACTCCGCCGTTTCCATTCCGCCCACGCCGAGTTCCTTGTCGCCGTACTTAAAACTCATATCCATAGCAAGCGCATGACCGAACTCGTGCGTAATAACGTCGACATCGTCGGACGAGCCGTTGAAGTTGGCAAGGATAAAGGTCTGCTCGAAGTCGTCGAAGTTCGTGCAATATCCGCCGCCCCACTTGCCCTTGCGAGCGTCGACATCGAACGCCTCGTTCTCCTGCATCGAACGCATGAAGGCGCCGATCTCGGGCGACATCTTGTCGTACATCTCTTGCGCACGGATAAACATCTCGCCCTTATTCACTATGGGCTTGGGCTCTCCGTCGTTAAAGCAAACGGCGTCGTCGTAGAACTTGTAGTCCTTGATACCGAGTTTGGCGGCAAGTTCTTTTTTGATATCGCAGATGACGGGGACGAGGTCTTTAAGCACGCTGTTACGGAAAGCCTCCACCATCTCTTTGTTGTAATCGAGGCGCATCATATTGAGATAGCCGAGTTCGACATAACTCTTGTAGCCGAGTTTCTTTGCCATCTTGTCCCTTATGTGCACGAGCCTGTCGTAAATGTCGTCAAGTTCCGCCGAGTGCTTGCTCAGTCCTTTGCCGATCGCTTCGCAAGCCGCCTTTCGAACGCTGCGATCACTCTCGGCAAGATAGCCCCTTAGGACGGAAAGCGGCATCTCCTTGCCGTCATACTCAAACACCATTTCAGCCATAAGCTTGGAATATTCGGTTACGACCTCCGCCTCTTTTTGCATATCCTCGATGATCCTCGGGTCGGAAGCTGCCGCCAATATCCTGTATTGCTCGAAAACTATGGGCGAAATGGTCTTTTTGGCTTCCTCGGCATAGGGAGAAGCGAGCATCGCCTTTCCGAAATCGTTCCTAAGTTCCGTCATAAGCGGAAAAGTCGAATCGTAATACTCCTTTTCCTTGGTGTAAAATTCGTCGAACGAATTGAGACTGTATCGCATATGTGCAATCGAAGCCATGGTTCCGAAATGCAGACTTGCTTCGAGCGCTTTATCATGTGCGTCGATTATCTCGGCTGCGGACTTGGCGTTTTTCACGTCCTCCGTGCTCTTTTTGAGAATAGCCTCTGCCTGTTCGATGGTGTACCTTTTGTACGGTAAATCTTTGATCTTCATTATATTCCTCCGCTTAATATTTTTTTATTTTCGTAATTCATGGATGACTCAGCCGTATTGATTTTCATTTTCGTCCGAGGGCAGACACATAAACACCAAAAGGATTATCGTGCCGACGACCCACACGAGCGAAAGTAAAGCAAAAAGTCCGCTCTTGCCCGAGTCGTGCAACCGCCTTACCATCAGGGAAATGCCCGGTATCAAATTGACGATCCCCCACACGAACGCGACGATCAATAGGACGAGGACACTTAGACCGAGCGGCATATAAAGAAAGTTCGTGCCGGCAAGTCCGAAGATAAGTCCAATCAAAACGACGACAAACAATATGGATATGGCAACGGAAATAATGATATTCCACAAAATCGCAAACCAATATTCGGCAACACTCGCTCTGCCGCTGAAATTGAAAGCGTTTTTCCAATAGAGTTTGTATGCCTCGACAAAGCCGACTTTTGCGGACACGTGCCTTTTATTCCTTATCCGTACGCCGCAGTTCATACAAAACTCTTTTGTGGGATCCAACGGTTTGCCGCAATTGGTGCAATATACCGTCCTTTGTTCGGCTTTGCTTCCGCAGTACGGGCAAAAGTTGGCGTCATCGTTAAATTCTCCGCCGCAATTATTGCAAATCATGGTTTCCTCCCTCAACCGACGCGTTTTTGTCGATCGATGTCGCTTGGGTATCGGTCACAGCATCTTCGGCTACGGTTTCACCGACGCTTGTGGTCAAAACAGGCTCGCCGCTTGCATTTGCGGACTTAAAAACCTTAATTCCGTCAAAGGTCAGCCAAGAAATCGGTCGATCCAACAAATACAGTAAAGCCGGCAACATGATCAATATCATTATTATGGAAATAACGGTGCCCAACCCAAGCATTCTGCCTATCGAGTAGATCGGCAAGATCGTAGAAACAAAGCCGATAATTATGCCGCTCGTAATCAATATCAAGCCCGAGGAGAATATGGTCGGCATTGCCGAGTTGACCGCTGAGATTATGGCGGAACGCTTAGCCATCGTGGCGCGGTTGTGTCGATAGTTGCTGGCTATCAGTATTCCGTAATCTATCGTCGCCCCCATTTGGATGCAGATGCATATGATGTACGACATAAAGAAAATCGGCACTCCCGCAAGCGCATATATGCCCATGGTTATCCATATGGCTCCTTGTATAACAAGCACCAAAATCACCGGAAGCAATAATGAGCGGAACAAAATCGCTATTATTATAAATATCGAAACGATGGTAACGATGTTTATCTTGCGCAGATCGGAAGCGAACGCCTCGGAAATATCCTTTAACGTCATGCTCATACCCGCTACGTAGTTTGTCTTTCCGTTTTCAAAGCCGAAGCACTCGTTAGCCATCTTCTTTATGAAGTTAAGATTTTCGAAAGTGGCGTCACCGTCGTTCGACATATCCATATTAAGCAAAATTCGGCTGTAATTTTTGCCAATGAAATTGCCTTTTAAGCTGTCGATAATATTTTGCATGGGCTTACTCAGCAATGGGAAAATATCACGAACGGCGTCTATTACCATACATGCCCCCACCGCACTGTCGTCGATAAGCGCATAGATATCTCTATAGTACTCTACATCCTTTTGAGCAATAATAAACTTTACGACGTCGCTTACCGTAACCGATCCCTCATTGATTATGTTCAAAATAAAGGTCTTTATCAAAAACTCGGGCACGGGAACGCCCGCCATGCCCTCGATGAGGTTCTTTATCATTATCGGCTCTATTTCGAAGTCCATGAGGTTATAGTCGCATTTGCTCATCATATCGGCAAAGTCATACGGCTTAAAGCCGCTTCCGCTGCCGAAGAGCATTGTTGTAACTATGCCGAATATATCCACATCGCCGCTTAAACCAAGCGTTTCGCCGTCATCTTTGCTAAGTATGTCAGACATAATCAGGCTTACGCCCTCGTTCACTTGGTCGTGATTGGCTTTTAAGGAGTTCATAGTATTAGCAATCGGCTCGATAAAGTCCTTTGCCTGAGGAATAAAGGCAAAGGCGGAAAAATCAATATCGAGCAGTCTTTTGACGGTTATCGTGTCCTTACCGTCCGCAAGCCCATTAAACAGCCCATCGATATTGAGGTATTTAAGCCATGATAGCCCATCCACACCCGATAATGACGATATAGCGGCTTTAAGGCACGGGAGCGTAATTTCCAAATTGTAAATATCCTCGCCGCACTTTTCCCACAGTCTTTTAAGGTCGCCCACCGTAGGAGCCCCCTCTTCGACGCCCAGCAGTTCGTTCACAACGGGTGAAAAATCGCCCGTTTCCATATTGCTTGCAACATCGTCGAGAGAAAGTTCCAAAGTGGTCCAAGAGCTTATGCTCCTGAATGCGGGCTCGCCTTTTTCGTTGAAAAGCGAGGAGCCGATCGTATCGATGAATTTTTGTTGAGCCTCTTTGTCCTCGGCGTATTCGTTTTCGATAAAGACTACCGCTTGACTGTAATTGCCGAACTTGGCGGAAATTTCCTCGGCACCACTATTTACGTCCCAACCGCCGAAGATGTACACGTTATTCATCTGCAAAAGATACGATACGACGATCACGATCACAAGTAAAACCGGCAGCACCGCCCTAAGCGAAATGGAAAACTTTGCTATTCCGTCCCCTTTGAGCGGGAGCGGCTTATGTGCCGTCTTGCCGAGCGGTTTATCGAAGAGTATGATAAGCCACGGCATAAACAAAAGCACCGACAGCAGGCTCACCAAAATGCCCTTGGCAAGAACTATGCCTATGTCGAAACCTATGGTAAAGCTCATAAACAGCAACGCTATAAGCCCGGCGATTGTAGTCAGTCCGCTTGAAGAAATGGGACGCATATTATAGGCAAGTGCCTCTGTCAATGCGTCTTTTTTGTCCAAGCCGCTCGCCTTTTTCTCGTTGAAACTGTGCAGTAATATTATGGAATAGTCCATGGCGAGGGCGATTTGCAAAATTGCCGACACCGCAAATGTGATGTAGCTGATTTGACCGAAAATTATATTCGAGCCCATATTTATGAGCACGGCGACAAGAAGATTAATAAGGATTATAACAGGCTCGAACCAGGAGTGCGATGACATCAAAAGTACCGCAATAATTATGACGATGGCAATTGCCATAATTATGGGTATCTCGACTTTAAGCGCACGTTCGAGATTCATGTTCGATACGGCGTTACCCGAAAGGACGTAATCGTAGCTGTTAAGACATTCTTTTATTTGACCGATCGCGCTCTTTGTTTCGTCGGAATATTCGTCGCCCGTCATGGTGATAAGAAGCAGCGCGTTTCCGTCCTTGATGCTGTCGGTCGATACGAGCAAAACTCCGTCGATCTTGCTTAGATCCGCTTTTATGGCGGAGATTTCTTGCTCGTTGTCGGTACTCAGCATCAGCGTAACGGTGTTGTTGAGCCCGAACTCCTCTTTCATTATGGCAAGTCCGCGACTTGTATCCGAATCCTCGGGTAGGTAGGTCGTCAAGTCGTAATTTTGTTTTACAAAGGCGCTTCCCACCGCTCCGAGCACCGCAAGCACGATAAAAGCAATGCCAAAGCCCCATCGGGCTTTAACTATAAACTGAGCTATTTTTTTCATTTAGTCCATTATTACCTTGCTGTAAATGAATTTTTGATTGTAGTCGCCGTGACCCGAGAAAATGCTCGCAACTTCGTTAAATCCCACTACGGGCAACTTGTCGAACTCGACGTCGACGGTGTGATTTACGAGCATATTTATCGCTGCGGGGAAGTTGTTACAACTGCCGTTTATTCCCTTTACCACGAGTTGGCGATTGAGTATGGGCGCAACGTTTATTCCGTTCATGTCGGCGGTGTTCTCCCAACCGGCTATCGCCACCCTTCCGTTGTTGCCCGCAAGCGAAAGCGCCTGTCCAAACGGCAATCCACTCTGCGGCATATGGACGATGGTTTCGCTCATTCTGCCGCCGGTAATATTGAGTATTTTCTTCCTTACGTCGACTTCCGAATAGTCAAGCACGTAGTAAACGTACTTTTGCGCCAAAGCGAGCCTTTCCTTATCGTAGTCCACAAT
>CANRNV010000022.1 GCA_947632125.1 uncultured Clostridia bacterium
ATGGCAATAAGTTCTCTCCTGTTGGCTTGTACGCCGATAGGCGAGCATGAGCACAATTTGGTCCCCGTAGACGAAGTGGCTGCTACTTGTGGTAAAGACGGAATACGCGCTCACAATGTATGTACTATTTGCGGCTATTGGTTCGACGACAATGGTAATCGGATTGACGAGTTGGATTGTGTAATCGAAGCAACCGGCAAGCATACGTTCAAAGACGGAACGTGCACAGTGTGCGGCGCAACCGATCCCAATTGGAACGGCGGCGGAGGCGAAGTCGACCCCGATCCCGACAATCCGGATAATCCGGATGATCCCGACGAGCCCACCGAGCTTGCTTGGCTTGTAGGCGAGTGGTCGCAGGAGGGTGACTCCCCCTGGACGGTGACGTTCGACGGAACGACCTTGAAGATCTCGTACTATCGTAACGAGCAACTTCTCGCAGTGACGGCAACGTCGTTTAAGGCGGAGGGTGACGACAAGGTTACTTTCGTTGTACCTAACGGAACACAAGGCGAATACAGCATCACCATGTTAAACGAAATGACGATAACGCTCAGCTTCGGTTTTGATAAAGAAAATCTTACCAAGCAGGGGACGCAGCCTACTCCCGGTGGTGAAGCTCCCGGAATGGGTCAGTTGGTATACAACGGCTTTAAGCTTACCAGGTACCAAAATCCGAGCGGTATGTACTTCGATTTTGCAAGCAACAAAGTGAAAGTCGGCAGTCAAGTGGAAATAAAGTACACCTACAGGGATTATTCCATTTCCGACGAGGGACAATTGGTAAAAATCGACGGTGTTTACGACATCGACTATGCATCCAATGCCGATCCCAAAAATCCCACAGCCACCTGGTATATCTATATAAAGGGACTTGCAATAAACCGTATATCTTGGAGCGGCTTCGGCTATAGAACCGGCAACTATGATTGGATGGGCACGGACGGACGGAGCGGAACGGCTTGGATAATGCCCGGCAATAAAAACATCGAGTATAACAACGACCTAAACTTACTTATGGTGGGCAGCGACGGTGAATTCTCTTTCCCCGAAAAAGCCAAGAGCATTACCGGCGTTTGGAATTACACCGGCTTTAGCGTAAAAGATCGAGTGGATATAGAGATAACCGTAGATGCGGAAAAGAACATCTTTACTTATACCTCAACCACGACTTACGGTGACGGAGGTCGAAGACCGTCAACCATAAGTCAAGTCGGCTCGTTTGACGATTGTCTTACGCAGATGCAAGGTTTGGGTTATTACTATTTCTTGCATTATACCGCCACAGACGGCAGTGGTACATGGATCAGGTACAACGCCTACAATGACAAGCTTATTTTCAGTCCGACGGCAAATGAGTACCAAGTATTTACGCAGCAAGACCCCAATACGGCAATTCCCTTTGCGGGCGCACTTCCCGCCGACTTAAAGGGCGAATACAAGTCCGCCAAGGGCACCTACGTATTTAACGGTAGGTATGTGGACTATACCCCCGCAAGCGGCGAAAAAGTCAACTACACCGTCACCGACGTTAAGGACGGCGAAAGCGAAACTACCAAGAAGATAACTCTTGCCGTGTCATCCGATAAGAACACGACATTCGAACTTACTTATGACCTTGTAAACAACACTCTTACATACGGAGCGGACGTGTACGTCGGCGAGAACCTCTACCTTACGGGCGCAACCAACCTGCCCAAGGGACTTGCCGGTACATACATGTACAGTGGAACGGACGCTTCCGATTGGCGTTACTCCTTTGACGGCTACAAGGTAACGAGCCGCGAAGCATCGGGTCAAACGGTAACCTACTATGTAACCGAGTATAAAGAGGACACCAAAACCCTTACCTTGACCGAGGTAACCGACATCAAAACAGGTCACAAGGTAAACGACGGCTCCGAGCCCAAGACCATGACCTTTATTTACAGCGACACGGAGAACACCCTTACCATCAACGGTGACGGTTCTAATCCGAACAGGGTATTTAAGCCGAGCGAAATCGATATCGATGTAGTTCTTCCCGACAACATCACGGGTACCTACTACGTGGGTAGCAGCAAGACCAACTACATTGACATTTTCAACTACAATGTTGTTTTAAGTGGCTTTGCAGACAGCAAGCTCAACGGTGAGTTTACTATCGTAGGTAACGTCGACGAGGCAATTAAGCTTTCGGCTAAGGACAAGAGCGCAAACGGCGAAGAACCTATTACGGTTACGTTAAAGGATAACACCATTACCTACAACACAACCGTATTTACCAAGGGTCGTCCCATCAAGTTCAGCGGTGACTTCTACAATCTTACCGCAAAGTATACCGTAAATGATGACACCATTACCAAGGTCGACCTCAGCGGCAAGGTAACGACATACACCATCAATACCGAAAAAGAAGAGGAAATGATAAACACCGACCTTACTGAAAACTCCGTCGTTAAGGGTCGTTACGGCTGGTATTTAACGGCGAAAGAGAATGGCGGTACCGGCTCCATATATATGTGGTACGACTATATCGAGGACGCATGCACAACGAATTCTTACTCCGGCTTCAGCGATCAAAGTTACTATCGTAAGCCCGCATCTTCGACGGTAGGCGTTCCCGCTGAAAGCGCAGGTACGTACATTATTATGTCGAAGAGCGGCAAATCGTACAAGGCGACCAAGCTTATTATCGAATTGACCGAGGTCGATTCGCATGCCGAGGGCACGGTAATTTGCGTCGATGAACGTTACTTTATCACCGGTTGGGACGGACAAAACAAGCAAATAATCACCGTTTCGCCCTCCGGCAAGGAGTATAGGTTCGGCTTCGACGTAGAAACGGCGCCCGACGAAGTAACGGATATCGGACACGGCAACAGGATCTTCACCAAAGAACTTGCGACAAAAGATCTTCCCACGAAGCTGCAGACCGAATGTTCGTTCTTCTGCGCGATCGAAACCATAACTTTCGATCCCACCAACTTGATAGTAAAGATCACTCCGGCTAAGGGAGCGAAAAAGGACTCTTGGGGCAATATTCAGTCACCCGATCCCGTCGAGTACTATATCGCCAAGATAAACGACGGCACGCTCACCCTTAAACCGCTTCTTTCGGGTACGGAAAGGACGCTTTACTACGACGCAGAGAGCGACAGTATCAAACTCGGCAAGGACGGAGCAGTATACGCCACCCGACCGTGCGAAAAAGCAACCAACGTTTCCATGCTCAGGGGCACGTTCAAAAAGGGCACAGCTACGCTTACCTTTGACGGCACCGCCGAAGTTATGGTCAAGGACGGCAATAGTTACTATCAATACATCGTTAAGGCGTTTGATAAGGAAGCAGGCAAGATCACCTTGTTTGCAGGCGGAGCCGAAGAAGAAATTGTATATACCTACGATTCTGCTAAGAGCACTCTTACCGTAGGTGAGGACGTATACACGATCGACAATCTCCCCGCAGGACTTGACGGAACTTACAAGGCTACGGGCAAGAACTATGAGTTTGTTATCTACATGGGCTGCCTCGTTCTTTCGGGCACAAACTACGACGATACTTATATGATTGCTTACGAGGATGGAAGCAAAACCGTGATCGTCGCCGCACCCGATGACAGCCGTAATAACAGCAATATTTATCTTACCATCGGCAACGGTCAATTGGTAACCACAACCTATGGTGTCGACGGAACCTACGTGTTTACAGAGGGACCCGGAACGGGACCGCAACCAGAAGCAGAGATAATTCTTCCCGCAGGTTTGGTAGGTAAATACCTTGACGAGAAGAACAAGGAAAACTACGTTTATATATGGGAAAATAAGAGTGTCTCTGTTTATATCGACAGCCAAGGCAGCAGCTACACCGTAACCAAAGTAGAGGGTAATAAGGTGACATTAAGTAACGGCGAGATTATCGAGTACAATGCAGCCGAATTCTCTATCACCTACGGCGGCAACACGTACATTTTGGCAGCCAAATATCCGTTAACTCTTCCCACAGGTTTGGTAGGTAAGTACCTTGACTTGAATTGGAAGGTGAACTACATTGAGATAATGGCAGATAAGAGGGTAGAAACTTGTATCTACAACTCGTATAGAGCATATGCTATTACCAAAGTAGAGGGCAATAAGATGACATTGAATAACAAAGAGTTTTTCGAGTACAATGCAGCCGAGTTCTCTATAATTTACAATGGCAAAACGTATATTTTGGAAGCCGAATTTCCCACCGACCACGAGATTACTCTTCCCGACAAGCTTCCCGATGTCTACTACCTTCAAGATAAGATCCTTACGTTCGACGGTACGACGGAGGTTGAGGTAAAGAATGCCGACGGTACGCAAGAAAAATGGACTATCATTGGATGCGAGATTAAAAGAAACGAATATACCGGCGCAATAATCGGCGCTGAGCTTCTGTTAGATAAGAATAACGGCAGTACGATCATCTACTACTGGGACAGCAGGATATGCGGCAGCAATTCGGGTAGTCATTACGTTATCGGAACACCAAGACCGGCTAATGCTATTACATCCCATCCTATGAGAGGCGTATATAAGAACAATAATTCAACGTATACGTTTGAAGATAACGGCTTAGTTGTTTACTTCAACGGAAAAAGCTACGAGCAGTACTTTGTCATCGGATATACCGAAACCGACAATGTAGGTACGGTAAATCTGTATCGTTGCCGTGATTTCCAAAAATTTAGCTACTATAAGTACAATGTAGAAAACGATACTTTTGTGGTTGGCGATACTACTGTTTTCAATCATGTGGATGGTACGAATTCCGTGTCGGGCGTTGCCGCAACGAGCAACGGTGCAAATGCGTTTATTGCAGCCGCATATTGTTCCGACAGTGTCATTGACGGTAAAAGAAACGGCTTTCTTTCGACTTTCGAATGGCGTAAACGTATATAAGTAAACGTAGGAAAAAGAAGCATAATTTGCATTCTTGATTATGAATCAAAAGGATGAGGCAATAGCCTCATCCTTTTGCTTTTGGGCTTTTTGCAATTTTATTTAGCGGCGAGGCTGAAAAGCATTTTTCTGCCTCGCCGCAGATAAAAGTTTTTTGCGCAACTTTTTTCAAAAAATCATTTTTTGTGTACCTATTTTTTCGCTTTGTAATGGCTTTATTATAATAATTACGCCTTATAAAAAAGACGTTGCAGTAACCATTAATTTTTATTAGGGTGATTGCTTTTTGTAGATAGGCAAAAGCATTCGGGTGTTCGCCTTGTAAAGCGCGAAGCCGTCCTTGCGAGACTGGCGCTTATCCGCCATGGGGATGCTTACGAACAAGAACATCAAGGTGTTGATAACGGCTCCGACGATCAGCCACCATTTATTGGGCATGACAAGGACCGCGCCGAGGGCGATGCCCCACCAAAAGGAGATCTCGCCCAAGTAGTTGGGGTGTCGGGAATATTTCCAAATGCCTTTTCGAATAAAGCCCGTGCCGCCGTCATGCCTGAACTTGTGCTTGGTGCAATCGGCAAGTCCCTCGATAAAGACGGCGCACAGCGAAAATACGAAGAATACGATGCTCCATACGTTGAATTGGGGCTGAACTTCGTACGTAAATATTACGGACAGCATACAAGCAAAGACCACTAAGGTAGGGAAGAGGTGGATACCCGTAAAGTTTACCAAAAAAAATACAGCTTGCCCGTTTTTTCCTCGAACATGGTATAACGCCAATCCTGAAATTTATGGTCGAGCCCGTAAAATACGTACGCCCAATTCGCGGTGAGGCGAATACCCCATATGATAATAGCGATAAGCGGCAAGATCAAAGTGACTGTCGGCTTTTGGGCGCAGGCGAGCGCGATCACGATGACTATGGGTTGCACGCTCCAATACGGGTCGTACACCGAAGCGTTATGAAATATCAAGCTGAAAATAAAAACCGCTACGGTCGATATAACGTCGGCAATGAGTATATTGAGCCACAGCGCAAACGGAAGAAGCAGCGCAACCGCCACTCCGATCGCGGCGGCAATGAGGTAAATTATCGTTATTATCAAATACCTGAACCGTTCTTTATTGCTTTCCATAGTATTATTCGACCTCTGAGTGTAGCTTTTTCTTTTTGAGAATTATGAACACAAGCAAAGCTATTGCCCCAAGCACCATTATTATCGAGATCACCTGGCTCGGCGAAAGCCCGAGGAGAAAGGCTCCTCGTTCGTCGTCGCGGAAAAACTCAATGATAAAGCGAAAAATTCCGTAGCCGAAAAGATAGGCAACGGCTGCATAGTCCCGCTTGGAAAATCGGATAATGAGCAGCAACAAAATCGCCGTCAATATAAGCAGGAAAAACGCTTCGAACAGCTGTGTGGGCAGCCGCGGCGTCGACCAATATATCCAATTGTTGTTTTTGTCGATGAATCTGACGAACTTTACGCCGAAAAAGCTGTCGGTTTCCTTTCCGTAGCAGCAACCCGCAAAGAAGCAGCCGAGCCGTCCGAAGAAGTGCCCGAGCGTTATGCACGGCATGGCGATATTGACGGTATCGAACAGATCGCCCCGATACTTTTTTCCGAAAGCGAGCACGATAACGAAGAAAGTTGCCACGCCGCCGATAAGTCCGCCGAGGAATGTTATTCCCGAGCCTACTTTACCTGTTTTTGCAAGGTTGTATATCATCTGAAACAGCCAAGCAAACGGAAAGGCGAGCACTATGGCTACGATCAAGGCAATTCCGTAAAAGCGGAAGCTTGCCTCGCTCATGTTGATTTTTTCGGACAGCTTCCTAAAAAGGAACAATGCGGCGATTATACCTATGCCGATAAGCAGTCCGTAAGTGTTGAGCCAAGAAATGTGAAATAATTTGGGATACATAGTGTTATTATATCTTATTTTTTTTCTTTTGTCAAGGGGCAAATTCCATTGACGAAATCGAAGTTAAGGTGTATAATTTTAATATGACAAATATCGAATTCGAAGCCATTCTTGCCGCTGCAAGATTAGACCGCACAAATGAAACTATGTACGATGCGGTAGAAGAAAATATTGCCGCCATAATTGCGGCTTTGGGATGCCACGATGAACAGTAATAATATCGCTCAACTTAAGCAAATGCTGCTGTCGAGGGTGGTTTCTTCCGAAGAGATTACTCTCGATATTTTAAGAAAGATAGAAAGAAGCGACCTTAATTGCTTCATCGCTCTTTTGAACGGTAAGGAGCAGGCGATCGAAGCCGACAAAAAAATCGCTTCGGTTGGGACCGGCAAGCTTCTCGGTGTGCCCGTTGCCATAAAGGACAATATGCGCTTTATCGGCTCGGTCACCACTTGCGGCTCGGCTCTATTGCGTGATGCCGCGCCCGACACCGTAGACTGCGAAGCGGTCAAAAGGCTGAGGGACGCCGGAGCGGTGATAATAGGCAAGACCAACATGGATGAATTTGCCATGGGCTCCTCCAACATGACCTCGGCTTTCGGTTACGTGCATAACCCCGTCGACAAAACGAGGGTTTGCGGCGGAAGCAGCGGCGGCTCGGCGGCTGCGGTAAAGGCGGGGCTATGCTATGCGGCGCTCGGTTCGGACACGGGCGGAAGTATCCGTCAACCCTCGTCGTATTGCGGAGTGGTGGGGCTCAAACCCACTTACGGCACCATCGACGGGAGCGGAATGTATGCTCTCTCGCAGGACATGGACCAAATCGGACCAATCACGCGCACGGTGGATGACAATAAGCTTATGTACGAGGTGCTTAGCGGCAGAGAGATTTCGCTTTCGTCCACAAGCGGGCTTAGGATCGGGCTTATCAAGGAGTTCGAGAGTTTTTACTCTCCGCAAGTTATGGGTGTAATAAACAGGGCGAGGGAAGTCCTCGGCAATTGCAATTTTACCGAGGTGTCTTGCCCGACCATAGGGCTGGCGTATTACGTTTACAGCGTGCTCGGCAATATTCAGTCCGCAAATAACATTCGTCCCTTGGGCGATGTGGCGGACCGCAACAAGCTCGGCAATGAGGTGAAAAAGCGTATTCTCATCGGCGAATATATGATAAAGCACCCGCAAATCGCCGAGCGCGCCAAAGAAGTAAAGCAAATCATTATTTCCGAACTCGACAAAGCGCTATGCGAGTGCGACGTGATAATTTCGCCCACGGCGCCAAGCTGTGCCTTTGAGTTCACTGCCGATAAAAAGAGGAAAGAGATAGTCTATTCGGACATCTTCACTCAGCCTGCGTCCATAGCGGGACTGCCCGCGCTAAGCGTTCCCTGTATCGAGGTCGGCGGCTTGCCTGTCGGCATCCAGATCTTCGGCGCAAAGTATTCGGAGGGGTTGCTGTTCTCGCTCGGAAAGCGGTTTGAATAATTCTATTTACCGAAATTACTTAACTATGCGTTTTTTGTTTGACTTTACGTCTTACATTTATTATACTGATTCGGAATAAAATTTAGGAGTTTTAATTATGGCTAAAACTATCACATTGGATGAAGCGCTTGCGCTTGTAAAAGACAACTACAAGATCGCTGTCGGCGATGGCACGGTGGAACCGCAAGCGTTCCTAAGCAATCTGCACAAGATCCTCGACAAAGACAGGGGACTTAGTATTTGGATGTGCCTTACGCTCAGATCTTATCCTTTCCTCGAACAGCCCGAGTATGGTAATAATATAAGGATCAACAGCTTGTTTTTCTCGGGTCCCATGCGAAATGCTTACAATACGCTTAAAACCGTTTCGTATGCACCGACGCACCTGCGCAAGACGGCAATAACCATTTGCGCAAACGGCGACCCCGACCTTTTTGTGGGCAGTTGCACTCCGCCCAACAAGGACGGCAAGGTATCGTTGGGACTTAGCGATATTTACGACCGCGAGGTAATGAAGCGGGCAAAGACCGTCATAATGGAAGTCAATCCCAATATGCCGTTTACCTACGGCGACGCCATTATCGACGAAGCCGATGTGGACTACTACGTGCCCGTCGACTTCCCCATGGTACAGGACGTTCCGGCGCCGGTCAACGAAAAGGACAAGATCATCGGCGGCTACATTTCGGAATTTATTCATGACGGCGACAATCTTCAAATCGGTATCGGCTCCATTCCCAATTCGGTCGTACAATTCCTCGAAAGCAAAAAGGACCTCGGCGTCCACACCGAGCTGCTCGGCGACGGCGTTGCCACTCTTGCCAAAAAGGGCATAGTCAACGGTAGCAAAAAGACCTTACATAAGGGCAAGATCGTTACGAGTATCGTAATGGGCACAAACGTTGTTTACGACTTCGTCAACAACAATCCCGACGTCCTTGTAATGGATTGCAGCTATTGCAACGCTTACGACACCCTTGCTCAAAACGACAATCAAGTGTCCATAAATACGACGCTCGAAGTCGACCTTACCGGTCAATGTTGCAGCGAGAGCCTAGGCACAAAGCAGTACAGCGGCACGGGCGGTCAGGCGGATACGGCGATAGGTGCGCAGATGAGCAAAGGAGGCAGGGCTTTTATCGCTTTGTATTCGACGGCAAACGTCAGGACGGGCAACGGCGACGAGCGAAAGGAAATAAGTCGTATCGTGCCCACGCTCAAACCGGGTGCAACTGTTTCGCTGTCGAGGAACGACGTTCAATATCTTGTAACCGAATACGGTGTGGTTAACTTACGAGGCTTATCTATTGCCGATAGAGCAAAGGCAATTATCTCTATCGCACATCCTAAATTCAGAGAGGAACTTACCGCAAAGGCAAAGGAATTGGGATATATCAAATAAAAAAACTATTACGGAGGATAAAATGGGTTTAACCGAAAAATATGAAACTTGGAAAAAGAAAGTAAAGGACCGAAAGCTTTTCAGGGAGCTTTTGGATATGTCCGACGAGGAAATAAATTCGGCTTTTTATAAAGATCTTGAGTTCGGTACGGCAGGCATAAGAGGCGTAATGGGCGCAGGAACAAACAAACTCAATATTTACACTATCCGAAAGATATCCCAAGGCATTGTGCTCCGCATGACAGAGCGAGAATTTACCAAGGTCGCAATAAGCTACGACAGCCGATCAAATTCGGAATTGTTCGCAAAAGAGGCGGCTTGTGTATTTGCAGCTGCGGGAATTAACGTTTATATAACAAAAGAACTTATGCCTACTCCTTTTTTGTCCTTTGCGACAAGGAGATTGAATACGGACTTCGGTATTATGATTACCGCCAGCCACAATCCCAAGGAGTATAACGGCTACAAAGTATACGATTCGACGGGATGTCAGATTTCGGACGCCGAGGCTCGCGCCATGGCGGATTTAATATCCAGAGTGGATGCTTTCAGGCTCAGGATCCATACTTTCGACTTTTATTTTAAGAAAGGCTTGATTTCTTACATTCCCGACAAAGTGGAAGAGGATTTTCTTGCCGAAGTGGCGGCTATTTGTCCCTCTAAGTGCAAAGATAACCTTACGATAGTGTACACGCCGCTGTGCGGAACGGGATACAGGCTTGTTCCCGAAGTTCTCAAAAGCATAGGCTGTACCGTTCTGCCCGTCGAAACTCAAAGCGAGCCAAACGGCAAATTTGCAACTTGTCCCGTCCCCAATCCCGAAAAGAAAGAGGCGCTTCGTTACGGAATAAGGGAGCTCAAACAGAGCAATGCCGACCTCTTGATTGCCACCGATCCCGATGCCGATCGAATAGGTGTTGCGTTTATTTATAATGATGATGTCGTGGTGCTTAACGGCAACGAAATAGGCGTGCTTTTGACCGAGTATCTGCTTTCAAACTATCATGATAGTGCAAAGCCCGTGATAGTGAGGACGATAGTCAGCACCGATTTGTCCGACAAAATCGCCGAAAACTACGGGGCGGAGATTGTCACCGTGCCCACCGGCTTTAAGTACATCGGCAGCGTTATGAACGATATCGAGCCCGAGCCCAAACGCTTTGTACTCGGCTTCGAGGAAAGTCAAGGCTATCTTGCCGGCACACACGTAAGGGATAAGGACGCGGTGTCTACCGCCAAAATCATAGCGCTTATGGCAAGTGAACTCAAAGCGGAGGGTAAGACTTTTGCCGATAAGCTTAACGAAATTTACTCTAAGTACGGCTATTATTCCAGCACTCAATTCACTTTCACCTTTGAGGGTGAGCAGGGCGACAAAGACAAAGCCGCCTTATTGAAGGAAATAAGGAACGCTTCATTCGAGCGAATTGCCTCTTATCCGGTGACGGGGAAAGTCGACTATCTCTATTCCGCTCAGCCGACGAATATGATCGCTTACGAATTTAAGGTCGGCAGGCTGCTTATCCGTCCATCGGGCACCGAGCCTCTTGTCAAATTTTATGTTCTTGCTCACGTTGACAAAAAAGAAAACGAGAGGATTTTCAAGGCAATAAAGAGGCAGTTCAATGAACTTATTCCAAGCTGAATTTTCGTTCGTTTCGAAAACACTCGGACAATAACTTTGCTTCCCGCATATAAAATAAAAGCGGGAGGCAAAAATGAAGTTTATCAAGATGCAGGGTGCGGGCAACGACTATATTTTCGTCGATTGCTTAGATAAGTCGATTGATAATTTGTCCGAACTGACCAAGGAAATGTCGGATAGGCACTATGGAATAGGCGGTGACGGCGTCGTATATTTGTATCCGTCCTTTGTTGCCGACGTCAGAATGAGAATGTTCAACGCCGACGGAAGCGAGGGGGATATGTGCGGCAATGCCGTGCGGTGCATAGCGCGTTTGCTTTACGAAAAGAGCGGGAAAAGCGAGTTCACCGTCGAAACCAATGCGGGAATACGCAATGTGGAAAGGACGGATGACGGACTTTTTACTGTGGATATGGGTAAGCCGGTAGCCGAAAAGCGTTCGCTCTTTGCGCAAGGAAAACAGCTCGACTACATATTCGTCGATATCGGCAATCCGCATTGTGTCATCTTTGACAGAGCGGACATGGCTTTGGCGGAGGCGATCGAGCATCATTCCTTTTATCCGAACGGAATAAACGTCGAGTTTGTCGAACCGAAAGGCGATAACAGCTTACTCGTCCGAGTTTGGGAGCGAGGTAGCGGCGAAACGCTTTCGTGCGGGACGGGCGCTTGCGCTTCGGCGGTAGCGGCGGTTTACGAAAGCAAAGCGGATAGAGCTCGCCCGATAACCGTTTCCTTGCGAGGCGGAACACTTACAGTCAATTTTATTAATGAGAAGATATTTTTAATCGGAGATGCGGTAAAAATATACGAAGGAGTATATCATGACAAAATACATTTTTGTGACAGGCGGCGTAGTCAGCGGCTTGGGTAAAGGCATAACGGCGGCTTCGCTGGGTATGATGCTGAAAGCAAAAGGGCTTAAAGTCATCGCTCAAAAACTCGACCCTTACATCAACATCGACCCGGGAACCATGAGCCCGTATCAACACGGCGAAGTTTACGTCACCGAGGACGGGTGCGAAACCGACCTCGACCTCGGTCATTACGAGCGTTTTATCGACGAAAACCTTAATAAGTACAGTAACCTTACCACGGGCAAAGTGTATTGGAATGTACTTAATAACGAGCGAAACGGCGTGTATAACGGCATGACGGTCCAAGTTATACCACACATAACAGGGGAGATCAAGAAGTTTATCTACTCCGTCGGCAAAAAAAGCGACGCCGACATAGTGATTACCGAGATTGGCGGCACAACGGGCGATATCGAAGGGCTTCCGTTCCTCGAATCGATAAGGCAGGTGTCCAACGAAGTCGGGCGTGAAAATTGCCTGTTCATTCACGTGACCCTCGCTCCTTACATAAGAGTTTCGGGCGAGATAAAAACCAAACCCACGCAACATTCGGTCGCCGAACTTCAATCGAAAGGTATATTCCCCAACATAATCGTGGTGCGAAGCGAATTTCCGCTTACGCAATCCGCTCGCAACAAGATCGCTCTCTTTTGCAATGTCAAGCCCGACTGTGTCATCGACAATCTCGACGTTCCGCTTCTTTACGACGTTCCGCTCATGCTCGAAAAGAGCAACTTTACGAAGATCGTATCGCGTGAGTTGGGGCTTTCCGATGTCGAGCCCGACATTTCGGCGTGGACCAAGATGCTCGAAAAGGCGCATAACCGCACCAAGAGCGTAAGGATTGGGCTTGTAGGTAAGTATGTCAAGATGTACGACACCTATCTTTCGGTCGTTGAGGCGCTCACCCATGCGGGTATAGAAAACGGAGCAAATATCGACCTTAAATGGATCGATGCCGAGGAAATCAATCCCAACTCGGCGGCTGAACTCATGGGTGACTGCGACGGCATTATTTTGCCGGGCGGCTTTGGCGACAGAGGCATAGAGGGCATGATCCTCGCAGCCAAGTATTGCAGGGAACATAACGTGCCGTACTTCGGTATCTGCCTCGGAATGCAGATTTTGACCATTGAATTTGCCCGCAACGTGGCTGGGCTTCCGCTTGCAAACAGTCGGGAGTTCAATCCGTCGTCACCCGATAAAGTCATCGACATTATGAGCAATCAAATCGGTTTGCAAAACACGGGCGGAAGCATGAGATTGGGCGCTTACGACTGCGTAATAAAGGACGGCACTATGCTCGCCAAGGCTTACAATGCGCCGCTTGCAGTCGAAAGACACCGACATAGGTACGAGTTTAACAACGATTACAGGGACAAGCTTTCCTCGTTTGGACTTACCGTTTGCGGCACTTCACCGGACGGAAATCTTGTCGAAGCGGTGGAAGTAGAGAGCAACAAGTTCCATTTGGGCGTTCAATATCATCCCGAATTTAAGTCCCGACCGCATAAGCCGCACCCGCTCTTTGTTATGTTTATCGCAAAGTCGCTCGAAAACAAAAAAGACAAAAAGATCAATAAGTAATAAAAACAGATTTCATCAATATCCACGCAAATCAAGCGTGGATATTTTTTTATATACCGAAAGGCATATAAGGGCGGAAAATAATTGGACATTAAGGCGTTATTATGCTAAAATAATAGGTATGAAGAAGTTGCTCGTGCTTTTTATCACCTTTTTCAAGATAGGGCTGTTTACGTTCGGAGGCGGCTATGCTATGATTTCGCTTATTCAGTCCGAAACGGTGGGGAAAAGGCAGTGGCTCGGTGCGGACGAACTGCTTAACATCGTGGCGATAGCCGAGTCCACTCCGGGACCGATCGCGATAAACACCGCGACGTATATCGGCTACAAACGAGCGGGAGTGTTGGGCTCGGTTTTTGCCACCTTGGGTGTGGTGCTGCCGTCGTTTATCATCATTTTCGCCATATCATTTTTTATCGACGAATTTCTCAAAATCGAACTTGTCGGCAAGGCGTTCAGAGGTATCCAAGCCGCCGTCGCCGTACTCATCGTGCGGGCGGGCTTTAAGATGTCCAAGGGGTTCAAGCGGGACGTCATGAGTTTTGCGCTGCTACTGCTCGCCATCGCCGTTATGATAACCATCAACTTTGTGGAATTTGACTTTTCAAGCATATATCTCATCATTTTCAGCGGACTTGTGGGATTGATCGTCGGCTTGATCAAAAATAAGGGCAATAAATCGAAAGTCGCAGCCGTAACGCCAAGCGGCAATTTTTCCGAAAGGACCGATGAATATCCCACTTCCGACGGGAGTGAAACTGCCGACGAAAGCTCTCTTGACGGGAGTGAAACTGCCAACGGAAACCATGCTTCCCAAAAAGAAGAAACCGCCAATGAAAGTCACTCCGAAAGAAGCGAGCCCGCTAATGGAACTTCCGCTTCCGACGGGAGCGAAACAACGGGCAAGGGGGGAACGAAATGATCTTCCTCGAATTGTTTTGGACCTTTTTCAAGATTGGCTTGTTTACGTTCGGCGGTGGTTATGGCATGATTCCCATAATCAAGCAGGAGATGGCGACAAACGGTTGGATAACCGCCGACATGATGTCCAACTTTATCGGGATAAGCGAGACTACGCCTGGACCCATTGCAATCAACATGGCGACGTTTGTTGGCAGCGAAGTCGGAGGAGCGGCGGGAAGCGCCTTTTTGGGGGCGTTGCTTGCCACTTTGGGCGTGGTGCTGCCGTCATTTATCATCATCATTATGATAGCGGCGATATTCAAAAACTTTATGAACAATCGCTTTGTAAAAATGGTATTAAGCGGGATAAAGCCGGTAGTCCTCGGACTTATTTTCGCAACGGGCGTGTTGCTTGTTTACGACAATATAAACAGGGGAAGCGGCATTGTCGACTATGTTTCGATTGTCCTTATGGCGATCATTGCTCTCGCGGCATTTATCTATAAGCGGGTCACAAAAAAGGATTTGTCGCCCATAATTATGATTATCGCTTCCGCTTGCCTCGGCATGGCGGCGTATTCCATATTTCCGATATAAAAAAGGCGCACTTAAAATGCGCCCCGATTTTCTTTGCATATCAGTCAAGTCGCTTTTTAAGGCGACCGAGCAAAACAGTTAATACTCCTTTGGAATGAAATTTTCGAAAATGATGTTGTTTGCGACGGTACTTAGTTGCATCGCCTTTTCGGAACTTCTCACCGTCCAAGCAAGCACGGGCAACTTGGATTTTGTCACGTATTTGTTGGGCAAATTTTCCGCCGCGTACGAAATAAAGTCGGGCATAGCCACTTTGTTCAGTTTCAGCGCTTTAAGGGTGTGACGCTTTATTGCTCCTTTAAGGTCGGCTTTTGTAAAAAAGCACGAAAGAATGCCCCTCGGAACGTCGGGCATATTGTCCTTAAAGTAGGCGACGCTGTACGGATTGAATGATTGAATGGCAAATTCGCCGCTGTACGACGAGAGAATTTGAGCGGTAAGGCGCTCCAACGTGCCGACCGAGCCTATGTTTTTTATCTCGATAAGGAGAGGAACCTTGCCGCTGACAAATTCGAGCGTTTCCTCGAAAGAGGGGATCGAAAATTCGGACGGCTTTTTTTCGGCGTTAAGAAGCTTTAATTCGTCGAGATCGCCGCTTATTTTGCCTATATATCCGTCCTTGCCCGTCATTCTGCCGAGCGAGTCGTCGTGAAAGACGACGACCTTTTCGTCGCCCGTAAGCCGTACGTCAAGTTCTATTGGGTAGCCGTGCTTTATGGCGTTATAGAATGCGCCGAGAGAATTTTCGGGCAATTCGTCGGTGTGAAGTCCGCGATGGGCGATAGGTCTTGTATATAACCACTGTGCTTTCATAAAATCTCCTGTTTATGTCAGACATAATCAGCGCAAAAGCGTCATTTTGACTGTAAGCTTAATGTATGCGCCGTTGTTCAAAGTTTACTTTGCGGCAAAGCTTACAATGTATTATATCATATTTCAGGCTAAAAATACAAATATTTTAACTCTATAATGTAAATTATTTGCAATTTTGCTTTATTTGAGGTATAATTGATGTAACATGGATAGGCTTAGTAAAATCAGGAATTTTTGCATAATCGCTCATATCGATCACGGCAAGTCGACGCTTGCCGATCGTCTTATGGAACTCACGGGGACGGTGGCTCTTCGGGACATGACCGATCAACTCCTCGACAGCATGGACATCGAGCGGGAGAGAGGCATTACCATCAAGCTTACACCCGTAAGAATGAAGTACGAGTATAATGGCGAGGAGTACGAATTGAACTTGATCGACACTCCGGGGCACGTGGACTTCAACTATGAAGTCAGTCGCTCGCTCGCCGCTTGCGAGGGGGCTTTGCTTGTCGTGGACGCGTCGCAGGGAGTGGAGGCACAAACGCTCGCCAACGTCTATCTTGCGATCGACAACGACCTTACGATACTTCCCGTCATCAACAAGGTCGATCTGCCGTCCGCCGATCCCGAGGGCGTTAAGACCGAAATCGAGGATGTCATCGGACTTGACGCTTCCGAGGCTCCTCTTATAAGCGCAAAGGACGGACTTAACGTTTCCGAGGTGCTCAAAAAGATCGTGGAATTCTTTCCGTCGCCCAAGGGGGACGCAAACGCTCCGCTCAAAGCGCTCATCTTCGACTCGTACTACGACAACTACAAGGGGGCGGTGTGCCTCGTGCGTATAAAAGACGGCTCGGTAAAGGTTGGTGACAAGATCCGCATGATGGCAACGGGACTAAGCTACGACGTCACCGAGGTGGGGATCTTTTCGCCCAAGCCCATTCCGACCGAAGAGCTTATGGTGGGCGACGTCGGCTATGTGTGCGCAAGCATAAAGAACGTGTCCGAAACGGCGCCGGGTGACACCATAACGACTGCGATCGAGCCGTGCTTGGAGCCTTGTCCCGGTTACAAAAAAGTCTTGCCCGTCGTTTATTGCGGAATATTCCCCGCCGACGGCTCCAAATACAACGACTTGCGAGATGCCCTTGAAAGACTCAAACTCAACGACGCCGCTCTTTCTTTCGAGCAGGAAACCTCGGCGGCTCTCGGCTTCGGTTTCAGGTGCGGCTTTTTGGGGCTGCTCCACATGGAAATTATCGAGGAACGGCTCGAGCGGGAATTCAACCTCGACCTTATCACCACCGCTCCCGGCGTAAATTACAGGGTGTGCAAAACGAATGGCGAGGTTGTCACGGTCACAAACCCGAGCAATTTGCCGTCCATGCAGGAAACCGACCATATCGAGGAGCCGATAGTCAGCGCGGACATATACACTCCGCCCGAATATATCGGCACGATCATGGAACTGTGCCGGGACAAGCGAGGCGAGTACAAGGACATGGTTTACCTCGACAAAACGAGGGTGAAACTCAATTATATTATCCCGCTCAACGAGATTGTGTACGATTTTTTCGACTCGCTCAAAAGCCGATCGAGGGGATATGCAAGCCTGGACTACGAGATCAAGGGCTATAAGGAGAGCGACCTTGTCAAGCTCGATATATTGCTTAACAACGAAATTTGCGATGCACTCAGCATCATTGTGCATAGAGATAAGGCGTATCAAAGAGGGCGTTCGCTCACCGAAAAGCTGAAAGAAGTTATACCTCGCCAAATGTTCGAAATTCCCATCCAAGCCTCGATAGGCAGCAAGGTCATAGCAAGGGAAACGGTCAAGGCGCTTCGTAAAGACGTGCTCGCCAAGTGTTACGGCGGCGACATTTCAAGAAAGAAGAAACTGCTCGAAAAGCAAAAAGAGGGCAAAAAGCGCATGAGACAAGTGGGGTCGGTTCAGGTCCCGAGCGAGGCGTTTATGTCCGTCCTCAAACTCGACGACAAATGAGAGAGATTTACGTCCACATACCGTTTTGCGCACGGCGTTGCTCTTATTGCTCGTTCGTGTCCGGCTTTTCTCATAGCGAAATGCCTATGTATGTTCGGGCGTTGGTACGGGAAATAGACAACAGATTGCTCCGTGATGACGATATTTCCTCGGTCTATATAGGCGGGGGAACGCCTTCTGTGTTGTATCGAGGGGCGATTTCCCTGATTATGTCACACATAAACAGACGAGCAAAGGTCCGAAAGGACGCGGAGATAACGATTGAATGTAATCCCGACTCGGTAACTCCCGAGTTCGTTTCCGAAATAATATCGGCGGGAATAAACAGAGTGAGCGTGGGACTGCAAACCACAAACGACGCATTGCTCAAACAAATCAACCGCCCGCATGACTTAAACGGCTTTATTCGCGCTTGGGAACTGCTTGCCCCGATAGATAATAAGAGCGTCGACCTTATGCTCGGATTGCCCAATCAAAGCAAAGCGGACCTACAAAATTCGCTGAAATTCGTTGCCGAGATAAAGCCTCGGCATGTTTCGCTCTATGCGCTCAAAAGCGAGGAGGGAACCCCGCTTTTTCGGTCCGGCTTTGTCGAGGACGGGGATTTTGAGGCGGAACTCTACGATATGGCATATAACTTCCTCGTAAGCAACGGCTTCGAGAGGTATGAGGTGAGCAATTTCGCTCTACCCGGCTTTCACAGCCGCCACAACTGCGGGTATTGGGACCTAATCGAGTATTACGGCTTCGGAATCTCGGCTCACTCGCTTCTAAACGGCAAGCGAATTGCCAACGACGACAACTTCAATAAATATATCGTCGGCACGAACGTACAATTTACCGAGGGGAGCGACCCCAAAACCGAGTATCTTATGCTCGGGCTTCGCACAAAATGGGGTGTGAATTTAAGCCGTTTATATAGTTATGGGCTCGACCTTGTTAAAGACAGGGGCGATAAGCTGAATGAATTTATCAAAAACGGGTACTTGATAAGAAATGGCGACACGATCACGCTCTCGGATGGCGCTTACTACGTTATGGACAGCATAATATCGGAGTTGATATAAGGGGAAAAAATTCTCGAAAAGCATTGGTGTAGTATTGACTTTTATGTAATATTTTGTTATAATTCAAATATGGATAATAAGCTTAAAAGGGCGATAGCCATTATAGCTTTGATTTTGGTGGGAGTTTTTTCGGTCGCTTTGATCGCATACCTTTTTGACAAGACGTTGCTTAACGGCGCTCTTGTCGACATCGCGCTTTGGAGTGGCGGCTTTGGGCTGTTGCTCTTTATCGTATTATGGCTTTCTCACGCCTTTCCCTCGCAACAAGTAAAGGACGAAGAGCGAGATCGCCTGTACAAAGAAGCCGAGGAAAAAGAGGAAAACGACGAAGAAGCAGCCGACAAAGGCGAAGCAGAAACTCCGACCGAAACGGAAAATTTATCGGGCGAAGCCGACGCTCCCGATAAAAGCGTTGTCGCCGAGGCAAACGAGCCCAATCGGTCGGATAACGACAAGTAAAAGCAAGCTTATTTTCCCTTTACTTCGCACAAGATCGACATGGCGATATTGAAAGACGCGGCGATTATGCATAAGATTGCATAAGGCGAGAACGTTGCACTGACAAGTAAAACGACTGCGGCTATAAGATATCCTTTGAGTTTTGAGCGTTGTAAGGCAATGGCGATGAGCGATTTCCGCTTGCGTTTGCGCTCTTTACACTGCGGCAATAAGCCGTACTTGTTCAGCAGGGCGCAACTTTGTCCCCGATTTAGGACTGCGACGGGTATTTCACTGAAAAGAGCAAGGTTCTTTTCGACTTCTCGGCTTATCGTGTTTGTCAAAATGAGCAGTCGCTTTTTTTCCTTGACGGCGAGATTGTATCCCTCGTTGAGCTTGTCGGTCGTAAGGCTTGCAAGCAGACACGGATAGATAAGCGTTTTTCCGTGAACTACGGTTTGCCCGAGTATGGTTCCGCCTACAACCGAACAGATCGAGTTCAGCAGTTCGTGTCGATCGACAGTCAGCAGTTCGTCCATAGCCGCGTCGAGTTGCCTTTGTCGCTCGTTGGTTTCTCGCTTTTTGCGTAGCAGCGCTCGGATGAGCAGGGTGAGGAGAAGCGTGACAGCCGTAGCGAGTATGATTACGAGGTAAAGCCTTTGTACAACATACCTAAGGCATATTGCGCTCAAAAACCAAATGGCAACAAAACGCAACATTTCATCGGCGCAATAGGCAAATTTAGTCTTTTCCATTATACCTAATTATTACCGAATTGCAGATAGATAAACGTATGACTACACAAATCCTCGAATTTAATAGCGAAAATATCGAACTGTGCGCCAAGGAGATACTCGGCGGCGGCGTGGTCGCCTTTCCCACCGAAACGGTTTACGGCTTGGGCGCCAACGCCTTTGACGAAGAGGCGATAAAAAAAATTTACGTTGCCAAGGGCAGACCGTCTGACAATCCGCTCATTTGCCATGTGTCCGATAAGGACGCCATCGGCGAACTCGGCTTTGTGACCCCCTCGGCACAAAAGCTTATCGACGCCTTTATGCCCGGTCCCATCACCGTTATAATAAGGAAGAAGTCGGTCGTTCCCGACATAGTAACGGGCGGGCTCGATACCGTAGGAGTGCGTATGCCGATGCATAAGTGTGCTCTTGCCCTCATTTCGGCTGCGGGAGTGCCCATATGCGCACCCAGCGCAAATACAAGTTCCCGACCGAGCCCGACGACAGCCGAGCACGTGTTGCATGACCTCGACGGCAAGATCGGCTATATCCTCGATGGCGGCAGGTGCGGCGTCGGCGTGGAATCCACGATCGTGGATTGCATCCATAACTGCGTCTTGCGAAAAGGCGGAATTTCGGAAAGCGAGATCGAGCGTATCATAGGACCGCTTGCTCCGCCCGTAAAAAGCGACGTTCCGCTCTGCCCGGGAATGAAGTACAAGCATTACAGCCCTACGGCGGAGGTCTATCTTGCCGCGATCGGCGAAGATATGCACGATAGGGTCGCGGCGTTTTACGATAATTTGTCGGGGGAAAAGGTGATTTTCTCCTTGGCGGGCGGCTATGAAAAAAGAAACGTTCGCATTGTCGGCAAGGACGCCGAGGAATATGCCAAAAATTTGTTTTATATGCTGCGAGAGGCGGACGAACAAGGCTACGATGCCATTATCTGCGAGGGAGTGAGCGAGGACGGCATCGGCGCCGCGCTCATGAACCGACTTGGTAAAGCAAGCGGCGGTAAAGTGATATAAGGAGGATGTTATGCCAAGACAAAAAAAGCCGAAGAGAAAGATATTGTTTGTATGTACGGGCAATACTTGCAGGTCGCCCATGGCGCAATTTTTAATGAAAGACAGACTTCGTAAATTGCGTAAGTTGTCTAAGTATAATGTGACTTCGGCGGGGCTCGACGTCACGGGCGACGCCATGACAAGCGAGGCAAATCAAGTCCTTGTCGAAAAAAAGGTCAAACTCGAACCGTTTAAGCCCACTCAACTTACGCCCGAACTTGTGGACAATGCCGACCTCATAGTTTGTATGACCAATCGTCACCGAATGGCGATAGTCACGCTCATGGAAAACACCGCCGACAAGGTGTTTTGCGCCAGCCAATTTACGGGCGAAGAAATCATGGATCCGTTCGGAATGGGCAAGATGGCGTACGAAGATACGGCTTCGCAACTTCTCAGGCTCATAGACGCCATATTGGAAAAAGAATTAAACTTTGCGAAGAATAGCTAAAACGCTTGATTATTTTATGCAAATAGCATATAATATAAATATACAATATTTGGAGAGGGGAGCATCGTTATGATAGCTGTCGGTTGCGATCACGCTGCGGTAAATTTGAAAAACACCATTATAGCTCATATCAAGGAAAGAGGCTACGAGGTCAAGGACTTCGGCTGCTTCGATAGTACGTCGGTAGATTATCCCGATTATGCTTCGCAAGTTGCGCTTTCGGTGGTAAAAGGCGAATGTGACAAGGGCATTTTGATTTGCGGCACGGGGATAGGAATGTCCATTGCCGCCAATAAATTCAAGGGGATCCGCTGCGCACATTGCGCCGACACTTTCAGCGCAAGGGCAACTCGCCAACATAACGACGCCAATGTTCTTGCCCTCGGCGAGAGAGTGACGGGCACCGGGCTTGCTCTCGACATTGTAGATGTGTTTTTGGATACTCCGTTTTCCGGTGAGCTTAGGCATATCCGCCGCCTCGAAAAAATAGCGAAAATCGAAAACGAGAATTTCAGATAGGAGCGGGTCGGTCATGGAAAAGGTCATCGAACAAATCAAGCAAACCGAAGAGGCTGCCGCTAAAAAAATCGACGATGCCAACGCGAGGGCGAACGAAATAGCCTTGGCTTCGGCTAAGGAAGAAGAGGCGCTACGGATAAAGTACGAGCTCGGCTACAAGGGGAGTTCCTCTGTTGCCATGAACTCGGCAAAGGAACAGATAAGCGAGTTAAAAGCAAAAGAAGAGGAGCGCTTTATCGGGCAAAGAGAAGAGTTGAGGCAAAAAACGAGGGCGGCTTTGCCCGCGTGTGCCGACTACGTGTTTGAGTATATAATTAAGGAATTTACCGAATGATAGCAAAGATGAGCAGATTGCGCCTCATCGGGATTAAGTCCGATTTTGACGGTGTAATAGACATACTTACAAAAAGTAAGCAGTTCGAATTTCGATCTGCTCCCTTTGCCGAACCGCTCAGCGAGGACGAAGTCGAAAAGGTGAAAATCGAACAGGCTCGAGTAAATTTTGCCATCGACCAACTGTATAAATACAACGACGAGGCAAAAGAGATCATAAAGCGGGCAAAAAAAGCCAAGGACGCTTCGCCGCTCGGCTATGCGCCTTTTACTAAAGAAAGCGTAAGAAAACTCATCGACTTCGACAACTTCGATTTGGTCGAGCAAAAAAAAGATGAGCTCAATAAGGTGATAACCGACTTGCAACAGCTTAGCTTTCGCAAAGTGCAACTGCGTACCGAGGAAGCCGAGTGGAGGACTAAACGCAAGGAATACGCGCCTTTTGTCGGGCTTACCGTTCCTTTCGACAGGACTTTGACCGAAAGAACCAAGCTGCTTATGTACTTTTCGTCGGGCAAGTCGCCCAAGGTCGAACTCGGTGAAAACACCTACTTCGAGGAGTACAAGGTAAACGGAGGCACGGTCGTTGCCGTAATTTGCCTTAACGAGGATGTCGAGGCTACCGTATCGGAACTAAACAAGTGCGGATTTTCGGACGTGCCGTTTCCGAGCGGCAAGGTAGACGAGCTTATTGCGGAGTGCGACAGGCGGCTAAGCGACATAAAAAAGGACGAGCAGGCGTTGTTGTCCGAGGGACTGCTTTACGAAGACCGAATCGGCGACCTTATGATATATTACGATCTGCTCGGCATAAGGTTAGAGCAAAAATCGGCATTAAGCGGCTCGCAGACGACGGCTTACACATTTATTTTGGACGGCTGGGTGCCCGAAAAGACGGGTGAACACATAGTCAAAGAGGTGGAAAAGAATTTCGGCGTGTGCGCGTATCTTTCGCCGGCATTGCCCGAGGACGATCCGCCTACGCTTGTGGTTAACAACAAGCTTGTCGAGCCGTTCGAAAACATCACCAATATGTACACCGTGCCGGCTTATACCGAAAAAGATCCCAATCCGCACATGGCGGTGTGGTACTTTTTGCTGTTTGGCGTGATGTGCGGCGACGTGGTGTACGGACTACTGCTTTCGCTCGCTTGCTTTGTTATTTTGAAAGTGAAAAAGTTCGAAGCGGGAACGGCGAGCCTTATAAAGATGTTTATGATATGCGGCGTTTCGTCGATGCTGTGGGGAGTGGCTTTTGACAGCTATCTCGGATACAGCATAGGCTTTGGGTGGTTCGTGCCCATGGAAAAGCCGATGCTGCTATTGGGACTGTCGCTTCTTCTCGGAGTGCTTCAAATAGCGTACGGATATATTTTGGGTGTATGTCGTTGCATCAGAGAGCGGAATTTCGCTGCGGCTCTTTTCGATATGGGGCTTATGCTTATTGTTATCGTGGCGATATGTCTGCTTGCCGCCAATATTTTCGTGGGAATATTCACACAAGGCGTATTCGATATGAGCGGGCAGTTTATCCCGTCGAATATCGCGGGATTGTTCTCCAAGATCGGGCTTGTTTTGCTTCTTATAGCCATAATAGGCATTTTCCTTACTGCCGGAAGGGCGAGCAAGAGCATAGGCGGCAAGATAGGTAACGGACTGTACGGAGTGTACGGGCTTGTCAATCTCGTGTCGGACATATTGTCGTATTGCAGATTGTTCGGATTGGGACTTGCGGGCGGCGCCATCGCCTATGCATTCAATACGCTTATGGACACCATTTTCTTTAGCGGAGGATCGATCGTCGGCTTTATTATGGGAGCGATACTCTCGCTGGTGTTGCACATATTTAACCTTGCCATATCGCTGCTCGGAGCCTACGTGCATAACGCAAGGCTGCAAATGCTCGAATTTTACGGCAAGTTTTTGATCGGTGACGGAAGAGAATTTTCGTATATGGGTAACAAAACCAAATACGTTAGATATCAGTAAAAAACGGAGGTATTTTTATGGGAATTGTTTATGGCTGCTTGGGAGCAGCGCTTGCGATCGTTTTGTCGGCTATCGGGTCTTGTATCGGCGTCGGCAAAGCAGGTCAGATGGCAGGGGGCTTATTGAGTAAAGAGCCGAGCAAGTTTACGGCAATGCTTATATTGCAACTTTTGCCAGCAACGCAAGGTCTTTACGGCTTCATAGTGGCGTTTATGGCATTTTCGCAAATGGGACTTATCGGCGGAAGCGACTTTGTGTTTACCAACGCTCACGGACTTGCGATGCTCGCGGCGTGCTTGCCGATAGGAATATTGGGCTTGTTCAGCGCGATTTTCCAAGGTCGCGTTGTTATGGCGGGTATGGAATTGTGCTTCAAGCAAGATAAGCAGACGGGTCATGCGTTGCTTATGGCGGTGCTTGTCGAGATATTCGCCATTTTCGCATTCGTAATATCGCTTATGGCGGTGCTCGGAGTAAGCAATATGCCTGTCGTCGCTCCCGATTTAAGCGTTCCTGTTGCTCCCGAGATCGGCGACGTTGCGGCGATGTTCGGTAGAATTTGATATGAGTAAGGAAGCTATTCTTGATGCTATCAATCATAAAGCCGACGAGCAAGCGGCTCAGATTGTCGCTGACGCCGAGGCAAAAGCCAAGGCGAGGTTAAGTAAAGTCGAAGCCGAATTAAAAGCCGAATACGAAAAGAAACTTTCCGAGGTGACCGACCAAATCGAGCAAACGGTGCTCGGTCAAAAAACGTTGCTTAGAATTGACGAAAAAAAGTCGGAACTGAGTGCAAAAAGGGAGATCATCGACGAGGTTTATTCTCGCGTTAAGCAAAGAATTTGCGATATGAGCGACAAGGACTATCTTGCGTTCATATTCGGGATTATTTGCAAGTTCGGCGAAGATGGCGACGAGGTGATCATTTGCACCGACGACGAGAGGCGAATAACGGCAGATTGGATAAGCGACCGCGCTTACGATAGGCAAATTTCGCTCAAACTCTCGTCGGAGCGACACTCCGACAAGGGCGGCGTCATTTTACGCGGCAAAAGGTACGACAAAAATCTTACCTTGTCGGCTTTGATCGAAGATGCCAAAAGACAAACCGAAAGTTATGTCGTAGGCAAATTATTTGGGTAATATATGAGGAAAGATGTTGTTTTTTGCAATGCGGTAAGCAAAGCGGAAGAGGTAAAGCTCCTTTCGCCCGAAGCGCTTATAAGGCTCAGCGCCGCCGAATTTGACGACGCCGTAAAGATGTTGCACGACTACGGATACAACGAAGGCGTGCTGACGAGCGGCAGCTTTGATATCGACCTCTTTATCGGGGAGCAAGTAGGGCAGCTAATAAGCTTTATCAAGGAGTATTCGTGCTCGGACGAGCTCGAAGATTTTCTGCTTGCGCCGTATCTTATAAACAACATAAAAGCCGAATATAAGCGTCGTCTTTCGGGCAATGCGTCCAAGTTATATCAGGTAGAAACAGGCGATGTGTACGGAAAAGACTATTCGAAGTTGCACATTTCCATAAAAAGAGCGCTTGTCGCGCTTGATGAAAAAAACGAGAGTTTACCGCAAAAAATTGACTTAGCCCTTACCGAGGCTTTGTACGAGTACAGGCTCGCTCTTGCAAAAAAGAGCAAAAACAAGCTGCTTGTCGAGTATGCGAAATCGGAGATAGATATAATCAATATTATATCGTCGGTGCGATGTGCTGCCGCGCCTTTTATCGACGGAGGCTATATCAAAGGTTCGATAAACGGCGACTTACCGAGTAGGTACGAGCATTTCGACTTAAACAATCCGGTAAAACTCGAAGCCCAAGGGGACGACTTTTTGCTTACCGTTGCGTCGAGTTACTCGCATGAGATGTCGTCGGTCGGTCCGTTTATAGGATATGTTCAACGCAAGATGAGCGAGTTCAAGACGGTGAAGATGATTCTCGTATGTATCAAGAGCGACGCACGAAGCGAGATTTCGCTTAGGTTAAGGGGGATTATATAATGCAAGGCAAGGTTGCCGTAATAGGCGAAAAGCAAATAGTGACGGCATTCAGGGCGATCGGATTTAGCACGTTTTTTGCCGATACTCCGCTTGCCGCCACCGACATACTGCGTTCTCTCGTAAAAGACGGCTCGTATATGGTCATATACATCACCGAGGACATTGCCGAGGGAATGAACGAAGTACTCGAAGCGCTCAAAAACCGACCATATCCCATAGTGGTGCCGCTCCCGTCGCTAAGTAAGAGCGGTTACGGAATGGAGTGTATCAAAAAGGACGTCGAAAGGGCTATCGGCGTAGACATTTTGTTTAATAAAGATTAAGGAGAGGCTATGAAAGGAAGTATAGTTAAGGTTTCGGGACCGTTGATCGTAGCAGAGGGCATGGCGGGCGTCAAGATGTACGACGTCGTACGAGTGTCCAAGCTTGGACTTATCGGCGAGGTGATAGAACTGCGCGGAGATAAGGCGTCCATTCAGGTCTATGAGGAAACGAGTATGCTCGGACCGGGCGAAGAGGTGGTTTCGCTCGATGAGCCGCTTAGTGTCGAACTTGCCCCCGGGCTTATCGAGAGCATCTTTGACGGAATTCAAAGACCTCTGCCGTTGCTTATAAAGAGAAGTGGCGATCGTATTTCGAGGGGCGTCAAGGTCGATGCGCTCGATCACGACAAAAAATGGAATTTTATTCCGCTTGCCAAGGTCGGCGACAAGGTCGAGGGCGGAGATATCCTCGGTTGCGTACAGGAAAACGAGGTTGTCGAGCACCGAATTATGGTCCCCGTTAATTTAAGCGGTACGATCAAGCAAATAAAGACGGGGCTGTTTACCATAGTCGATACTATCGCCGTCATCGAAACCGACGAGGGCGAAAAGCAAGTTACCATGCTTCAAAAGTGGCCCGTCAGAGTGGGCAGACCGTACAGGCAAAAGCTTTCTCCGTCCACGCCGCTCATTACGGGACAAAGGGTAATAGACACGCTATTCCCGATAGCCAAGGGTGGCGTTGCCGCAGTTCCCGGTCCGTTCGGAAGCGGCAAAACGGTCGTTCAGCACCAGCTTGCGAAGTGGGCGGACGCCGATATCATCGTATACGTGGGCTGCGGCGAGCGCGGCAACGAGATGACCTTCTCCTGCGTGAGCCGCGTTCCCTTGGGG
>CANRNV010000023.1 GCA_947632125.1 uncultured Clostridia bacterium
CCTCGGCTGAAATTCAACAAAATTCATCGGTCGAAAAAGGACTTATTTTACCTACCTCTTGCACCGAGTTGAGCTTTAAGATAAAATAATATTTGCAAAGAAAAGGACAGATACATAAATGAAACTTGACGAAATTATAGAATGTGATTACGGCATCGAGATAGGCGAATTGACGCACGACAGTCGTTTGAGGACGGATAGAGGACTGTATTTTTGCCTTGTCGGGACGCTTGACGGGCATGATTATGCCGTCGAAGCTGTAAAGAACGGGGCGGTCGCCGTCGTCTGTGAGCGCAGCCTCGATTTGGACGTGCCGCAAATCGTGGTCGCCGACAGCAGAGAGGCTATGAGCAGATGTGCCGCAGCCTTTTACTCTCATCCCGAGCGCAAACTCAAACTCGTAGGCATAACGGGCACCAACGGCAAGACGACGACCTCCTTTATAGTGAGGAGTATCCTCGAACGGAACGGAAACAGGGTGGCGATAATAGGCACCAACGGCGTGCAATTCGGCGTCAGTCGAATAAGCACCGATATGACGACGCCCGATCCGATCGAACTGTATTCCATACTCGACAGGCTGGTGCGTAGCGGGGCGGAATACGTGGTTATGGAGGTTTCGGCTCATGCCGCCGCGCTCAAAAAGACGGCGGGGCTTACGTTCGAGGTGGCGGCGTTTACCAATTTCACGCAAGATCACCTCGACTTTTTCGGCGATATGGAAAGTTATTTTGCCGCAAAGGAGAGTTTTCTTAAAGGCGACAACAAGGCTGTCGTTATAAATTCCGACGACCCTTACGGGCTCAGGCTGCTTAAAGAGATCGAGGGCGCGTTAAGTTACGGCTATGTCAATCCCGCCGACATCTTCGGCATAGACCTGTCCATGAGCGAGCACGGGTTGTCGTACGTGCTCAATATCATGGACGAGATCGTAAACGTCAAGTTCAGCCTGCCGGGCAGGTTCAATATGTACAACACCATGTGCGCCGCCGCCGTGTGTCACGCGCTCGGCGTATCGGCTTCCGTGATCGAAGAGGGGATCGGGTGGGTCAAAAAGGTGGACGGCAGATTTAATATCATAAACACCACGTCGTGCTCGATAATAATCGACTTTGCCCACACCGACGACGGGCTGAAAAACGTGCTTTCGGCAATAAGAGAGTTTGTTCGCGGCAGAATTATCACCGTTTTCGGGTGTGGAGGCAATCGTGACAGAGCCAAGCGGGCAAAAATGGGCTTTGCGGCGGCGCAAGGCAGCGATTTTGTGGTGATCACCTCGGACAATCCGAGGTTCGAGCGACCTATGGACATAATAATCGAGGCGGAAAAGGGGGTCGGAGATCGTCCGCACGTACTTATAGAGGAACGAAAAGAGGCAATAAAGTACGCGATAGAGCACGCGGGCAAGGACGATATCGTGCTGATAGCCGGCAAGGGAGCCGAAAAATATCAGGAAATTTGCGGCGAAAAGCGTCCGTATTCCGATGAGGAATTTGTCATGCAACTCGTTGCGGAGGAGGGAATTTGAAGATCTTATGGGCGCTTATCGCATCGTTTGGCATAACCGCCGCCGTAATGCCGCTTGTCATTGCGCTTAGCAAAAGGCTCAAACTCAGGCAAACCATACTCTCTTACGTGGACAACCATAGCGGCAAGAGCGGTACTCCCACCATGGGCGGCATCGGCTTCATCATCGCCATAGCCGTTTCGGCGCTCGCTTTCGGGTACAGCCGCCTGTCGCTTATAGTTACCGTAGTGACGATAGGGTACGGGATCGTCGGATTTACGGACGACATGATAAAGGTCGTTTTAAGACGCAACGAGGGGTTAAAGCCGTATCAAAAAATCATCTTTCAACTGCTGATCGCGGGCATCGTCGCGTTCAGCGCGTATACGTATTCAAGCGAGATTTCCCTTATATTCACCACTGTCGACCTCAAAGCTTTCGTCATTCCGCTCAACATCTTTTTGTTCTTGGCGTTTACCAATTCGGTCAACTTGACCGATGGATTAGACGGGCTTGCAAGCTCGGTTACGCTGGTAAGTATGCTGATTATGTCTGTCATAATATGGGTGAAAAACGGCGATACGTCGCTTGTGACCTTCGGTTTGTCTGTCGTAGGGGCTATGATCGCCTTTTTGATGTTCAACGGCTATCCGGCAAAGATCTTTATGGGCGACACCGGTTCGCTCGCGCTCGGCGGTGCGTTTGCCGCCGTAGCAATATACAGCGGACAAGTCCTCGCCTCGGCGATGTGCGGAATAATGTTTGTCGTAAGCGCCGTTTCGGTAATAATTCAGGTGGTCTACTATAAGTGCACGCATAAGCGGGTCTTTTTGATGGCTCCGTTTCATCACCACCTCGAAAGAAAGGGGCTGCACGAAAACAGGATAGTGGCAATCTACGTGGGCGTGACCTTTTTCGCATCGCTCGTTGCGCTTATGCTTTCGGTCGCATTTTAGCGGACAAGCATCGGCTTTTTGGGTCATATTGGCAAGGTAAGTCGCATACGCTATTGTATGAACAAATTTTTCGGTAAGAGAGTTTTGATAGTAGGTAGCGGAATAAGCGGCAAGGGCGCGGCGTCTGCGCTTAAACAAAGCGGCGCCATAATTTATTTTTTCGACGGCGCGATCCCCGACAAGATAGATTTTGCCGTAATGAGCCCGGGCGTCAAGGGCGAACTCGGAGCCTTGCTCGAGGGACAGAACATCCCCGTGATCGGCGAGATCGAACTCGGATACATGCTTGATAGCGCCGAGATAACGGCGATAACGGGCACCAACGGCAAGACGACGACCGCCATGCTCACGGGCGATATGCTTGGTAAAAGCGGGCTGAGCACCATTGTATGCGGCAATATCGGAAGTTCGTATTCCGAAAACGCCCTAAAACCTCACGACAGAACGGTCGTGGAAGTGAGCAGTTTTCAGCTTTTGTCCGTCAAGGAGTTTCATCCCGCCGTCGCCGTAATAACCAACATTTCGCCCGACCACCTCGACAGGCACGTGACAATGAAAAATTACATAAACGCCAAACTCGACATTTGCAAAAACCAGACCGAGAGCGATTACGTGATAGCGCCGAGGGAAGTGGTGGGTCTGCTTAAAGAAAGAGCGGTAAGGAGCCAAATCGTCATGCTCGGAACCGATCTTTGCGCCGAGAACGGCTATCTCACTGCGCTCGGCAAGAGGATAATAAAGGTCGAACAGCTCGCCCAAAAGGAAGAGCACAACATCGAAAACGCGCTTATGGCAAGCGCCGCCGCTCTCATCATGGGCGCAAACGTCGACGCCATATCCGATGCCCTCGCTAAGTTTCGTCCTGCCGACCACAGACTTCGGTTCGTGGGCAAGCGGGACGGAAAAAACTTTTACAACGATTCCAAGGCGACCAACATAGGTGCGGCGCTCGCTGCGGCAAGGAGCATGGTGGGCAGCACCGCTATCATAGCGGGCGGGAGTGACAAGGGCTATGAGTTCGACGAGCTGTTTATCGAGTTGCCCGACACGATCAAATACGTAATAGGCATGGGCGAGGTGAAAGATAAGCTGTCCGCCGCCGCAAAGAGGCAGGGCTACGACAACTTCATTTCGGCAGGAGAGTTGAGCGAGGCGGTCAAGATCGCCAAAACTCTCGACGTTAGCAACGTCTTACTTTCGCCCGCAGCGGCAAGTTTCGACTTTTACGACGGATACGACAAGCGAGGCGAGCATTTCGAGAGGCTGATTCGTGAATAAAGCAAGCGGAAAATTCGATTGGATCCTTTTTGCGACGACAGCTTTTTTGGTCGTGTTCGGCGTGGTCATGGTGTATTCGGCTTCGTCATACAGCGCCATGATACACTACGGCAACAAATACTTTTTTATGTTCAAGCAGATCTTCGGCGCAACGCTCGGACTTGCCATGATAGGCGTTATGAGTTTTGTCGACTATCATCTGCTCTATAAGCTTCGTTACGTCATTTTGGCGGTTTCCTTTGTCCTTTTGGCTCTCGTGTTTATTCCCGGGATAGGAGTGGAAAGCTACGGAGCGAGGCGGTGGATCAACCTGCCGTTCTTCTCGATGCAGGCAAGCGAGGTCAGCAAGTTCGGCTTTATCATCTTCACGGCTGCGTACATGGCAAAGCACCACGACAAAATGACAAAGATGGGCGGGATCATGCCCGTCTTGCTCGTGGGCGGAGCGATCTGCCTGCTCATAATTCTCGAACCGAACATGTCCATAACGCTGTGCATGATAATGCTGATGTTTATCATGCTGTTTATCGGCGGAGCAAAAATAAAGCACTTTTTCATTTTGGCGATCCCCGTCATTGTGCTGATCCCCGTCCTTATAATCATCGAGCCGTACAGACTTAACAGGCTAATGGCGTTTCTCGACCCGTGGAAGTCGCCTCTCGGCGAGGGCTACCAGCTTATTCAATCGTTCTATTCGCTCGGCAGCGGCGGCTTTTTCGGACTTGGATTGTTCAATTCGAGGCAAAAGTACCTCTTTTTGCCGTTCAGCGAGAGCGACTTTATTTTCAGCATAATAGGCGAGGAGCTCGGTCTTGCGGGAAGCATAATCGTGATAGGGGCGTTTTTGCTCCTCATTTTCCGTGCGACGCTCATCGCCCAACGCGCTCCCGATATGTTCGGCTGCTTTACGGCGGGCGGCATAGCGGCGATAATCGCCGTGCAAGTGCTTGTGAACATCGCCGTCGTGACGGGCTCCATTCCGCCGACCGGACTTCCGCTTCCCTTTGTGAGCGCGGGTTCGACATCGCTCATCGTCTTTTGCACAAGCGTAGGCGTGCTCGAAAGCATCTCGCTGCGTAGTCACAGCAGCGTGCTCATGCTCAAAAAGTTCAAGCCCGTCAAGACAAAGAAAGGGAAGAAGAACAAAAAATCGGAGTAAAAATTCAAAATTGCTTGCCAAACTCTTTTCCTATGTAGTATACTAATAGAAAATCGGGGGCAAGGGAACTATGTTTTTCAAAGAAACAATGAAGTATCTCGGCAAAGGCTTTTGGGTGACGGCGCTCGCCGCCTTGGCGCCCGCATTGCTCATATCCTTTTTTGCCAAGCCGTTTTCGAGCATAACCTTTTTGTCGTCGCTCTTTGTCGGACAAACCGACTACTACTTTACCGACATATTCATGATGATGATAACGCCCATTTCGAACGCAACCTTTTTGGGTGGGATAATAGGGTATATCGCCTTTTTCCTTTCGTTCTGGCTGGCGTGCGTGTACGGAGTTTGCATAATCGAAAAGCACTTAAAGACAGGCGAATTGAGGCTGAGGATCAATCGTCATCAATTTTCCTCCTTTTTGTTGCCCACGCTTATTACGCTCGCCATTTGGGCTGTGGTCTATCTTATTTCCACCGTGGCTCAGTCGGGGCTTATCTCGCTGATACACTATATCTGCGGTCAAACTCCACCGACGGCGCTCGACTGCTTTTTGAGCACCTTGGTTTCGCTCATCATCTTTACTGCGGTACTGTATCTATCGGTCTACATCTTGTTTTTACCGCTCATCATGGTGCATTACGGCTACGGACTCAGGGAGTCGTTCGTCCAATCGCTTCGGCTCACTTCAAACAACTTCCGCAGCCTTATGCTCGGATTTATCTTGCCGCTCTTTGCGGTAATGGGCATAAATTTTGTTTTCAATCTCATGACGGCGCTGCTAAGACGCTACGGCGCGATAGGCGAAACAGCCGAGTATTGGCTCAACTACGTGATCTCGGTGCTTATTCACGTCGTGATAATCGTCTATCTGCTTGCATATGACCTCATCGCCTTTTACAAATGCTCCGACTTCGAGCGCAGAGATATTTTAATTCACAAGTGGAGGGGATAGAATGTCCATAAAAAACTCTTTTAAGATGATGCTCAACCGGTTCTCGATAGTGGGCGAGATACTGCTGTTCCTTATAATTTTTCTGGTCGTTTTTTGCGGGCTCGGTGCAATATATATCCAGCCCGTCATACAGGCGGCGGTCGACCTGCACCTTAACGAGGAGATCATCAATCTTTACGACATCCTTTTGTCGGGCAGTTCGTTCGGCGAGATCATCGAGGGAGTAAAGGGCATCCTCAAAGTCATCGGCAACATCTTCGTCAACGATAAGGGCATCGTGTTCAAAACCTTTGTGGTCCCAATACTGTTCTTCGTCACTTTCAATCTTTTTGCCAATATGTACGAACTCGCTTTGTGCAAGGTGCTCGAAGCGCGAATGTCGTCCAACGCCAAGCTGTCCCTCCTTAATAACGTCGTATCGCTGTCGGGCAAGTCGGTTTTGTACGTGCTCGTCAAGTTGTTGTTCGCCATAGTGACCGACGCGGTGATCCTTTTGGCGGTGTGGGGAGCGTATAAGCTTGTCGTGCTCTCGAATGTGGCGATCCTCGTCCCGTTTATCGTGCTGTTCGTCCTTTTGGCAATGGTTTCGCTTAAAAATTGCTTTACGATTACCTGGGAGCAACATATAATAATAGGCGAGGAAAAGATCTTTCCCGCACTTGTCAATTCGACCAAGGACGGATTCAGGCACTTCTTTATGACCTTTTCGGGCTATTTTGTCAGCCTCGTGTTTGCGATTGCTTTCAACGGTCTGCTCGCTTTCCTTACTTTCGGAGTGGGATTGGTCATTTCGGCTCCCGTCACGATACTGTATATGAAGTTTTTGCAGATGACAGCCTATTACAATTGGAACAATAGGCGATACTACCTCGACGGACACCGAATCGTCACGCCCGGCGAGAAAGAACTTACGGATAAACTCGAATAAGAGAAAAAATCCGCCCAAAAAGTAAACCCGATAAGGGTCAAATTAAGAATAGGGGAAAAGTAGAAAATATTCTCGGAATACGGAAGTAAATATAAATAAAAAATGCGACCTTGAAAATCAATTCAAAGTCGCTTTTTTCGTATCTGTTTGTTATAAAATTCAGCCGATGAATCTTGCCTTTAAGATGCCCTTGACATTAACGAACTTATCGGCTTTGCAGTCGCAATTGCAGTGGGTATCCACTACGGCGTAGCCGTAAGCGCCTCTGTGTGCTTCCGCCATATCGTCGACGTTAACTCCCTCTTTCTTCAACAACGCCTTGATATCGTCGACGTCCTTGGTGCAGACGCAAAGGCGACGATTGCCGGTGCGCTCCTTTTTGAGGGCGGGGTAGTTGACCGAATTGACGATGTTGCCGTTTTCGATGAAGTCGACCATCTGCTTGGCAGCCATGTAAGCGCAGTTGTCCTCAGCTTCGGGCGTGCTTGCGCCGAGGTGCGGAGTGGCGATAATTCCGTCAACGCCGAGCACTTCTTCACACGGGAAGTCGGTGATATAACGATTGACTTTGCCGCTCTTTACGGCAGCGACGATAGCGCCGTTGTCCACGAGTTCGCCACGAGCGCAGTTGATGATGTTTACGCCGTCTTTCATGGTTGCGATGGCTTTTTCGTTGATCATGTTCTTGGTGCTGTCGTTGTAGGGGACGTGGAGCGAGATGAAGTCGGCTTGCTTAAACATTTCTTCAAGCGAAACCATGGTGACGTCGCCGATAGCTTTAAGGCGTTCGGGGGTCATACCGGGGTCATAGCCGATAACTTTCATACCGAGGGCGAGAGCGGTAACGGCAAGTTTGCTGCCGATAGCGCCAAGACCCGCAATACCGAGCGTCTTGCCCAAAACTTCGCCGCCGATGAACGCCTTTTTGCCGTCCTCGACCTGCTTGGCGATGTCCTCGGTGCCTTTAAGTCCCTGTGCCCAATTCATAGCGGGATAGAGCCTTCTGCCGCACATAAAGAGCATGCAAGTAACGAGTTCCTTTACGGCATTGGAATTTGCGCCGGGAGTGTTGAAAACCACGATACCCTTGTCGGCACACTTGTCGAGCGGAATGTTATTTACGCCCGCGCCCGCTCTTGCCACGCAAAGGAGGGATTCGGGAAGGGGATAGTCGTGCATTTTGAACGAACGAAGAATTATTCCCTCGGGAGCGTCGCACTCTTCGGTGAGCGTGTACGAGGACGGAAATTCTTTGTCGGCAACCTTGCTGATTTTGTTGAGTTTGAGTATTTTGGTCATGATAGACTCCTTAATATTATTTGTGTTCTTTTTCGAACTTAGCCATGAAGTCGACGAGTTTCTTTACGCCTTCGATGGGCATAGCGTTATATATGCTTGCACGCATACCTCCGACGAGTTTGTGACCCTTCAAGGTTACAAGACCTTCCTTTGCGGCTGCGTCGATGAACTCCTTGTCGAGTTCGGGCGAGGGCGAGAAGAACGGCACGTTCATAAGCGAACGATCCTTTTTGTTTACCCTGTTTACAAAGAACTTGCTGTTGTCGAGGTAATCGTAAAGGATCTTTGCCTTTTCCTCGTTGATCTTTTGCATAGCGGGAACGCCGCCGATTTCTTTAAGATAGCGGAACACTTCCATAGCGACGTAGGTCGACCAGCAGGGCGGAGTATTGTAAAGGCTCTTTTGAGCGGTTTGGGTGCTCCATTTAAGCATGGTCGGGCAGATGTCTGCGCATTTATCTTGGAGATCTTTCCTTACGATGACAACGGTCACGCCTGCGGGTGCAACGTTCTTTTGAGCGCCGCCGTAGAGCACGCCGAACTTGGAAACGTCGATTTCCTCACTCAAAATGCAGGAGGAAACGTCGCCTACGAGGGGAACGCCTGCGGGCGCTTCGGGGATCTTGGTGAAGCGGGTACCGAAGATGGTGTTGTTGTAGCAGAAGTGGATGTAGTCTGCGTCGGGACGGAAAGATTCTTTCGTGGTTTCGGGGATATAAGTAAAGTTCTTGTCCTCGCTGCTGGCTGCTGCCTTTGCGTCGGTGAACTTCTTGGCTTCTTTATAAGCCTTGCTCGAGAAGTTGCCCGACAAGATGTAGTCGGCTTTGCCGTTTGTGTGCAGGTTGAGGGGAATAGCCTCGAACTGCATCGATGCGCCGCCCTGAACGAATATGATGTCATAATTCTCCGGAACGTGCATAAGTTCACGCAAAAGGCTCTCGGCTTCGTTGTTGATGGCGTCATAGTATTTGGAGCGGTGGCTCATTTCCATAACGCTCATTCCCGAACCTTCATAGTCGAGAAGTTGGCTCTGAACTCTTTTGAGTACCTCTAAGGGAAGCATAGAGGGACCGGCGGAAAAATTGTAAACTCTCATTTTTATTAATCTCCTTCAAGATTTTGTATTGTAACTATATTATAACACTACTTTTTTCAAAAGGCAATTAAAAAAATGGGGCTTAAAAAATATATTAACGGACTTTTGAGCCTTTTTTGCCCAATCGGCCGTTTTTGATTGACAAATGACGATATTTATTGTAGACTATTGCCATGAAAAAGGATTTGGAAATACTCGACGAACTCAGGCAACTGCGAAGCGAACTGAGCGAAGTCAAAAAAATCGCTTTAAGTCAAAGCGAAAGAATTGAGGAACTCAAAAAGCAACTTTTTACCGCAACCACCGTAAAAATCGAGGAGGACGGCAAGCAGAAGTCCGAAAGCTATTTGAATCTCATCCTCGACGAGATCCTTTTGCTCAAAAAGAAACTCGAGGGCTTTTCGGCGGAGGGGATGCGCAACGTAGTCAACGACCTCGCCGCATTGAAAAACAAAGTCGAGGACGGCGAAGTGGGCGAGATCTCGCTCTCGGGACTTAAAGAGGAACTCGTTAAACTTGCCGACATGCTCAACGTTTGACGGTTCTTTAAGCGCAACGTTTGACGGTTCTTTTTTGGTCAAACTTTTTTGAGGAAGCGCAACCTGATTTGCTTTTGTATACAATAAAAAACAGAGCGAGAAGGCATCTTTTTATGTCGGCTTACGCTCTGTTTTTTTGTGCGTTAAAGCTGCTTTTGCTTTGTCTGCAATAAGGGCAAAGCCAAAGCGATATATAACCATTATATATATGATATGTATAAAAAACTTGCTTGACATCTCGGGCAAAAAATGGTAAAATAAAATATGTGGATTAATAGTTGCAAATGCGGCTAAGTAAAAAGAGTTTGGATAAACTATGTAGAGGAGCTTTATGCAGGAATCGGTATATACAAATAAGTTGGATTTCGGACTTATGGAGCCCAAAGTCTACAAGATGATCGCCACAAGGGGAATTGTCATTTTCCCCGGTCAGACGGTCAATTTCGACATTGTTCGCAGCAAGTCGCTGTCCGCACTGCAACGGGCAGCCGAGGACAAAGAGGACATCTTTATCGTGGCACAAAAGAGGGCGAGCATAGCCAATCCCGCGCCCAAGGACATATACAGGGTGGGGACGGTGTGCAAGATAAAACAGGTCCTCAAACTCCCCAACGATACGGTAAGGGTGCTTGCGACGGGTCTTACCCGCATGGAGATAGAAAATTACATTCAAATATCGCCGTTTTTCGAGGTGCAACTCGTAGCCTATGGCGAAGCGACCGAGGATCCGCTCGTGCTCGAAGCGGCAAAGCGCAACGCCGTCGAGAACTTCGAGTTGTACAAAAAGCTTGACAACAAGATCCCCGCCGAGGTGAGCGCGGCTCTTTCGCCCAACGAGAGCGAAAAGTTCATAAGCGCGATCGCCACCTTTGTTTACAACACCGACACCCTCAAACAGGAACTTTTGCAGGAAAAGACGGTGGCGAACCAGCTGATAAACATATCCAAATTCTTCAAAAAAGAAACCGAAATAATGCTCGTCGAAAAGAAGATAGCAGCAGATGTGCGCGACAGCGTTGCCAAGGGTCAGCGTGAGTTCTATCTTCGCGAGCAGATAAAGGCGATAAAAAAGGAACTCGGCGACGAGGACGAGGAAGCATATCTCAAACTCGCCAAGGAAAAAAAGTTGCCTCAACCCATTGTCGATCGCATAAAGAAAGAGGCGTCGAGAATGGAAAAGATGTCGGCGACTTCGCCCGACGCCGCCGTCATAAGGACGTATATCGAGTGGCTTTTGGATATACCTTGGACGGAGGAAACGCAGGATGCCGTCGACCTCGTCAAGGCAAGAGAAATTCTCGACGAGGACCACTACGGGCTTGAAAAGGTCAAGGACAGAATAATAGAGTTCCTCGCCGTTCACAAACTTACGGGAGCGTTAAAAGGCTCGATACTTTGCTTTGTGGGGCCTCCGGGCGTGGGCAAAACGTCCATCGTGGCGTCGATCGCTCGTGCTGCGGGCAAAAAGTTCGTGCAAGTTTCGCTCGGCGGAGTGAGGGACGAGGCGGAGATAAGGGGGCATAGGCGCACCTATATCGGAGCGTTGCCGGGCAGGATCATTTCGTCGATGAAGACGGCGGGGGTCATAAATCCCGTTTTCCTCTTTGACGAGGTGGACAAGATGTCGAGCGATTTCAGGGGCGATCCCGCGTCCGCAATGCTCGAAGTGCTCGATCCCAATCAAAACAACCATTTTACCGACCACTACCTCGAATTGCCGTACGATCTCAGCAAAGTGATGTTCGTAATGACCGCCAACACGGTGGAAACCATCCCGCCCCCGCTCCTCGATCGTATGGAGATAATCGAACTCAGCGGCTATTCGTACGCCGAAAAGCTTATCATAGCAAAGAAGTACCTCGTCAAAAAGCAGCTTGAACAATGCGGCATGGCTTCGTCCAAGGTCGTGTTTACCGACGCCGCGATAATAAAACTCATTACGGGCTACACGCGTGAGTCGGGCGTGCGATCGCTCGAAAGGGAGATCGGCTCGATAATTCGCAAGCTTGCGGTCAAAGCCGTAAACGACGGCAATGCCGAGATCGACGTCACGATCGACGAGGGCGACATCGAGGGATACCTCGGAGCCGTCAAATTCAAGGAAGAGCAAAGGGCGTCCGACGGCGAGGTCGGCAATGCGACCGGTCTTGCCTGGACGAGCGTGGGCGGCACGACGTTGTCCATCGAGGTCGCGCTCATTTCGGGCGGCAAGGGCGAACTGATCCTTACGGGCAGCCTCGGCGACGTGATGAAAGAGTCGTGTTCGATAGCATTGTCCATGCTCAAAAGCAAGGCGGATAAGTACGGGCTCGACAAGGAGCTGTTTACCAAAAACGACTTCCACATCCATTTCCCCGACGGAGCCACGCCCAAAGACGGTCCGAGCGCCGGCATCACGATATCCACGGCGCTGTACTCGGCTCTTACGGGTATAAAGGTCAGGGGCGACGTGGCGATGACGGGCGAAGTGACGCTGCGCGGCAAGGTGCTACCCATCGGCGAGCTCAAAGAAAAGTCCATGGCTGCGCTCCGCTACGGCTATAAGACGCTCATATTGCCGAGGGGCAACGAGAACAACCTCGAGGACATTCCCGCCGAGGTCAAGGAAAAGCTTTCGATCAAAATGGTGGAGAGTGTGGACGAGGTATTCGATATCGCACTGCTTAAAAATGATAATAAAAAAAGCTGAATTTATCAGGAGCTATTCGCTCGGATACGACGGGAGCGGCAATGACGAAATTTGCGTTGTCGGGCGTTCCAATGTGGGAAAGTCGTCGTTTATAAATGCAATTTGCGGCAACGGAAAACTCGCAAAGACTTCGTCGCTTCCCGGCAGAACGAGGCTTATAAACGTGTTTTCGATAAACGGCGGCGAATTTAACCTCGTCGATCTGCCGGGTTACGGCTATGCCAAGGCGAGCAAAGCCGAAAAGGCGACGTGGGACGAGTTGATGGGGCATTATTTCGAAACCGCCGACAGGATAAGGCAAGTCATAGTGCTTGTCGATATTCGCAATACGTCGATAAAAGACAAGCAGATGTTGGAGTACTTGTACTACTATCAAATTCCGTTTACCGTCGTCGCCACCAAGTGCGACAAGGTGACTAAATCCGCGCTTAAAACCGAGCTTAATAAAATGGCGTCGTATTTGGGACTGGGCAAGGACAATCTCATTGCATTTTCATCCGTAAGCAAGCTTGGGATAAGCGAGGTTCTCGGTCGGTTCGACGACATCTTGAAAATTTAGTTTGTACATAACGAACACAACATTTATATCCTCCATATACTGTCAGTAAAGGAGGATTTTATTTATGGCACAAAAAGCCGGAACTATTTGCGGAAATCCGCTCTGCGGACTTAACGAACGCATTTGCATCAATGTACGCAAAATAAACGATGGTTGCATAACCCGCTATCAGGATAGAGTGTTTTCGCTGACATTCTCCGAGCCGCTCGAAGGCACGGCGCCGTTTACTTATGTGGAAACGAGGAGCAGCGGACCTTCGATAGTAAGCGATTTGATAATAACGCCTATCGAGGGTAGAAGAAATCGTATCCAAATGAATGTCACGACACCCGTCACCGTTACTTACACCGACAGCACGGGCGCCACATACGCGGCAAACTCGTCTGTCGAAATAGCGAGGGACGTGATCTTGAACCTGCCCGAGGACTCGCTCAGCAACTACTCCATCGAGGTGTCCACGTCGATCGCAAGTACGATAGGGACGTTTATAGGCGACACGATCGAAATAAGGGCTTGCGTCGTGCAGATCATACGTGTCGTGGTCGTGGTGGACGTCTTGATACCGTCGTACGGGTATTGCGAGTACCCGCCTTGCGAGGAATATTCGGACGAAATTTGCCAAGCGCTGTTCAATTTGCCGATTTTTCCCACCGAAACCTGAGGATAACGATTGATTTTAGTCGCTCGGCTGTGGTATAATTTGTGTATGAACATATACTCGCTAAGCGACTTACATCTTTCATTTAACTGTCTTAAACCCATGAATATCTTCGGCAGCGTCTGGGATAACTATCTCGACGAGGTCAAGTCCGAGTGCGACAAACTCGGCGACGAAGATATTTTGCTCATAGCGGGCGACATCAGCTGGGCAATGACGCTTGATGAGGCTAAGCCCGACCTCGACTTTATCGGCTCGATCAAGGGAAAAAAGGTGTTGATAAGGGGAAATCACGACTATTGGTGGAAGTCCATTTCCGCCGTAAGAGGAATATTGCCGAGCGGAGTGTATGCCATTCAAAACGACTGCTTGCGCATCGGCAATATTTTGATTACCGGCTCGCGAGGTTGGGGCACGCCCGAGGTCGGCTGCACCCTGACCAAGGAGGACCGCAAGATCTACGACAGGGAGATCGTACGGTTCGGGATAGGGCTCGAAGCGGCGTCGAAACAGCGAGCGGACGGCGATAAACTCATCGTCATGTCCCACTATCCGCCGTTCAACAGCACAATGTCGCCGACGCCCTTTACCGAGCTGTTTTGTAGGTATAACGTCGACGCCGTCGTGTACGGGCACTTGCACGGCGCGGGCGTCAAACTGTGCAAAAAGGTGACGGTGGGCGGTATCCCGTACTTCCTCACTTCTTGCGACCTCGTACGCAATAAGCCCGTCTTGATCGTTTGATTATCGGGCTTTAAGATAGCGACACAAAATTTCGACGATTTTCGTCGGAGCGAACTTATGTAAAATCGGGCGCGAGGCGGAGCAATTTCCGCTTTTGCGCCTTTTGTTTGTCTTAAAAAGTTTCGTTTTGTCACGATCTTTTTTTACTTCGAATAAAAAATCGGCAAAAGCCCAATCGACCGAACCGAAAGAAACAGCCTTGCCCTGTAATGCATATAATATTAAGTAATAAAGGGGGGAGGAGTATGGATGCGCTTCTAATCACCAAATCCGGAAAATTAGGTGGAAAAATACAGTTAAAAGGGGCGAAAAACTCGATTTTACCCATTCTTGCCGCATCCGTGTTGACAAAAGACGATGTATTCATCGGCAATTGTCCGTATTTGAGCGACATAGACGACATGATCAAGATAATAAGGTCGATAGGCGGCAAGGCGGAGTGGGATAACGGCGGAATATCGGTTTGTTGCCATGACGTCGATCCGTTCGGCATAGACAGAACGCTGATGAAAAAGATACGCTCATCGATCTTCATTTTGGGTCCGTTGCTCGCTCGGTGCGGCGAGGCGAGGATCTCCGCGCCCGGCGGGTGCGAGATAGGCAAGCGTCCCATCGACCTGCACCTACTTGGGCTGAGCGAACTCGGAGTGGGCGTCGCCGAGGACAGGGAGAGCGGGCTTGTGTCGTGTTACGGACGACCCAAGGGCGGAATGCTTCGCCTCAGGTGTCCGAGCGTGGGCGCTACCGAGAACCTCATGATGGCTGCCGCGCTATGCGAAGAGCCAACCGTCATCTTGGGCGGAGCCAAGGAGCCCGAGATAATCGACCTCGCGCACTTTCTCGTCGCCATGGGAGCCTTGGTCGTGGGAGCGGGCACCGACGTCATAGCGATCAAGGGGCAAAGCGAACTGCACGGAGCGTCGCACTTGCCCATCACCGACCGCATAGTTGCGGGCACTTTTCTTGCGGCGACGGCAGTGTGCGGCGGCGACGTGCTCTTGGACGGAGCGATAAGCGGCTTTATGGATTGCACCCTGTACAAATTCCGTATGCTCGGAATGGAAATAACCGATTACGGCTGCGGGATAAGGGCGAGTTCGCATAATAGACCCAAGGCGATCGAGCGCACGGTCACCATGCCGTACCCGGGCTTTCCCACCGATATGCAGCCGCTGCTTACCGCCGCGCTTGCCGTCGCCGACGGGGAGAGCACGATCATCGAAACGCTTTTCGAAAGCAGGTTCCGCTACTGCGAGGAACTCAAAAAGATGGGAGCGAGCATCGAGCAAGAGGGCGAAAACACCGTGCGTATTTTCGGCAAACGCTTGCACGGGGCAGACGTAAAAGCGCAGGACCTAAGAGGCGGAGCGGCGCTGACAACGGCTGCGCTCGGCGCGGACGGCATTACATACATAAGCGGGGTGGAGCACATCGACCGAGGCTACGAACGTATCGAGAGAGATTTATCGAATTTGGGCGCAAACATCGAAAGAATAAGCGATTTTTAATGATATTTTTTAAGAATGTGTCGATTATTTTCTTGCTTTTTTTAATTGCATTTGATATAATATGTTGTGTATGCGTAATAAGCGATTGATTATCATATTCAGCATATTTCTTTCGTTGACGCTGATCGTGGCAATAGGCAGTGCGGTATTCAGTATAAGGAGGGTGGACGCATACTGCTACAACGTGGACGACCCCGAACAGCTTGACCGCATTGTCAACGGAAAGTACGACGGGAAAAAGAGCGTCAAGGATCTGCTTGTCGGCAAAAGTATCTTTGCCCTCGACGAAAGCGAGCTTATAAGCGAAGTGGAAGCAAGAGAGGCGGGAATTAAGGTCATAAATATCGAGCGCCTTTTCCCGAGCAGAGTTTCCATCAACTACATTAAGCTGCACGAATATTTCGAACTCGAACAGGGCGGCAAGTACTATATCTTCGGCAAAGACGGCAAAATCACCGATACGCTTTTCGAATATGACCCGGGCTACATACGCATAATCATGGAGATAAGCGAGCCGGAGGACGGAATAAATTCGGAGCGGCTAAGCTATCTTGTCGAGATTATCGACATAATCGAGCGGATGGGCTACGAGGGCTCCAAGGCTTCGGGGATAATCGAGTTTATCGATTTCGACATTAAGCCCGACTATATATATATAAAGATGAGGAGCGGCGTTTTTATCGAGGTTCACGGATACAACGAACTCGAAGAAAAAGTGCACAGTGCGTTTTCGATATACGATTCGGACGCATCGCTCCGATTGAAAGGCACGATTATTGTAGGAGATGGCGAAAGCGACACTTATTCACCATACAATCGATACGAGGAGGTTAAATAATGACACAAGAAAACGTAGCTGTTCTTGATTTCGGTTCGGGATCGATTACGGCTATCATAGGTCGACGAGGGCTAAATGAGGGATTTGAAATTTGCGGAAAGGGCGTAACCGAATACGACGGCTTCTGCGAAGGCGAATTTTTCAAACCCGATCGGCTCGGACAAGCTATTGCCCGTTCCCTCAATACGGCTCAGACGCAGGCTAATACGAAAATCGACAAGATCTATGTCGGCGTTCCGGGTGACTTCACCGTCTGCTCGTGCAAGGATGTCGAACTCAGCTTCAACAACCTTAGACACAAGATCACCGATGCCGACGTAAAGGAGCTCCACGATCAAGGCGACACTTTTAGGGACAAGACATACACGCTCATAAACGTTCAGCCCATCTATTACACTCTCAGCAACGATAGGCGGCTTATTGAGCCTGTGGGCATGATTTCGGAAAAGCTTTGCGGTCAAATTTCCTATCTTCTTGCCGAAACCAAGTTTTGTGACCTTATCAAGGGAATACTCGGCTCGCTCGGTATCGAGGACGTCGAATTTGTGTCGAGCGTTCTTGCCGAAGCGCTGTTTTTGTTCGACGACCTTAAACGCGATCAATACGTAATACTTGTGGACGTAGGCTATATCACCACCAACGTTGCGGTGGCAAGGGGCGACGGACTTTTGTCGCTTCACACTTTCAGCCTCGGCGGCGGAAATATAGCGGGCGACCTTGCAAATTACTTCCACATACCTTTCGGCGAGGCGGAGGCGCTCAAACGCAGAGTTACGCTCACCCTCTCGGTCAGCGAAAACGACTACTATGAGATCGGCGCAAGGTATCCCGCGGCTGTCGTAAACGAGATCGTGTCGGCAAGGATAGCGGTCATCGCCAAAACCATACTCAAATGCATGGATCTGTGCAGGTTCATAGTTCCCGAATCGGTTCCGTACAGTCTTACGGGCGGCGGAATATCGTATATACGCGGAGCAAAGGAAATTTTGTCCGACAAGCTGAAAAGGCCTGTCGAGCTGGTGGCGCCGAGGGTACCGCAAATGGAGGTCCCCGCATGGTCAAGCAGCCTTGGGCTTTTGCAGCTTGCCCTAAACGTAAGCGAGCCCAAGAAAAAGAGCTTTTTTGCAAAGCTTTTCAAAAAATAATTTCGGAGGTGTAACATGGAAAACAGAGAAAATAACGCAACTTTGTCAAAAGAAGATTTCCAGCGTCCGGCAGCGATCATTAAGGTTGTCGGCGTAGGCGGAGGCGGAAACAATGCCGTCAATAGAATGATCGACGTCGATATCAAAAGCGCCGACTTTATCGCAGTCAATACCGACCTACAAGCGCTCAAAATGTCCAAGGCTCCCATAAGGATCCAAATCGGGGACAAGCTTACTCACGGTCAGGGCGCGGGCGCCGATCCCGAAAAGGGTCAACGAGCAGCCGAGGAGAGCAAGGTGGCTATCACCGAGTCGATCAAAGAAGCCGACCTCGTGTTTATCACGGCAGGTATGGGCGGCGGCACGGGCACGGGCGCGGCTCCCGTCGTAGCGAGCATTGCCAAGGAAATGGGCAAGCTTACCGTCGCGGTAGTAACCAAGCCTTTTGCCTTTGAGGGCAGAGTGAGGATGGAGCACGCCGAGATAGGTATTGCAAATCTGCGCAAGGTCGTCGACACGTTGGTGATCATCCCCAACGAGAAACTCATGAAAGTGGCTTGCAATATGCCCATGGTGGACTCGTTCAAGTATGCGGACGACATTTTGCGCCAAGGCATACAGGGCATAAGCGACCTTATCGTTTCGCCCGCGCTCATCAACCTCGACTTTGCCGACGTTTGCACGGTCATGAGGGATAAGGGCATAGCGCATATGGGCATCGGCAGAGGCAAGGGCGAAGGCAGGACGACCGAAGCCGTAAGGCAGGCAGTGTTCAGCCCGCTTCTCGAAACCTCTATCGAGGGCGCAACGAGCGTTATCATCAACATTATCGGCAGCCCCGATATGACGCTTCAAGAGGTCAGCGAAGCTACCGAGCTTGTAAAGCAGGTCGTAAGTCCCAACGCCAACATCATTTTCGGCGCGGATATTCGCGAGTCGCTCGACGATGAGATTCTCGTCACCATCATAGCCACGGGCTTCGAGGGACAAATGCCCGAGCAAGCCAATAAGAACGCTCGTAATCAAGTTCCCGGTCATGCTCAAAACAAGATAGGCATTTTCGGCGACACTCAAAACAGATCCCGTCAACCCGAAAATCCGTTCGCGGGCAACTTCGGCTACAACAACAACGGCGGCAACAATGGTAACGGCTTCGGCGGCTATCAAGGCAATAACAACAACAACGGCTTCGGTGGCGGCTACCAAGGCGGCAACAATAACGGCGGCTTCCGTAACGGCGGAATGCAGCAGCAGAGCGGCAACAATTTCCGCAACACGAACGCAAACAACGGTTTCGGATCCCAAGGCGGAAACAATGGTAACGGCTTCGGCGGCTACCAAGGCGGAAACAACGGAAATAACGGCAATAACAACTTCTACGGCAACGCTCCGCAACAGGGCGGCAACAACGGCTTTGGGTATCAAAACGGTCAAAATAACAACAACGGCTACAACAACCAAAACCGAAACGGCTTGGGTAACGGAAGAGTTCAAGTCGACGACGATATTCCGGAGTTTCTGAGAAGAGTAAACGACAGGAATAACAACAACAATTAACTAAACTTATAGGTAACATTTAATTAAGCGGTTTGACCTCAAAAAGTCGATCCGCTTATTTTTTTATGGGTAAAACAGAAATAAAATTGTATTTCGTATCGTCCCGTTTAGTATTTTTTCGGCATTGCCTTGTGTTTTTCGCCCTTAAAAAAGCTTTATAGTAGGGTTATGGTCGTTTACATCGAGAGCGTCATAGTCGACAATCTTATCTTTACGGCGCTCATATGCTGTATAAGTTATTGGATCATGCGGGAAAGGATAAAAAAACTTCGCACATTCGCCGCGTCGCTTATCGGGACGATTTGCGCCGTGGGCTATCCTTTCGTGAAAAACGACTTTGCCGTGATCGGGTTTAAGGTGGCCTTGTTCTTTGTGATGTGCGCGGTGCTGTACATAAAAGGACCCAAGCCGATATTGCACAGCGCAAGTTTTTTGCTTTCCACCGCAATGGTGGGCGGGGCGCAGTTTATGGCGGGCTTTATCTACTTCGGCAACGCCTCGATCGCCTTGCGCGTTCCCATATCGAATATCCCGCTCGGACTTTTTTTGCTCGTTCCCGCCGTAGTCTTTTTCGCTGTAAAAAAGCTTTTTGGCAAAATAAACGCCCATCGACTTAAACGCAACTACATTTACGACATAAAGCTTACCATCGGCGACAAGGAAGCAAAGTTGAAAGCGTTGATCGATACGGGCAACAGCGTAAAAGCCGAGCGCGACGTGATGTTCATAAGCAAACTCACCGCTATCGACATTCTTCAAAGCGACTATATATCGCTCATCGACCGCTCGCCGTCCATCACAGTCCATACGGCGGCAGGCGACAAAAAAATAATTCTGCTAAGCGGAAAAATCGAATTATATTTAAGCGAGGACGAGCATATATTTATGGATGTACAAGTCGGAATAGGCGATATTCGAAAGGGTGAATACGAGGCGATCTTGCCTCTTAACATACTAAACAAGGAGAGGGTGCAATGAACATTTTCAGTAAACTCAAAGATTGGCTCAGATCGCTTAAAAAGGATAATCTGCTTTACTACATAACCACGTCCGAGGCGCTTCCCATGCCGCTCAGCGCCGATGAGGAATGTGCCACGCTTCAACGCCTTGTCCGAGGCGACGATAGGGCAAAAGCGGTGCTCGTCGAGCGCAACCTCCGCCTTGTCGTCTACATAGCGAGGAAGTTCGAGAACACGGGCATAAACACCGAGGACCTCATCTCGGTGGGGACGATAGGGCTTATGAAAGCGGTCGGCTCTTTTGACGTGAGCAAAAATATCAAGCTTGCCACCTACGCCTCGCGATGTATCGAAAACGAGATCTTGATGTGCTTGCGCCGCACCTCCAAACTGAAAAGCGAGGTGTCGCTCGACGAGCCTCTGAACGTCGATTGGGAGGGAAACGAGCTGCTTATGTCAGACATACTTGGGACCGAAGTCGATTTGGTGAGCAAAAATATCGAAACAAGAGTGGAAAAACAGCTTTTATGGGAAGCTTTGAGCAAACTGAATAAGCGCGAAAAACTCATTATGAACTTGCGCTTCGGACTGTACGGCAACGAGGAAAAAACCCAAAAAGAGGTCGCCGATATGTTGGGCATATCGCAGTCATACATTTCGAGGCTCGAAAAGAAGATAATATATCGCCTCCGCAAGGAGATCGCCAAAGCTTTGTAAGTCGATAGTAAAGCCCTGTAAGTCGAAAGTTTTATAAGTAAAAATCGGTTGTCATAACGGCAGCCGACTTTTTAATGCAAACAATACGCCGCTTACGGATTACCCGCTAAGACGAAAGCCCGTCTTTTTCTTACAGCGATTTATTGAGATATTCCATAGGCTTCAATTTGCCGAGGCGCACCATGGGCAAAATGCAACCGATTAGCGTAAACAGCGTTATGGCGGCAAAAAGTATCGCGGACGAAACGGGAGTGACCCCGAACACGGCGATATATATGCTGTTGTGCATCTCACTGAACAGCGAACTGAGCAGTCCTCCGAGCGCGGCGTGCCCGATAGTGGTAAAGGCGAAGGTCGCGAGCCCCAAAATCAGTCCCTCCCAAATAAAGCATTTGATAAGGCTTGCGTTGCCGCATCCGAGCGACCTCAGTATGCCTATCGTGTTTGTCTTGTCGACTATGCTGCTCAGCATAAAGTTAAGGAGCAGTACTACCGCAAAGACGCCGAACGCTACGGCTAAATAGGTCATAATATTTTTTACCGAGGTGATTTTGTCGGACATCATTTTTACGGCGTCGATGACATAGTTGCTAAGTTTATAGTTTACTCCTTGCTTTGCGCTATCGAAGAACTCGTAAAACTCGTTTCGATCGATCGAGTCGTTGCTTACGATAAGCCCGTCATAGCTTTCGCCGAATGCGGCATACAACGAATCGAACAAGCTTTTGTCGGCGAGAATTGTGCTTTGGGCTTGCGTTATATCCCAAGCGGTATACATGTCCTCGGCGAATAAATACACGCCCTTGATTTTACAATCCCAATCTTTTCCGTCGAGTTTGGTGTTGTAAAGCACGAAATCATTAAAGGCGAGGGTGTCTTTTTGGGCGACGACGGCGTCGAAAGTAATTTTGGAGATGTTGTCGCCGTACGGATTAATATAACTTCTTATCACGAAGTCGTAATAGTTGTCGATCGACGAAACGAACCCGCGCTCTTTGGCTATGGCGTAGTATTCTTCCTTGTGTTCGTTCCAATATTTATTAAAGAAGTCGGAGCCTTTCGCCAAAAAGTCGCTGCCGTTATTTTCCAAGATGAACGACGGAATGTAAATACCGTCCTCGTCCGTAAAAGTGCAAACTTGCTCGTCGTCAACCGAATTTATCTTGGCGACCATTCTTTCCACAGCATATGGATTGTTTTTATTACGCAAATAGACGTACCCTGTTTTTTCGTCAGTGAGTTCTATGCGATTCGCCTCGGTGATTTTGCTATCGAAGAAAAGCAGATTATGGGCTCCGTCGTTTAGTTCGGACTTGAACAAATTTACATAATCTTTGTCGTCGGAGTTTTTCTTCAACGGGCGATACTTTTCGATGTCCAATTTGGTGTCGATTATTCCGCTTATAAGATAGCGGCTATTCCCGAAAAAGAGCGTTTTGCCGATAAGTTCGCCTCTTTGGTAATGAACAAGCTCGTTGTCGTATACAAGACCGATGTCGCAAATGACCTCGGCAAAATATTCGGTGACGGCCACCTCGTTCACCTTTGGCAACGCTCCGTCGATCGAAAAGCCGAACTCGTTTAAGATTTCTTCGGTCGCGCTCGTCGCACGAAGCGGAACGACATAAAACGGGCTGTTGTTTACAAGCGCACCCGTCCCCAAGTTGCTTATCAGCGGCGCGGACACTATGGGCAAGGCGCTGCCGAGCGTCTTTTCCAATTCCTTTCGCTCTAAGATATTGAGCTTCGAGCCGTATGAGAGCCCGTCCTCTTGAATTATGCTTTTAGTGAGTTTGCTTTGGCTCAGCCCGTTAGCCTCCATAGTGGAGTAGGCGATTGAAGCCAAGCTGTCGAACACGGGATTAAGCGCAATTCCCAAAAAGGAGAAAGCGATCATCGCCAAAAGGACGGTTGCGACAAGTCTGAAAGGGTGGAAGCGGAAACTGCTGCATCCTATTTTCAGTGCGGTCTTAATAGGCAAGCGCGCTCGTCTTTTTGATTTTTCGTTTGGTGCAATAGGGACTTCCTCGACGCTTTTATATTCCGCCGCCGTGTCGGACGTCACCTTGCCGTCGGACAGTTCTATTATCCTGTCGCCGTATGTATTTGCCGAAGCTCTGTCGTGCGACACCACGATAACCAACTTTTCCTTGGACAACTCTTTGAGCAATCCGAATATTTCCTTGCCCGTAGCCTCATCGAGCGCACCGCTCGGCTCGTCGGCGAATATTATCTTCGGGTCTTTTACTATGCTCCTCGCAAGGGCAACGCGCTGCTTTTGTCCACCCGAAAGTTCGGTGACCTTGCGCCTTTCGTATCCCTCCAAGCCGACATTTTTAAGCGCGTTAAGTACGCTTGCTTTTACGTCCTTTTTTCCTTGAAGTTCCTTTGCTAAGGCGATATTGTCGAATACGTTAAGTTCGGGGATTAGGTTGTACTCCTGAAACACGAAGCCGCAACAGTGATTTCGATAGTTGTCAAGTTCGGCTGGCGACATTGCTTTCAGGCTCTTGCCCTCGAAGATCACGTCGCCGCTGTCGAAGCCGTCCAAGCCCGAAAGGATGTTGAGTAGGGTGGACTTTCCGCATCCGGACTTTCCGAGAATGAAGATCATGCCCTTATCCGGTAAGAACAAACTTATCCCGTTCACGGCATGCACATCGCCGCTTTTATAGGTTTTATGTAGATCGGTTATTTTCATAATAAATGTCCTCTTTATTTTACTTGACCTTTTCCTATTATGGTTACGGGCGAAAGCTTTCTCAGTTTAAGCATAGCTATCGTCGTGGTTACAATGGCAGTCACAACAGACACCGCAAGCGTCAATATCGCGGTCGGAAAGTTCATATACAAGATCCTGAACCTTGTAGCACTGTTTGCCTTAATCGTCAAGTCCAAAAACTTGGCTGCAATAGCCGTGGGCACAATGGAAAACAGCGCTATGGAAACGCAAATAATAAGAGCCAAAAGCAAATAAATGATAAACACGCTTTTGTAGTCGGCGCCCAAAGACAAAATCGTGCCGATTTGTTTGGTCTGACTGCGAATTGATGCCGCAAGATAGCTAAATAAAAGCGCCATTGTAAGCAACAAAAATATCAAAGCCAACTTAACATAGTACGACGAGCCGCTCTCCAAGCTGTCATTTATGCCTAAATAATAATCTCCGTAGTCATTGTCGACGTAGTAGAGCGTGGAGCTGTTCTTGCTTATAAACTTGGCAAAGTCGATAAAGTCGCCTTTATCTTTCGGCAAGGGGCACAAAATATGAGTTATGTTCCATTTAGAGTAGAGTTTGTCCTTTTCTCGGCTAATTAAAACTTCGTCGGTAACAAAAAGCTTTTCGTGGAACAAGTACGAATTTTCTTCTTGATAAAACTCGGGATAGTTTTCGGGCGTAATGTCCAGCGGTTTGCCGTTTTCGTCGTATTTAGTTCCGACAAGAGGATGATTGGTTTTATTGCACTCGTTGTCGCAACCCGTAAACACCACTCCCGTTATGGCCATTTCTTTGAGATAGCTAAGCCGTGTGGGTATTAATTGCCCCATAAACAGCAAATAGCGCTTCCCCAAAAGGTCGTTGGGGTCGGTTATCGGATCGCCGAGTTTTTCGAAGAGATATTTGTAACGATTATACACGCACTCGTTTATCGCTATTTCATTTTCGGCGACAGGCAACCTTCCGACCACTTTGTAGCCAAGCGAATCGCATTGCTTTTTAGTGAGGCTTACAAGACCGCTTGTATTAAAGCACAAATGCTCGACTTTGTCGTTGATTTCCGCATACTCTTCATCGGTAAATTTAATGTAATTGTAATCATGTGAGATTGAACTTTCAAGTTCCGTAACAACGATCATGAGCTCTTTATCGAAAAAAGATTGCAACATTTCCATATCGGAATGTTCGAATTGAGCGCGTTCGGGTCTCCTTGTTTTGATGTATTTTTGCGTTAAATAGTCAAACTTATAGCTGTCGCAATAGGTACGTTTGTTCAAAGAAATATATTCGGCTCCGCTTGAATATATTGCATCTGCAAATTCTTTGGAACCGTCGCAAGTGAGGTACAAAAAAGTTACGCCGAAGCAGGTAAAAGAAAAAACCGCCAAAAGGACGGTTGCGATAAGTCTGAAAGGGTGGAAGCGGAAACTGCTGCATCCTATTTTCAGTGCGGTCTTAATAGGCAAGCGCGCTCGTCTTT
>CANRNV010000024.1 GCA_947632125.1 uncultured Clostridia bacterium
TGGTTTTTCTTTCATTGAATCCTCGTTTTCTAAAAGTCGTATTGATTATATCATAAAAATAGAAACAAGTCAAGAGAATCAAACGCATTTTTATATAACTTATTTTTTTCGGAATACGGCTATCCACTTGCAAAAAATATTTTTTTGTGGTAGAATAAAATCGCGTTAATACCTCATACGGGATACATAGGCATTTTGTATCCCTCAATATCCGTGTACGGATAATAACACAATTATGGGATACTCTGTGCGGGTGTCCCTGTCGATGCGGGGACACTCTTATTTTTTGGAGTTCCCATCAAAAGAGATTGAAAACGAGGTTAGCGGCGATGAAACGAATGACAGATAAGACAAAGAGTTACGAGATGTTGTATAAAATACTTCGTTCCGTATTGTATTATGGGGTTGCCGTCGTCGGCATCGATTATCTTGTATTTTTGTTCATAGGACAAGATAGACGAGTTTTTTTATATATCGAAATAATTTTGATGTTTGCCGTATCGCTACTTTGGCAGGCAGATATTCTTATTCGCAAAAAACTCTATAAAAGCAACTCCGTCGATAAACGCGATAAAAAGCACACTGTCGCCGTTTGCATTGCACTTGTCGGCGGAACAATTGCGGCGGTATCTTATGCGATAATGGCGTTTTGCAAAGCTTCGGGCGCATTTACGTTTGCAATGGCTATTATTACGGGTTTGGCGGTATTGGTAACGGCAGCCGCCTTTGCCGTCGAACATTCCGTAACTCGTGAAATTAAGGCGGAGGAAGCGAACGATGACAATTCAAATTACAAATCGAGTAGCGATTCGGACAAAGAAGAAAATATAAAGGAGAGCGCCGAGGAAGCAAGCGACCAATAAGACTGAAAATTAAAAAATATAAAAATTTTTTACTGAGGAAGTTCCATAACAGGGACTTCCTTTTCCGTGAGCAAAAAATATCCAAACAACTGTTTTAATTAAGGGCGATGTGGTACACGGGGAAGTCAGTCGCTTGAAGCAGACTGCCGCTTTTTTACTCGCTTTTTGTTTCACAAAAAGGCTCGCCCTATTACGGCGTCTTCTTCTGCGCTCCCTCGGTCGCGATTTTTGCGTTTTCGCTCTTTATCGGCATTTCGTCGTCGCGACCACGACCCCCCATAACTCGCTTCGCTCGTTATGGAGGGTTCGTTATTCCCCTTAGGGGTACGAAATAGCCACCCATAAAGGGTGATGTGGTTCATCGGGAAGTCGGTCGCTTGAAGCAGACTGCCGCCTTTTACTCGCTTTTTGTTTCACAAAAAGGCTCGCCCTATTGCGGCGTCTTCTTCTGCGCTCCCTCGGTCGCGATTTTTGCGTTTTCACTCCTTATCGGCATTTCGTCGTCGCGACCACGAACCCCCATAACTCGCTTCGCTCGTTATGGAGGGTTCGTTATTCCCCTTAGGGGGACCAAAAACATAGCCACCCGTAAAGGGTGGCTATGTTTTTGTGGTACCACTAAGGGGAATCGAACCCCTGTTTTCGGCGTGAGAGGCCAACGTCCTAACCGCTAGACTATAGTGGCGCAAGGCTGTGGTTACCACAGCCTTAACAGTATAGCACAAACTTAAAGAAAAAGGCAACAAAAATTCAGGTGTATTTCAAAAAATCTTTATTATATTTTTTTGCTCTTTTTGCGACGAACGAGGACTATCGTAATTGTCGTAACAGCCGCCGCGAGGCATACACAGCAAACGACGATCACGACGATGAGGACGGTTTTGCTTTTGGAAGCGTTTGCATCCGCCTCGCTTTTGATTTCGGACACGCTCGTTTCGTATGCGGACAGGCTGTTTTGAATGTCCGAAGCTTTTTTTGCCTTGTTTATTTCGTCTTTTACCGAACTCAGCGCGGCGCTCAATTTGCTTAACAGTTCTTCCTTAGTGTTAAGTTCATTGAGGTACGCCATCGTTTCGGAGTAAGTTTTGTCCGCTTTGGCAAGCGCTTCGGCGACGGCGGCAACGCGATTTTCCTCGTTTTTATCCTCGACTTGCTTAACTATGTCGTCGGTAATATCGGAGAAGTCTTGTAAAGCGTTTCGAACGGCATCAAATGAGCCCGCGTTATCCACCGCAAGTCGAGCGTCGTTTTTCGCCTTTTCGAACTTATCGGCAAACTCGTCCTTTTCGTCTTGCGTGAGGAAGTCGCTGTTTTCGTCATAGAAAGCGAAAAACAAGCTGACGATTGAGTCCTCTGCGACGCTTTTGGCTTCCGCTTCGTTTTGAGAGTTGATTTCGGTAAGCCTATACGAAACTTCATCCAAGACCTCGTTCACTTCGCCCTTGACGGCGTTTATATCCGACATGGTATAGGCGCTAGCCAGCTTCTCGTCGGCGTTGACCTTTGCGCCGTCCAAAGTCGCCTTAAAGCCGCTCTTATCGTCGTCCGAAACAAAGCCGGCATCGTCGACCGCTTGCTTTGCCTTGCTCACCTCGGCTTCGATTTGAGCCACGACTTGCTCTATCGTATTGCTTCGACCGCTTGCGTCGCTGCTAAGCACCTCGCTTTTCGATTTTTCGAGGTTTCGAGCGAAAGCGGAATAGATATCCTTTATCTCCGTCTTGTCGTCCGCGTCGCGGATTTGCGACTGTACGTCGATATTTGCCTCGTTGATCTCGGCGGAGAACGCTTCCTTTTCCTCGGGCGAGAGAAATTCGCACTTGATTATCACGTCCTTCAACTCGTCACTGAGCGTATCGGCGTTTGCAATGGTAATTTGCTTTATGTCATCAAGCTCGCTTTCCATAACCGCTTCGTCGTTTGCCGCCTCCGCCTCGTCCGCAATCGCCCGCAACGCCGCCTCGAAATCGCTTATACAGTTACGAATGTCGTCGGTGTCCAAAGCGTTTTCGACCTTTCCGAGAGCCTCTTCCTTTGCGTTTTCCATCCGAGTTTTGAAGCCGTTCCTACTCGTTTCGTCGAGAAAGGCAAGCGCATTCAAAGCCGCCACACCCTCGCTCGACTTGCCGATTATCTCATCGGCTGCCGACTTTTTTGCTTTCCCTTCGCTTTCGGCGTTACGCGCCAAAGCTAAGCTTTCCTTATCCTTGATAAAGCTGCGATATTCTTCCGTCAATGACGTTACGTCGTTTGCGGTGTCGGCTTGCTCTATCGCTCGAGTCGTTTCGTCGGCTTTTTGCTCGCACTCCGAGCAAAAAGCGTCCTTTTCGTCTTGCGTGAGGAACCCGAACGAATTTATCCCGTCTTTCGTTTGCGGCAACGACGACGCAATGTCGCGGCTCGCCTTTTGCTTTACTTCGGCAAGCGACAGCTGCTGCATAGCCTCATTGTCGGCTCCGCATGCCTCGTCCTTTATTTTTGCGAGCGACACCTCGAATAGACTTACGGCGTTTTTCGCACCGCTAACGTCCGACGCGTCCTCGATAGCCTCGATCGCTGCGTCCTTTGCCTCGTCCACTCGTGACTTAAAGCCGCTCTTACTCGTTTCGTCGAGATATACGAGCCTGTCGATTTCGCCTTTACCCGCCTCGACCGACGAGGAAACCTGCTGTTTTGCCGCCTGCTTGACGCTTTCGAGCACCGCTTCGGACTTGGCTTCGTCGAGTTCGGATCTCAGAGCCGAAAGAGCGTCGTCGATCTGTCCTCGACGTTCCGCGGCGAGTATGGAGATCTCGGCTTTGTTTTTTGCGTCCAAGACCATCTCGAAGAAATCGGTCTTATCCGTAAGGGAAAGAGCCTCGATGTACTTTTGAGCCTCGGTGACAAGAGGTGTCGCCTCGTAGTCCACCGCGTCCTCACGAGCCGCTTTTTCGGCGGCAAGGATAAGCGACCTCACCTCCTCGGAGGCAGACGAAGCAATGCTCTCCATCTGCGCGGACACCTCGCTTGCAATGCCGAAAACCGTGCTGCTTAACGAGGCGTTTTCCGTCGTAGCCGCTATCTTCGACGACGCCGACGACAGCAGCGCGGCAATTTCCGCCTTTCTGGGCGTGACGATCTCCTCTATGCGTCCGTTCGTTTCGATATTGTTGCGAATGAGCCCGTCGAGTTCCACCTCGGCTTTGCCCTCGGACAAAACGGTGTCCGCCTTATCGGTCGATTTTTTTGCCGCCGACCCGAGAGCGTCGATGGCGTCGGACTTTATCTTGTTTTCGTTTGTCGCGGCAAGAGAAAGTTCGTTTACCTTGGCTTGATAGTCGCTTTGTACGCCGCTTATGATTTGCTCGGCTTTTCGGACCTCACCCTCCGAGCCGCTTTCGACAATAACGGCGTTGACCTTTTCGACAGCCTTACCAAGTTCATTGTCCGCTTGGGAAATGATGCCGTTCTTTCGCTCGCTCGTAAGGTACTTTAAGGCGTTTACGTTGCTCCTAAGCGTCGACGCCATAGTCTGCATTGCGCTTATCGCCTGATTTTTTTGCTTGAAGATCGGGTCGTTATCGGCGATCAATGCCGTGATCTTGCTTTCGACGTCGGCGACCGTTCGCTCGAACGATTCCGAGCTTACCGCCGAATTGATGCTCGATATGGCGCTTTCGGCGAGGGAAACGATCTGCGCCTTTACGTTTTGAATATTCTCGCTCGAATTTCCTTCAAACGCTTTAAGCCCGTCATCACGTATACGCTCGATTTTGCCGACCGCCGCGTTCTTTTGCGCCCACAGGGTAGCTTCCGCCCTTATCTTTCCGAGTTTATCGGTAAAGTCGCTTACAAGCCCGCTCATCTCGTTTTCGGTAACGCGCTTGTCGATCTCCGCGATGACGGCGTCGAGTTCGACGTTTATCCTGTCCACATAATCCTCTTGCTGACTTTGCGTCAACGCAAACGACTGCGCGCTTATCTCGGATATGAGCGCGGACGCCGCACTCTTAGCCTGCTGCGAATACTCGGTCCTCCACTCGGAAACGACGTTGTCGCCGTCGTCGATCTTGGGCGGAGCGACCTCCTGCCCCTCGATATAGACGACGATGTTGATTTCGATATCGTCGGATATTACCATCTCGTCGTTCAATCTGATGTTGATAGCCGACGCGCTGCCGCCGTCGATGAGCGAGGCGCTTGTAATAAGTTCGTAGTTGGTAAAGTGGTAGTTCGTTATTTCGGGACGCTTTTTGAACGCTTCTTTAAGCAGCGTATCGGTGGGATCTTCAAAGACCAACTTGTCGCCGTAGCGTTTGGTTTCGGTCTTGAAATAGGTGTTGTTGTAACTGTACTTTACGTTGTAGATGTTCTTTTCGATATAGATGTTTACGAGGTAGTACGGCATATCCAGCTCGAATTCCAGCCCGTCGAGTTCGTCTTTGCCGTACTCCACGCCGTCGAGGTTCATAGAAGCGATATGATAGCCGGCGGGCACCGCTTGAAGTTCCACCTTGTACTTGCTGCCCATCTCGGCATATTCGGTAACCGTGGGATTGTTTTCGTCATAGAACTTATCATTTCCACCCGTCGGGCTCTTTTCGAACACGCTGTAAATGACGATGCTCGAATTTTCGATGACCTTTGCCACAAGCTTTAAGTCGGAAGTTACGGTATAGGTGCTGAAATCGATCAACTCGTCCGAAAGCGTTCCGTCGGCATACAAAATTTGATAGCCTTGGACAAAGCCGTTGTACGGAATGTATTCGTATTCGTCGTCCTCGTAGACCTCGTAATTTATCTTAGAGCCGTAGCCGTAGTGGCGGCTCGCAAACATGAGCATATCGCCGTTACCTACCGAGCCGAGTTTGCGAACATAGAATTGTACTTCGAATTTGAGCGCAAGCTTGGCGACATATGTCCTGTTTTGCGTCGCGCTCAGCGTCAAATACGGCTGATACAACTTGCCGTTAAAATCCCAGCCGTTAAGCACGTATCCGTCCACCTCTATTTTGGGCAGCGAATATTTCTCCCTCGGCATGGCGTATACGATCGAGCCGAATTTCGCCCCAGCCTCTTCGTTTATTTTGAACTCTATCTTGTATTTGTCGGCTATCTCGCCCACAAACGTCATGTCGCCATTTACGACTACGCTGTCGCCGATATTGTACGTAACGCCGCCCGACTTCCACTTGGAAACGTATGTCTTTTGCGAAGTATCGCCGCCGAAAGCCTCCAACACGATCGTTTGACCGGGCAGAACGTGACGCTGTTCCACCTTATCGCCGTACTTAAAGGCGACCATATGGGTATTCATCTTTACCCTTACCTCGCGCTTATTGTCGCTTCTTACGACCTGCCCTTCGCGAACTTGCAGCTTGCTCAAAAACTCGTCGCCGATATCCTGCGAGGCGACCAAAACGGGACAGTTGGGGTCCACGGCGTCGGTATAAATATACATATTGCCCTCGAGCTCGGGCAGCTTTTCCAAGGTCAACTCGGCGTTTTCCGCCTTGAACAGATCCCCCTTGAATTTTCCGCCCGTCACCTTTACCGAGCCGGCAACACAAAACGCATATTTGGAATTGTTGTATCTTACATTTGCTTCAAAGCCCAAAACCTCGCCGCCGAGATATGTACACGAGCCGCTTACGCAAGTGTTGTTCGTTATTTCCGTAAGAGTGTCGCCGCTTTTCTCCACTGTCAAGGCTCGAACTTTGACCGTAGTGCGGAAGAATATCGCACCGCCGTCCTCGGTAGCGGTATTGTTTTTGATCTCGCCGCCCCTTACGGTGGTCTTGCCGTCGAGATACATCGCTCCGCCCAGCCGAGCCGAATTGCCCGTAAAGGTCGAAGCGGCGATTTCGATCACACCGCCCGAAAGGTTGGCGATCGCGCCGCCGACCGACTCGGCGCTGTTGCTTTGGAAATTGCAGCTTGTAAACCGAGCGGTGCAGGTGTTGTATACGCCCGCGCCCTCGTACGCCTTATTGTCCTTAAAGGTGCAATTATTAAAGACGGCAGATGTTCCGCCCCTGTTCTCGATGTAAACGGCGCCGCCCAACCGAGCCGAGTTTCCGCTGAACTCGCAATAATTAAAGGTTCCGCCGCCCTCTATTTTCAGAGCGCCGCCCGAGGAGGTGTTGCTCCACTTGACGAGGTTGTTTTTAAGCACGCAATGCTCCATAGTCAACTCGCCGTTTTTGCTGTAAATAAGCGAGCCGCTTGACTCTATGCCGTATCCGTCGAAAGTCAGCCGAGCGGACGCGGTACCTTTCAAAGTAAGCTTGCCCTTTTTGCCCTCATCGTTTACGATCGTAAATATGGGCTCGGGACCGCTCTTATATATGACGTTATTTTCGCTCTCCGTAGTGACGGTAAGTTCCTTGTCTATCACAATGCCCGTTTCGTAGAGCGATTTAAGCACGACTATGGTGTCGCCGCTGCGCGCTGCGGCAACCGCCTCGTGCAACGACCCGTAATAGGTGCTCCCTATTTTGCACGCCCTGTCCTCCGACTTGGACGGGACAAATGTCTTTTCGTCGCTTTCGTTCGACGTTTGCAACGCCCTATCGTACGCAATCACCTTGTACGTGGGCGCGTAATTCTCCGCGTACTCGGTGGAATCGAGGAACATTCGCTCGTAAGTAAAGCCCACCACTTTCCACTCGCTGCCGAACTTTTGCAAGATCTCGAAGCCGAGATGTGCTTTGCTGTCGTAGCCGCTGCTGTTGATGATAAGGTTGTAGCCGTTCGCGCTCTTTACGATCGACTTTATTTCGGGCTTAACAGTTGTCTTATCGTAAAGTTTGCTGCCCTCGATGTCGGGATAGCGATTGTGCCACTCGGCGGCGTCGAGGTACCATAGTTTGGGCTTTTGCCCGTTCTTATCGATATCGCCCTTTTCTTTGGCTTTTTTCATGGCAAGCTTAAATGCTTCGGAAGTGTTGGGTCCGTCCGCCTTAAAAACGTAGTCGGACACCGACAAATTGTATCCCCACCTTTCGAAATAGTAGGACATATCGATATGAGTGACAAGCGAGGACAGGTATACCTGCTTCTCGGTAGCGTTCATCGTACCGAGCTTTTTCTCTTCGACCGAGAAGTTGCCGTAAATATCGAAGTAGCGATAGAGGTTTTCGAGCCTAGCCCAATATCCCGGATAGTAACTTTCGATGAGCCACCAAAAGATAAAGTTTCCTCGGTTTGTGTTCCAATAGGAAGCCATATGGTCGTCGGGCGCAAGCGCGGCGGTCGTCTGCGCGAAATCTCCGCGCGTAGCTGCCTTTTCAAGCACCGTTTCGTTGAACTTGGAAACCATGTTGTTGCTGCACTCGCCCACCAATCGCTCGGGAATATCCATCATATGCCCGAGTTCGTGCGAGTAGCCCCAGCCGTAATTGGGTCCGCCCGTAAGAGCCGCTTCGTCCCAGCCCACTTGAATACCCACGTGTTCGCCACCGGCGTAGGCGGCTCCGTACGGCTGAGCAAGGCGAATGTTGCAGTTTATCCACTCGTTGCGCGGATCGTAGACCGCTCCCACATCGTCAAGTTTTGCCTTAAACTCGGCGTCCGATTCGCCATCGTTAAAGACGATGCCGTCGAACATGAGCAGTTTGCGCACATAGTCGTCCCAATTTTCCGTAGCCTTTTGCGGACGGAAGCCGTTTTCGTTGTACACTATGTTGGCTTTGGTCGCCTGCACCGTGACGAATATATGGTCGCTGACGACTTCGACAACGTCGACGACCTTAAAGGACTTGGTTTCTTCGTTGATAATTCTGTCGTCCTCCACCGACGCCGAATACTCTTTGAGGAAACTCATAAATGCCTCTTCGTCGCCGCCCTTACGGAAGATCGGGAAAGGCGTTCCGCCGTCTATGTACACCTTTACGTTTGTCGATTGCCTGTCCTTGCCCTCGCCCTCCTCTTTGGGCAAATACGGATTGACGAGATAGACGGGACCGCCGGCGGGAAGCGGCTCGCCGGTGTTGGTGGTGAAGTTTGCTTGGTTTAGGTACGGGACCCTTATGGTGTTTTTGCCGAGGCGCAGCTTGTACTCGCCGCTTATCCACTTGTTGTAGCTTCCCCAATGCTGCGTCACCATGAGGGTGGGAAGCGGGTCGCCCTCGTCGCCCGTAACGTACACGTTGAGCACGTCGCCGTACGACGCCGATATGCCCGTGGGCTGCCTGTTGGTCCCGAACGTAGCCATCTTCAACGTGCTCCTCGCATAGGACGCTATGTTGCCATGGCGAGTGATGACATTGTCCGCTTTGGGGTCCGTGCTCATCTCCCGCCTCGGATCGGGCGCTATGTTGCCGTCCAAGATCTGCTCCGCACGCATCATAAGCGGCTCGAGCACGGTAAGATAGGAGGCATATTCCCTTATGTTTTTATTGTTACGCAACGAACTTATATACTGCTTATCAACATTTTTATTCAACTCGAACATTGCGTAGTCGGCAAAAAGCCCGGTTACCTTTTCCACGTCATCGCTTTTGGGCTGTAAGAACACGATTTCGTTTGCCGCAGCCACGTTGCTTTGCGCTTTGAGCCATTCGAGTTTTATCGCATCCACCTTGATCGTCGAGCCGAAATCCACGTATACGATGTTGGACGTCGATACGCTCGTCACCGTGCCGAGTTCTTTGAACACGTCGCCCGAAATGTCGGTGTACGACACTTTAAGGTCGGCAAAGTATCCGCGTGCGCCGCGCTCGGCTTGATAAACAAAGCCTTCGATGTTAAGAAGTTCCTTAAAGGTGACGGTGACGCTTACCACCTTTTGACCCTCTATCTGCTCCGTATGCCACGAGGTATAAAAATCTCGGTCAAAAGCGTTTCTCAGTCGCGCATCGTCCGCCTCGCCGCCGCTCGTTTCGTAGGTAAATTCGGAGGTGGGCACGCCGTATCTATCCAAATAGCCGTTAATAAGCCTCTCCGAATTGTCGCTTAGTACGCTTACCGTAACGGGTCCGCTCTTTGTGTTTGCGGCACGCACGATCTCGTTGCCGATAAAAAACGCCGCGCTTAAAGCAAGGCAAACAGCCATCGTAACGATAAATGATATGTATCTCTTCTTTTTCATCGCAGTATCTCCCATTAAAACGTTATATTGATCGCCGATCTCAATTGTGAATAACTTATTTTTTATCCGCCCGATTTTTTATTGCAACCGACGGATTGCTTTTATTTCTTCTTACCGCTATGGTTGTTCGCCCAAAAGCGTAAGCAAGGCGTCCACGCCCTTTTGAGCGGCAAGTCGCTTGAACTTTTCGTACTCGACGGGATCTCCGCCGTCGCTTACCACTCGAAAAACGGCGAACTCCACACCCGACCGAGAGCAGATCTGGGCGACCGCTCCCGACTCCATATCAAAGCCTATGGCTCCGAAAAGCTCGACGAGCCGATTTACTTCGTCACCCGCGACGAACCTATCTCCCGAGGCGATCACCCCTCTATAATCGGCTTTCACTTTGGACGTATCCATACTGCACTTTATGTACGGACTGTCGAAGCCGTCGAGCACGGCGAGCTCGTCGCCGATCGCCGTCGTGTCGAAGTCGTACTGCACGACGCTGTCCGCAGCTATCAGCTTGCCCGTTCCGCACGTTCCGCCGCACACCCCGACGTTGACTATCTTGTCCGCCTCGAACTTGCCCACCATAAGCGCGGTGACGGCGGCGGCGTTGACTTTGCCTATACCGCTTATCGCGACCACCGCCTTTTGCCTGCCTATGTCGCCGACGGTAAATTCTACGCCTACGCACTTTTCGCGTGTTACATTTGTCATAACGGCGACGATCCCGTCCGCCTCGATCTTCATTGCACAGATTATGCCTATCATTGTTCCTCCAAAACAAACGTCATCTGAACCGCATTATGGTCGGAGAACGTAAAGTTCATATCGAGGTTGTATACGCCTTTTGCCTGCGTTTCCCCATTTATCTCCGTCGACGTTTTCTTAATCTCCTCTTGCTTTATCGTTACGTTGTCGCTGATGATAAATCCGTCAACGATCCCCGTGTAGTTTCTGCCCATGACGTAATCCCTTGCCGAACTTCGACAAGTCGGGACCTTGTCCTTGTTGTTCGCCTCGGCTACAAGGAAGCCGGACGGAAGATCGGGCAGTTCCGACGCCCAATCGGGACGGACTTCGTCGGTCGGGAAGCTGCCGTCCGAGCCGCAAATGTCGTAATTGAAGCTTCCGCCCACAATGACGTAGTTGCCTTTGTCCCTCTCGGCGGAAATAAAATCATACACCGCCTCGATTTGCTTTGCCCGAATATCGCCGCCCTTGGACAGCTGCAAATTGACGATGACAAGCTGCTTATCTCCCGCCGCCATTCGGCTCACCGAAAAGCATGCGTCGAGGTAAAATCTATCCAAAAACCCGTCCGAAACGGGGAGCTTTCGCCGAGCCGCCGAGTCGATCTTGTACTTGCTCAGTGTAAGCAAACCCGAAGTGTTTTTGCCGAACGGGTCGCCGAACGGAAAGTATATGTACGGCGTATGGACATTTTTGGCGTACACGCCGTTATAGCCGAATTCGGGATCGGATAAAGCCCCCATACCATTCAACCTGTCCTCGATCATCGCGCGCTGGTCGATGTGATAGCTTCGGTCGCCGTCCTCGTCCACTTCCTGCAACAAAACAAAGTCGTAATCGTTGACTTCGAGCACCCCGGCAATGCCGTCGACGTTGTTCCTTACCTGCACGCGACTTACCGCCTTGCCGTGATCGCCCTTGTACGTCTTGCCGCTCTTCATCTTGCTCTTATCCGTAAAATACGAAAACTCGCTGTCGTACGCGCCGAAGCCTATGTTGAACGTAGCTATAACGTATTCCTTGTTAAGTTCGACGCCTGTTTCGGAATTGCCCGAAACGGCCAACGGCAAGTTGTCGTCGATCCGCGAATAGCTTGCCGCCAAGTAGATAAAATAGACGCATATCGCAAGCACAAGGCAAGCCGCGATCGCACCGACGCCGATAAGAATATTCCTTACGTGCTTATTCATAGTCATTCTCCTAAAAGTAGTCATTCTCCTATAAGCAATTTATGATGTCCGAGGCGATGACGGCGTTTTCGCCTTTGACCGCCGCCGCCTTTTCGCCGCATTTGCCGAAGTGGTAGCACCCGAGCGCAGCCGCAAAAACAGGCGGGACGCGGCACGCATAAGCCCCTATTATGCCCGAAAGCGCGTCGCCGCTGCCGCCCTTTGCCATGGCTGCACACCCCGACGTGATCTTGTACGTTTCGAGCCCGTCCGTTACGACGGTGTACGCGCTCTTTTTCGCGATAACGGCTCTTACTTTAAGAGCCAATTGCTCGGCGTCGTCCTCGCCGACATAGGCGGCAAGCCGCTCGAACTCTCCTATGTGCGGGGTGAGTATAAGTTTACTCTTTCGCTCCGAAAAAATGAGCGGCGAGCATAGCGCATTTATCGCCTCGGCGTCGCACACGACCACGCCCTCGAATCGAGCGAATATAAAGCGAATAATGTCGGGCAGAACGCTCTTTTCCATACCCATTCCGATAACTATGACGTTCGCCTTGGCGCAGATCGTGCTCAAATTCGCCTCGTCGAAGCCTTTCAATCCGAGCAGCATGATCTCCTTGACCCGCTCCCTGTATGCGGGCAAGAACTCTTCGCCCACGCACAGAGTGGTAAGTCCCGCGCCCGCTCTGACCGCAGCCTCGGCGCTGATGAGCGGCGCGCCCACGTAAAGCGAACTTCCGCCGATGACATACACCCTGCCGTAGTCGCCCTTGTGAGTGAAACGGCGACGAGTAAGCATTTTCATGTCCGCGTCGCAAATCTCTTTGCCCGGCAAGACGGGCGCACAGTCGACGCTCTCGGTCGAGGCGACGGCGACGGCGTACTCCCCGTCGTGCGAAACCGACACGTACACCTTCGATTTGATGATGTCGCCCACCTTGCCGCCAAGCTTCACCGTCGGCGCACCGTACTCGTCATGCAGCACCTCGATGTCGGTAAACGCGCCCGTTATCCCGCGCCCGCTCAGCTTAAAGACGGCTTCCTTTATCGCGTACAGCCCCGCATAGGTCTGCGCCGCATTCGCCTTGGCTTCGGCGTATTGCCGCTCCGAGGGGGTAAACACGCGCTCGACAAAGCGACAAATCGATATCGCCTTTGCCATTCGCTCGATCTTGATTATGTCCACTCCTATCATAGCTTTACCGCGTCGATTATCGCCGCTTCGACAGCCGAAACGCACGCCGCTTCGAGCACGAGCATACTCACCTCTTTTTGCCCCACCGAAGCGCAAAACAGCGTGTCGCCGTCGAACTCGGTGTGCACGGGCGAAATCGTGCGGGCAAGCCCGTTGTGCCCTATCGAGGCGAGTTTGTTTGCCTGCACCTTGCTCAGCTTCGCGTCGGTGATTATGCACCCGATGGTCGTGTTCGCCCATTTCATGGCGGGGTCGGCAGACATAAGTACCTTGGCGGTATCAACAAAGCCGTTTTCGCCTCTCGCGCCCGCCACTATCTTGCCGCCGCTTACCACGTCGCCGAACGCATTGACGACGACTGCGGCGATTATCGTGGCTCCGCCCGCCTCGACTTTCGCAAGCCCCAGCCCGGACGGAGAACAGCGCTCGTAGCCGAAGATCTTTCCGACAGTCGCGCCCTTGCCCGCGCCCACCTTGCCGCTCGAAACGGTATCCGAGGCGCACATCACCGCCTTATAGCCCATGTCGGCGGTGGGAAAGTCGATTTTCCCCTTTAAGTCGAAGATGACGGCGGCGGGCACTATGGGCACCGTCAAACCGGCTACCTCAACGCCCTTGCCCATTTCGCTCAACGCACGCATAGCCCCCTCGCAAGCGGCAAGTCCAAACGCCGAGCCTCCGCACAGCATGATGCAATCGACGTGCTCGTTGGCTTTGTCGCTGCTTAGTAGCGCGGTTTCCCTCGTGCCGGGAGCACCGCCGCGCACATCGCAGCCGCAAACGCAACCGCCGTCAAAGACAACAGCGGTTACGCCCGTACTTCCGTCGTCGACGTTGCCTATCTTTACTCCGTCAATCAGCTTCATCAAATTCATATCCGCTCTCCTCGATCGCCCGATAAATTTCGTCGTAATCAAAACCCCTGTATTGCAAATACGCAATCAACTTGCGCCTTTCGATCTTGTCGTGAGTTCGCATATACTTGTCGAGGCAATGCCCGCACGACAATTCGTCATCGACCTCGCCGAGCCCCTCTTCGATAAGTTCGTCGCTTATGCCCGCGCTCGACAGACCCATTTTGAGCCGTATCTTGCCGAGCGTCCCCTTGTAGGTCGCGATGTAAGCCTTTACGAACTTTTCGTCGTCGATATAGCCGTATTTTTTAAGCTTGGTCAAGGCGGCGGAAACGGCTTCGTCGTTATAGCCCGCCTTGTATAGGTACGCCCTCATCTGCTTTTCGCTTACTACCTTTTTTACGGCGTATTTAAGCCCCTTGTCGAAAGCCGCCGACTCTCCCTCGAGCCGAGCGATCTTTTCCTCGTCGGCAGGTGAAAGCAACGCTCCCTTTTTAAGTCCCAATTTGACCGCCGTTTCGTACTCGACGGAAAAGGCGTACGCTCCGTCGAGAAAAACGTTCAATCGCTCGCCCGACTTTTTTTGAGCCGAAATGTCGGTGATCTCTTTCATACGAGTAGATTGTAACATATTGTTTTTCAAAAATCAACCGCTTTTTCGGCGGTAACGAAAAAATCGCGTACTTATATTCGCATAATTTTTCGTGCATTGCAAATACTGCACTTAGTGAATTAAATTCGCAATACGGAGGTAGTTTTATTTATGACAAGTAAGAATTTGCAAGAACTTTCCGAACTGCTCGACAGCGAAAACCTTGCCTATCGCAAGTGCTGCAACTACGTGTCGGAATGTCAAGACCCCACGCTTAAAGAAAAGCTGGGAACGTACGCCAACAATCACCGAATCAGGTTCGAGGCGTTACTGAGCTATCTTAATAGCAACGCCTGAATAAAGGAGGAACGTTTTTATGGCAAACACCAAGCTTAATACCGCTCAAAGCAAGAAAAAGAACACCACGTCGTGCACCGACTTCACTTCGAGGACAAGCGGCGGCAAGCGTAACTGCAACTGCACTTCCACCGAATTTGCCCAAGACAACTGCAAACTTTCGGACAAGGAGATCATCTCCGACGTGCTCGGTTCGCACAAAGCCCTCATCAAGCTTTACGGCACCGCTCTATGCGAAACCTCGTGCCCGAAGCTTAGGAGCCTTATCGACAACCAACTTTCGGAATGTGCCGAGGACCAATACGACGCCTTCCTCTATATGAACGAGCGCGGCTTGTATCCCACCGATACCGCGCCCATGCCCAAGATAAATCAGGCAAAGAAAAAGTTCTGCGCCTGCGAACAATTTATGAAAAAGTAAATCAAAAACGTCCGAGCATAAACGGCTTGGACGTTTTACATATTTACGAGCAAATCGACATACTTGCTTATGGGCGCATTTACTACCTCGTCAAAGGTCCCGCTTTGAAGCACGTCGCCTTCTCTTATCACGATAAGATCGTTCGGGACAAGCTTCCGTGCGTCCTCGCCGTCCGACGAAGTCACGATAACGTAGTCGCTTAATCTGCTTCTTATCATCTCGCTTACGTCCTCGCCGAAAAAGTGGTAGGGTTCGTCGAACATCGTCACCTTTGTGCTTCGAAGCGACATCCTCGCCTCGAAGAACTTGCGCCTCTCGGACGCCACTAAGCCGTTTGGGTCCAGCCCGAACCGCTCCGCCGCCTCGTCTGCAATGCGCCTTGCCTCCTTTTTGCCGTAGCCGCGCAACAGGAGCGGCTCAATAAGCGCCTTGCCCACCTTTTTTGCCGGCGGGAGCGTTTCCTTGCTCACCAGCATCATATCCCGCTCCTTGGGCGTGAGCTCCTCGATGTGCGTCCCGTCAAGGACGACCGCGCCGTCCTCGATGATCTTCACCCCGCCTATCACTTTAAGCAGCGTGGACTTAAACGAGCCGACCTCGCCGAGGAGGAGCGTTATTCCCTTATTAAAAGCGACGGTCAGCCGCTTTTCGCATCGGTCGTATTTTACCTTTACGTCTACTTCGATCATATCCATACCATTATACCACCCCTTGGGCAAAAAAAGCAACCGAAAATAAAAAGCCCAAATTCAAAAGCGAACATTTTTTGTTCGTAAACTTCGTTTTGTACTTTTACGGACGATTTTAATGTATATTTTTGCCTTAAATCATTTACTTTGTCGCAAAAAATATCAATATAACAAGATTAAACGCAAACTTTTCGGGCTTCGGTTCGTTTTTGTTTTACGATTGCTTCCGAAAATGGTATACTATATATGTAGGAAACTCTGTGTGAGGTAAAAAATGAAGCGAATTTTGATACTTTCCTTGCTCCTCGTCGTCGCATTGACTTTGCCCGGTTGCTCACCCGCCTCAACGGGCGGCAGCGTCCTCGACTCGTCGATAAAACTTATCGAAGAAGCCGAGCCGACCTCGGACACGCCCGACAAACACTCGCCGCTAAGTAACCTCGCCTTTGCCGCGTACAAATTCAACCGCTCCTCCTCGTGGGAGAGCGAGTACACGGGCACGGTAACGGCGATCGCCACCAACCAAAAGATCAAGAACGTGCGCAAGTTCGACGGAGAGGCTCTGTTTTCGCAAGCGGTAAGCTACTCGGACAAAAAATCGGTCGCCGAGCAAAAGTACTTCAAAAACGGGCGGATATTCACTCGCAGCAAGCGCGGCGCCATCGACAGCGAAAACATGACGGCAACCTGGAGTTCGAACATTGTCGAACTCTCGGTCGAAGAGTACTACTATAAGTACGGAGCAATGCCCGGCGAACTAAGCAAGTTCGTAATAAACGAAAGCACGGTTATATCCTCAAAGCCCACTTCCCCCACCATAGACGGAGCCTACGCCTTTTACTTCGAGCTCAGTACCGAAAGCGCGAAATACGTAAAAAACGAGGTGCGCACGCTCTCGGGCTCCAAGTCCGACCCAAGCTATCAAAGTATCGAACTCACTATCGAAATAGACGAAAATTACAACCTCTTGCGAATATCGGGCAAAGAGGTATATAAACTCGCCATCTTCGCGGGCATCACGTGTACATGCACTTACACCGAGGACTTTTCCGTCAACACGCCCGTCACCATCGCCGAAAAGAGCATCTTCGAGGCGTCCATTCCCTCGGACGGGAGCGAGGACGTCGAATACGACTCCCTCGACTACCTTTCCTTGGCGTTAAGCAATCTGACTTCGAACGAACTTTCGGGCTTTAAGGCAACGCTTAACGGCACCGACATCCTGATAAATCTCGACCAAAGCGGAAGCATATCCGTAAAATGCAACGACACGGTCATATTGATTAAGGGCGAGTTCGTCTATATTCTCGGAAAGAACAAAGCCAAAATAAGGCTGCTCTCGCTGTATCAAGCGGGTCTTGATTTGTCCTCGCTCGCCTCGCAAATATCCGTTCCGCCCGAAATGCCCGAACTGCTCGCTTTAACGGAAGAACTCAAAGTTCTGTTCGGTATAGGCGACGGGAGCGGCGAAAGCGGAAGTGAAAGCGAAAATTCGGTGATAGGCAAGATCGTAAGCGGGATAGGCTCGCCTATCGAAAACGACGACGGCTCGGTGACAATTAACATAGCCTTTTCGCTCGACAAACTCACCGTAAACGCCGACGTCACGATAGCGAATTTCAATCTAAGCCATATCTCAGCCGACATCACATATGACGACAGCGCCATAAAGCTCACGCTCGCTCCCTCCGAAGAGAAAGCAGAAGCCGACACAAGCGGAGCGCACGAACTGTCGGGGCTCGTCGAGGCGATAGCGGGACTTGCGAAAAACGACTACGTTTCGTTCGAATACGAGGACGCCTTGATAACGATCGAGAAAAACGGAAAAATCATTGCGGACAAGCCGCCCTTTAAGCTGTGCTACAACGGCGGCGTGATAAAACTCGATACAGGCACGCAAAAGTTGCAATTCGACCTTCCCGACCTAACGAAACTCTTGGACTTAAACCTCGACGTCTTCGACCTTAACCTTGACCTAATAAAGATAATTCCTTTACTTGACTCGATCGTTCTAAGCGACGTTAAGGACGAGGAGCTGCTTTTCACCGTCACGGTGGAAAGCACGTCTTTGCCGATAAGGATTTGGAAGGACGACGCTCTCAACATAGAGGTTGCGGGCAAAACAGTGGCGCTCACCGACAAGGCGGCTCTTTTCGACGAAACGGAAGAGTACGTCAAGATCGACGACCTTATCTCCTTTTTGGAGCGCGACCGCTTTGATTTAAGCTTAACTCTAAACGAGAAGCCGATTTCCCTCTCGATTTATCCAAACAAGAGCGTCTACGCCAAGGTCGGCGACACATTGTTTGCCGTCACCGACGCCCTGTATATGCAAAACGAAAAGGTACACGGCAAGCTTTCGTTCGACGCGCTCGGCGGGATTTCGAACCTATTCACTCTGCCCTCGTTAGACGCAAATTCGGACAAATCGTTCCTTTCCCAAATCGTCGACCTACTGAAAGGCTGTTCGTTTGCCGTCGTCGACGGGACACTGCGGTTTGACCTAAGCGGCACATTTGCCGATATGACCATAGACGCGACGGCGACGATAGGCGACGAATTTGCCGTCACCGTTACGATCGGCTATGGCAGCAAAAAGTATGATTTGGACATATGCGACGGCGAGGCGGTGGAGCCGTTTGACACCGACGGCTTTATTTCGCTCGACCCGATCGCCTATTCCGTCATGGAATTTATGAGCACGCCCACCGTATTCGACGTGAATATCGTTACGGACAAGAGCGAAACTTCGGCTTACATCATGCCGAATTTTCAGTCGAAAGAGTTGACGATCTCGGTGGGCGACCTCAATCTGTTTTTATGCGACGACCTCTTTATAAGCAACAAACTCGGCAGCATCCGAATAAGCGCCGACACCTTGACGCGCATAAAGAGCGAACTTTTCGGCTCCGACCCGATCGACATTAGCGACCTCGACTACTCCGTGCAAGAAAACGGCGACCTCGAAGTGAGCCTGACCATGGGCGACTACGCCTTTAATGCGTACTTCGACAGTGCAACGGCGTTTTTCGCCCGAGCCCAGTTTAGCGGCAAGAGCTTTTCAATGGACATAACGCCGTCGACCGCCGAGCCGCTTGCGATGGAGCACGGTTCGCCCGACGATTTGCTCTCGGGGCTTATCACGCCAATAAAGAACCTATGCAATTCGGACGCGTTCACGCTTAAATTCGACAATGTTTTGACCCAAGGTCCGACATCGATAAGCGGCTTTATTTCGATAAGGGAACTGACAAATTCGCTCGACGTTTCCCTCGAATTGAACGTGACCGAAACCGAAACTCACACAATTCGGGCAAGGCTGAGCGACGACGTCGTCTATGCCTGCTACGTCTATAACGACAAGTCGCTACCGCTCAAAATAAGCAAGGACAGTCTGCTTTCGGTCGCGTTTAAGGCGGTGGACATCTTGGGCATAAAGGGGCTCGAAAAGTTCCGACCCGCATCGTCCGAACCGATAAGCTGCTTCATTCTGTCCGACGCTCTGAAAAAATGGGCTACCGCTATCGAGAAAATAAACGCTTTGCTCGATCCCGAAATAAGCTTAGACATGATCATAGATATAATGAGCAAGATCCGCCTCTCCCAAACCGAAAGCGGTTTGCTCTTTTCGCTCGCGGGTGACGCTCCCGTCGACATCGAGGTGAACTGCGACGAAAGCCGTATTCGCAGCGCCGGTCTTAATTCAATCGGCATAAAAAGCTTTACGGAAGTGTCCGACACATTCACCGACATAGAGGTAGGGGCAAGAAACGGCTTCGACCTCGATAGAGCCGACGAACTGTTCGACTGTCTTATAAACACGATAAACCTCGGCGAGTATACGATGAGCGGCTCGATAACGCTGTCCGTCGGCGTGCCGAACATCATCAACTTCACCAAGCAGCTGAACTTTGACGTCACGGTCAAATTCAATAAAAACAACAAGCCCTATGTTTACATCAAGATCGGCGTGCCGTACGTATTGGGCTCCTTGACCAAAGCCGACAGCTACTTGTTTTACTGCGACCAAACCGTATATCTCAAAAGCGAGCGGTACGAAAAGCCGCTTTTAAGTGATGCCGTTTACAAAAATACGCTGTACAAAAAGTGTACGCTCGAGGAATTGAAAGCCGATTTGCCCTCCAACATCTACTTCCTCGTGCCGCTATCCGACGCCATTCAAACCGCGATCGAAAACTCGGCAAATTCGTCTGTCACGGAGGAAAAAAGCTATGCCGAAGCGCTCACTTCTTTTAAGGCGACGGACGACGCTTTCTCGCTCGCCCTCGACCTTAAAAAGCTGACGGGCAAGGGCAGCCTCGACAAAGCCGAACTCACGCTTGAACGAACGGACGGTCTTTTGACGAAACTGCTGCTTAAATCGGCTTATTCGATAATAAAAATAAGCGCCGAAGCGACGCTTTTACCGTACGACGGAACGATAAGTTACGGCATAAACGCCGACAACGTTACGGGCGACATCGCCGACATGCCCGATAAGCTTACCGAACTGTCGGCAAAATGGGACGTTTTGTCATAATCTTACAAAATTTCATCTTTGCCGTGCTCCAAAAAGTTGCTTATTTGCAAAAAATATCATATAATACTTGTATATGGATTTTGCTGAAATCAAGGACATCGACCAAAAATATTCGATCATAACCTACCCTCGCCACAACCTTTGCATACAGCGCGGCGAAGGCAACTACTTATACGACACGCACGACCGAGCCTATCTCGATTGCGTAGCCGGCTTGGGCGAAAGCTGCCTCGGCTACAAGAATATTATGCTCAACGAGGCGATAAAGGAGCAGACCGACAAGCTTATCAGCTGCTCGAACCTCTACTACAACGAGCTTCATTCGTTGCTTGCGCAAGCGCTTTGTACTGACACGGCGTTTACAAAGGCGTGCTTTTGCAGCAGTATAATCGACACCATAAGCATCGCCGCGACCATGATCCGCAAGTATTGCGAGGATGCCAAGGACACCCGCCGCACCCTCTTGGTCGTTACCGACACCAAGGGTGCAAGATACGAAACGATGCATCAACGCCGCTTCGATATCCGCACGGTAAAGCCGGACGGCGAGGAGTTCCGCGCCGCTTTGAGCGACGACGTCTGCGCCGTCATCTTCGCGCCCATTCAGGTGGAACGCGGCGTCAAGATGTGCAATTACGAATTTATCCTCTCGTCCTACGCGCTTTGCAAGTCGCGCGACGTGCTTATCGTATACGACGAAACCTGCATAGGACTCGGCAGAACGGGCACGATGTTCGCATTCGAGCAGTACGGTATTCAGCCCGACATCGTCATGATCGCACGCGGAATGGGTGCGGGTATTCCCGCCGCCGCCGTGCTTTCTCGCGGTGAGATCTCCTCTTCGCTTACGCCCACCGATCGGATCAGTGCATATCGAATTTCGAGTTTGTCGTGCGTCGCCGCGCTCGTCTTGGTGGAGCGGTTGCGTTCTGGTATGCTCGAAGAGATAGCCGCCAAGGGCAACTACTTGATAAACAAGTTGAGTAAGCTCAATAAGCACAATTTCGTCGCCGATATTCGCGGCAAGGGGCTTATCGCCGGCATAGAACTCACGCCCAATCTCCTTGCGGCTAAGGTCATAGGGCAAATGGAATTTAACGGCTTTATCATCGACCAAACCGATTACAACACCTTGCGAATTACCCCGCCCTTCACCATCACCGAGGGCGAGATCGACAGCCTCGTAGACGCGCTCGCCGATATCTTCGCTCAAACCAATTTGTAGGTTGCTTTTTTGAAAAAAAGCAACGCAAAAAACTTTAAGATGGGTAATCTTGCTTTTTCCTAATCCAACCTCTTTACGTTTTATTTGCTCTTCCTTTTGTCGCTTGTCGTCGATTCAGAATAGCAACGTAAAAAACTTTAAGATGGGTAATCTTGCTTTTTCTTAATCCAACCTCTTTACGTTTTAATTACTCTTCCTTTTGTCGCTTGTCGCCGTTTCAGAATAGCGACGTAAAAAACTTTAAGATGGGTAATCTTGCTTTTTCCTAATCCAACCTCTTTACGTTTTATTTGCTCTTCCTTTTGTCGCTTGTCGCCGTTTCAGAATAGCGACGCGAAAAACTTGTCACTTTTGTCGCGTTCGAGCCTTTAAGCGGTATAGCCAATATAAATGAATTTACAATATGTCTGAAAAAAATCGAGTGGAAGCAATTGTACACTCGGCATTTTTTAGTGATGTACGCCGCCTTTATCAAATCGTCGACAAACGCAATTAAAACGTAAAGAATTCGGAATAAAAAAAAGAGAATGATTACCCGAGGGTAGAGTTTTTTGCGTCGCTTTTTTACAAAAAAGCGACCGAGCGTCACATAACAAAGCCGCCCGAACAGTTGATGACTTCGCCCGTAACAAAGCCGCTCTCTTTCGAGGCGAGGAAAGTTACAACCGAGGCGACGTCGCTCGGAATGCCTACTCTGCCGAGGGGGGTGGCTTCGACGAGTTCCCTTATCGTATCGGCGCCGACACTATTAAGCATATCCGTTTTAATGACGCCGGGGGCTACGGCGTTGACGGTGATGCCCGACGGACCGAGTTCCTTACTAAGAGCCTTACCGAGCCCGATGACCGCCGCCTTGCTTGCCGAGTAGAGAACCTCGCACGAGGCTCCGCACAGCCCCCACATGGACGAAATATTGATTATTCGCCCAAACTTGTTGCTTATCATGTCGGGGAGGAACGCCTTGGTCACGTTAAACACTCCGCGCAAATTGACGCCCATTACCTTGTCGAACGAACTTTCGTCCTCGTCCTGAAAGAGCGCGTATCTGCTTATGCCGGCGTTGTTAACCACCGTGTCGACAAAGCCGAAGTTTTTATGGGCGTATTCGTAAAGCTTTCCGACCGCTTGGGCGTCGCTTACGTCCGCGCAAAAGAAGCCCGCTCTCACTCCGTAGCCGCAAAGTTCGTCAGCCACAGCCTTGCCCATATCCGTGTTTTTTACGCAGTTCACGACAACGTTAAAACCCTTTTGGGCAAGGGCAACAGCCGTAGCCTTGCCTATCCCCCTCGACGAGCCTGTTACAAGCGCACACCTGTTCATAGATCCTCCGTTTAGTAGTTGTCGGGCAGGTCGTTCTCGAACAGCACCGCCATGGGCGGTTCGATATCTTTAAGCCTATCCATCGCCTCGTCCAGCCCGCTTACCACCTCGACGTTGTCAAAGCCGTCCATGCCCGCCTTGATGGCGTCCGCCTCGCCGCCCATAATAAAGGCGTAGTCGCAGACCGAAGCGATCTTCTCGCCGAGTTCTCGGTGACACTGCTTTGAAGCCGTGCCGAGTTCCACAAACCCGGGCGTTATTATCACTTTTGTACCCTCGAACGTAGAAAGCAGTTCGAGCGCATTTTTCGCCCCCGACGGATTGCTGTTGTAGGAGTCGTCGAGGATTATGATGTCGCCGCTGTTAAGCACTTCCAATCTGTGCTCGGTAAACGGCAACTTTTCGGCAGTCGAAGCAATGTCGTCAAGCGAAACGCCGAGCCTAAACGCCATAAGCGCGCACATCGTTATGGCGACGGGAATATGTTCACCCACGAGCCGAGTGTGAATATGCGTCTTTTCTCCGCCAATCGCAAGGTCGAAATCCGTCCCGAGCAGCGAGCAACTTACGTTGTCGTATACCGCCTCGCCCTCTTTGCCGCACGGATGAGCGTTTTCGGCATGGGCAAGTTCGGGAATGTCGCCGTTTACCACGCCGAATATCGTGCCGTCGAGCAATTTAAGCTTCTCTCTTACGATGTTCTCTTT
>CANRNV010000025.1 GCA_947632125.1 uncultured Clostridia bacterium
TGCCCTAAAATTTTTTTCGTTCCCCCGCATTTTTGCTTGACTTTCCAATAGTTAACTCCCCTTAGCGCGCCGCAATATATATGCGGCGAGCCAAGGGCGGCCTTTCTTAAAAGTGTCGCTTCGCTCCGATTTGAACCCTAAGTCGAATAAAATTAGCGGGGCGGCTTTCTTGCCGTCTGCTCCTCTTCACTTGCGTTAACAAGTAACGCAAGTGAGTAAAATATTATAGCGACGAAAGCCAAAGGGCGCCTTTTTTTAATGGCTGCTTCACAGAGATAAATTAACGCAATTCCCATTTCCCAAGCCCAAAGCAAACCCCAAGCGAAGTGGGATTAGGGGAGAAATGCAGCCTCCGTCCGCCCATAAAAGTTTTTTGGTTACTTTTTTCCAAAAAAGTAACACACGCCCAAGCGAAGTGGGGTTAGGGGAGAAATGCAGCCTCCGTCCGCCCATAAAAGTTTTTTGCGCTACTTTTTTACAAAAAAGCAGCAATAACACATGCAGAGGGCGGGGATGGCGGCGAGCCAGCCTGCCCAGATATGTCCGCTGAGACCGGACGCCAAAAAGCCGAGCATAGAGGCGGCGGCGACGGCGAGCAGGGCGGGCAGTTGCGTGTGAATGAACTTTATGTGGTCGCACTCGCAGATACTCGAAGCGAGCAGGGCGGAGTCCGAGATGGGCGAGGCTTGGTTGCCGAACACCGCGCCCGAGAGCACGGCTGAGATCGTCAGGATCTGCATTGTCGAGAGTGGCTCGAACATGGGCACGGCGAGCGGGACGAGCATTCCGAACGTGCCCCAAGCCGTTCCCGTAGCGAACGAAGCGCCCATGGCGGCAAGAAACATTATGGCGGGCAAGAAAGACTTGGCATCGCCCATCGAAGCGGTGAGGCTCGAAATAAACGCACTCAGGTCGAGCTTTTCGCATACGCCGGTGAGCGTCCAAGCGAGCACGAGTATCATTATCACTTCGGCGGTCGCCCTTAGCCCATCGCCGAAGCAGCCGGTAAACTCCCGTAGCGTCATCACTTTGCGGGGCAGATAGAGCAAAAAGCAGGTGATCAAAGCGATCGCACCGCCCATTGCGAGCGCAGTTTCCGAGTCGAACTTTGTCATAAGCAAAAGGGTCGAGCCGACGAGCGCGACTATGGGCAAGACGAGGTCGATCGACTTTCCTTTCGGCTTTTCCATTGCGACGGTCGCCGCGCCGACAGACTTTTTTGCGCCGATGAGAGGCGAAATAAAGAGAAAGGCGAGCATCAAAACGGGATAGAAATTGCATGTCAACGTCCTTAAATATGCGGAAAACGCCCCGTCCATGCTTTCTCCGATGTTGCCCGTGATCGCACTCGCCCAGCTCGAAATGGGCACGAGTATGCACACGCAAACCGATATGCCGCACACGTACTGTGCAAGTTTTATGCGTGGAATATCGAACCTGTCCGCTATCGGCTTCATGATCGTTCCGACCGCGAGGCGGTTGAAGTAGTCGTCCGTAAACATCATACAGCCCAATCCACCCGTCGCTATAAGCGCACCTTTGCCGCTCTTTATCTTGGTGGCGAGGCGATAGCTTATTGCCTCCGTCCCGCCCGACCTGTTCATAAGCGCAACGATAAGCCCGAGCTCGACGATGAAAATAAGTATACCCGTGTTGCCCAATCCGTCCCCGCTTCCGCCGATTTTTTGACACATCGTGTCGAAAACCACGCCGAGCGCCTCGATCGGATTTCGTGCGATAATAAGCGCGCCCACAATTATCCCGACGGTCAGCGACAAATAGACCTCCTTGGTAAGAAGCGAAATAACAACCGCCGCTATCGTCGGCACCAATGCCCAAAACGTTCCTTGCATAATAAAGCCACCTCCCTCATATTTTATGCATAAAGTATACAGTATGCATAAAATATTGTCAAGTAAAATTCAGGGGGGTGGGGGAAAATATTTTTTGCCGATAAGTTGCAAGCGGGAATAAAAACCCAACAAAAAAGGGCGGGAAGCACTTTCCCGCCCGATATGGGTGTTAATTAAGAAATCAATTCTCTTCCGACAGAATGTCCGGTTGCTCCTGCGCCATGGCTTTTTTGTAAAGGTCGCCCGCCAAAGTGCCGTTCTTCTTTTGAATGAAGTATGCGGTGGTGATAAGAGCCGCAAACAGCACGATACCGACGATCCAGCCGAGCCAGATCCGACCCGAAAGACCTGACACGAGGAAGCAAACAAAGGCAATTGCGGCAATGAGCAGGGCGTTGGGAAGTTGAGCCTTGACGTAGCCGAGGTGGTTGCTTCTGCAAGCGGCGGCGGAAAGTATGGTCGCGTCGGATATGGGCGAAACCTGATCTCCGAACACCGCGCCCGAAAGCACGGCGGAAATAGTAAGCACCATGAGGTCGTAGCCGATCGCCATGCCCATGGGAGCAACGATGGGCACCATAATGCCGAACGTGCCCCAGCTTGTTCCCGTGGCAAAGGCACAGCCCATAGCCGCAAGGAAGAAAATGGCGGGCAGCAAGGATTTGAAGTTGCCCAAACATTCGGCGAATGCGCCTACAAATTCGTTGAGGCTGAGCGAGTGGCAAATGCCGGTCAGTGTCCAAGCGAGCGCGAGGATCAAAATGACGTCGGCGATCGACTTAAAGCCCGTACCGAAGCAGCCCGTGTAATCTTTGAGCGTCATAAGCTTTCGGGGCAGGTACAGCACCAGACAGAACATGAGGGCTATGCACGCGCCCATGCACAGAGCCGTATTTGTGTCGAATATTGCCTCGCCGTTCTTTTTGATGAGAAGAAATACGCAGCAGCTTGCCACGAGCACGGCAATGGGCAGGATAAGATCCCACAACGTGCCGCGCGGATTGGACTCTATCTCCTCGTCGCTGCGTGACGGGGTCAAGCCGCACAAAAGGTCGCCCGTTTCGATCGCCGTTCTTTCGTGTTTGAGCATACCGAACATATTTATTCCGAGGATAGAGGTCGCAAAGAGGAACAAAAGCAGGAATATGGGGTAGAAATTTGCGCCTATCGTCTGAACGTAAGTGTTGAACGCGCTGATTTCGAGGTGCGCTTCGGCAATGTTGCTCGAAATCGCACTTGCCCAGCTCGATACGGGCACGAGGATACATATCGAAACGGATATGCTGCCCACGATGAAAGTCGACTTCGCTCTCGAAATGCGGAATTGGTCGTTTACGGGCGCCATTATCGAGCCGACGGTGAGGCGGTTGAAGTAGTCGTCCATAAACATCATGCAGCCGAGCCCGGTGGTCGCGAGCAATGCGCCTCGCCTCGACTTGATGTGAGTGTGTACCCAGCGTCCGAACGCCTTGGCGCCGCCCGCCTTGCTCATAAGAGCGACGAGTATGCCGAGCAAGCATATAAAGATGAATATACCCGCGTTGCCCGCGCCCGTCACTGCTATGTCACCGCTTTCGGTGACTTCGGTGTCGGGTCCCATTGCGTTTGCCATAGTTTCGAACAGAACTTTAAGAGCTTCGATGGGATTGCCGCCCGCGTTTATCATCGCGCCGACGAAAATGCCCAAAAACAGCGATATGTAAACTTCCTTTGTTATAAGGGCGAGCACGATCGCCGTGAGCGCGGGGATAAGCGCCCAAAAGTGTTGTCCCATGATCTGTAATGGGGTCATTGTGTTTTTGCTCCTTTGGATAATTTATGTTAAGCGTATTAATTATACATCCAAAAGCGATCGGATGTCAACTATATATAAAGGCAAACTCAAAATATTTGACAAAAAATCGTAAGTATGTTAGAATGAGCTCAAAAGGAAATATACTATGATAAAGCGATTTTTTTCTTACTATAAGCCGCACAAAAAGCTGTTTATCGTCGACCTTATATGCTCGTTTACCATTGCGCTGTGCAACTTGTTTTATCCGTTCGCGGCGCAGCGGATAATAAACGAGTACGTTCCCGACAAGAATTTGACATTGATGCTCGTTTGGTGCGGGGCGTTGCTCGGCATATATCTTGTAAAGGCGGCGCTTACCTTTATTGTGCAATACTACGGGCACGTGCTGGGCGTAAGGATACAGGGCGATATGCGCGAGGACTTCTTTCGGCATATCGAAACGCTGCCGTTCTCGTTCTTCGACGAGCACAAGACGGGAGCCATAATGTCGAGGATAACCAACGACCTTTTCGACGTGTCCGAACTTGCGCACCACGGACCCGAGGACACGTTCATTTCGGTGATAACGGTTTTGGGTGCGCTTATAATGCTGTGCATAACCGTCAATCCGTATCTTGCGCTCATCGTGCTTATCATCTTGCCGTTTATGCTGCTGTTTGCCGTTAAGACCCGAAAGAATATGCGCATAGCCTCGCGCAAGAGCCGAGAGGGCATGGCGATAGTCAATGCCGAAGTGGAATCCTCGATATCCGGTATCAGGGTCGCCAAGGCTTACAACGCTTCGGCAAGCGAAACGGAGAAATTCCGTAAAAGCAACGCCGTATTTATGAAAGCCCGCTCTTCGGCGTACAAGGCGATGGGCGTGTTTTTCAGCGGGCTGGGGCTGTTTAATGACATACTGTACCTTGTGGCGATAACGGCGGGCGGACTGTTCTTTTACTACAACCTCATCAACGTGGGAGAACTCACGGGCTACATCTTGTACGTGACCATGATGATCAATCCCATTCGCACCCTCGTCAACATCTTCGAGCAGATCCAAAACGGCATGACGGGCTTTGTCCGCTTTACCGAGATTATGGACGTCGAGGGCGAACGCGACCCGATAGATCCCGTGCCCGTGGGCGAATTAAAAGGCGACATTCGCTATGAGAACGTCACCTTTTCCTACAAAAGCAAGGACAATAAAAACACCGTCATTCGCGATCTTTCGCTCTGTATCCCCGCAGGCAAGACGCTTGCGCTCGTCGGTCCGTCGGGTGGCGGAAAGACGACGCTGTGTCACTTGCTGCCGAGGTTTTACGAGATAGAGGGCGGCAAAATTACGATAGACGGTATAGATATCAAAAATATGAAACTCGAAGATCTCAGACGCAACGTAGGCATTGTAGCGCAGGACGTCTTTCTCTTCGGCGGCACGGTGCGTGAAAACATCGAGTACGGCAAAAGGGGCGCAAGCGACGAGGAAATCGTCGAGGCGGCAAAACGAGCCAAGATCCACGAGTATATTTGCTCGTTGCCCGACGGCTACGACACTTATGTCGGCGAGAGAGGCGTAAAGCTCTCGGGCGGGCAGAAGCAGCGTATATCGATAGCGAGGGCGTTCCTCAAAAATCCGCCCATTCTCGTGCTCGACGAGGCGACGAGCGCACTCGACAATATCACCGAACTGTCCATTCAACACTCGCTTAACGAACTGAGCAAGGGCAGAACGACGCTCGTGGTGGCGCACAGGCTGTCCACCGTCAAAAACGCCGACGAGATCGTCGTTATCGACAAGGACGGGATCGTCGAGCGGGGCAGCCACGACGAGCTCATGCGGAGAAAGGGCGTGTATTACGACCTAAGCTCCGCAGTTTGATGAGCGATCTTTCGCCGTTTCCCGGGAGCCTTGGTTATTTGTTGTTTTTGATCAGTTCCCGAATGTCTTTGAGGATGGCTTCGGTGGAGTTGGCGGCGGCTTCGGCTGCTGCTTTTGCGTCCGCTTCGGCTTTTTCCTTGCCGACCTTCTCGTCTATAACGGCGATCTCTTCCTTGGACTTGCCCTCTTTGCGGTACTTTTTGACCTCGTCCTTGGTGAGGTTGGTGTACTTGCCCGCGCCTATGCCCTTAGCCTTCATGAGCATCTTGAGGATCAGGAAGATCACGAGTGCGATGAGGATAAAGTTGATGATAGCCGCAATGAACGCGCCCCAATCTATATAGACGGAGTTGGCAAGGTCCACGATTTTCTCACCCGCCTCGTTGACGGTGTATTGTCTATCGAGGAATGTGTAGATCTCACTCAGTCCCTTTCCGCCCGTAAGGAGGAGCAGGACATAGTTGATGATTGGCATCAAAATGTTGTTCGTAAGCGCGGTTACGATAGCGCTGAATGCGCCGCCGATGATAACGCCGACGGCAAGGTCCATGACGTTTCCGCGAGAGATAAACTCTTTGAACTCTTTGAAAAACTTTCGCATATTCTTTCTCCTATAAAAAATATTATAAGGATTATAGCACCTTTGATTCCAAAAGTAAATCGTTTTACCGTACTATTCGCCCTATATTTTGGGGTTATAGGTGCATAAATTCGGGTTTGGAGAGCGCAAAAGCCGCATTTTCCAAAAAAATATAAAAAAATTCCGAAAACGACCGAAAAATCGTTGACAACGCTCGACATAAGTTATATAATGGATAAGCTGTGCACTATGCACTGCCCTCGCCTTAGGGTTGATGTCGGAGGTTACCGCTGTAAAAATTAGCATTGCGGCGGAGAACTCAGGCGGACTATGTGCGGCAAAAGCCGTGCGGACCTCGAAGCCGTCGTTTGAGCCTTATCGGGCTCATTAATAAAGGGCGAGTTTGACACACACGACGGAGTTGTTCGAGGTTTATTGCTATGGAGGTAAAAATGGCAAGCCAAAAAATCAGAATTAAGCTTAAGGCTTATGACCACGACCTGATCGACAAAAGCGCCGCTCGCATCGTGGAGACGGCGAAAAAGACAGGTATCAAGGTAAGCGGACCCATTCCGCTCCCCACGGACAAGGAAGTAATAACCATTCTGCGAGCCGTTCATAAGGACAAGGATTCGCGCGAGCAGTTTGAGCTAAGAACTCATAAAAGATTGATCGATATTTACAGTCCATCGGCAAAGACGGTTGATTCGTTGATGAAGTTGGACTTGCCCGCCGGTGTAGATATCCAAATCAAGTTATAAGGCATCGGAGGATAAATGACATGGAAAAAGCTATTTTGGGCAAAAAGCTCGGTATGTTAAAGATATTCGACGAATCGGGCTTGGCGGTGCCTGCAACCGTAGTTGAGGCAGGTCCGCTCGTGGTAATAGGCAAAAAGGTAAAGGGCAAGGACACTCACGACGCCGTGGTATGCGGATTTGACGACGTGGAGGAGCGAAAGCTCAATAATCCCGTCAAGGGACAGTTCAAAACCGTCAAAGGCACGTTTAAGAGGGTGATAAGAGAGTTCAGGTTCGACGACTGCGGCAAGTACAACGTGGGTGACGTCATCAAGTGCGACATATTCAATAGCGGCGACGTCGTGGACGTAATCGGAGTTACCAAGGGTCACGGCTTTACGGGCGCCATCAAAAGGTGGAACCAACATCGTCTTAAAATGACGCACGGTACCGGTCCCGTACACAGGGAGCGCGGCTCCACGGGTGCCAACAGCACGCCGAGCAAGGTCATCAAGGGCTTGCATATGGCGGGTCATTACGGTCACGAAAGGGTCACGATAAAGAACCTTAAAATATTAAGAGTAGATACGGATCGCAATGTTCTTTTGATAAAAGGTGCGATCCCCGGTCCCAAGGGCGGACTTGTTACGGTTGTAGAAGCCGTAAAGCGTTAGGAGGAAGGTATGCCAAGCATAAAAGTTTACAATCAATCGGGCGCTCAGATATCGGAACTTGAATTGGACGAAAGCGTATTTGCGGCAGATTACAACGAGGGGCTTATCCATCAAGTGGTCGTGGCTCAGGCAAATAACCTCAGACAGGGCACCAAGTGTACGCTTACCCGAACCGAAGTAAGAGGCGGCGGCAAAAAGCCGTGGCGACAAAAGAACACGGGTCACGCACGTCAAGGCTCTATAAGGGCTCCCCAATGGGTAAAGGGCGGCGTGGTATTCGCTCCCAAGCCGAGAGATTTTTCGCAAAAGGTCAACGTTAAGGCAAGGAAAGCCGCGCTCAAAAGCGCACTCAGCGCAAAACTGAGCGACGGCGACATGATAGCTGTCGACAAGATAGAGATCGGCGGCAAGACCAAGGAAGCCGCAGCGGTATTAAAGGCGCTTAACATCGACAAGAGAGTGTTGCTCGTTGTCGAGGGTAACAACGAAATGCTCGTTAGGGCTATGAACAATATCCCGTACGTAACCGTGTTGCCCGCCGAGCAAATCAATGTAAAAGAGCTCGTCGCAAATGCGAAATGCATTATGACGGTTCCCGCAATCAAAAAAATCGAGGAGGCGTACAAAGCATGAACGCTTACGACGTGATCAAAAAGCCCGTAACGAGTGAAAAGAGTTACGCCGGCATCAGAATGAAGAAATACGTGTTCTTGGTGGACGTCAATGCTACAAAGACCGACATCAAGAAAGCGGTGGAGGAAATCTTTAAGGTAAAGGTCGCCTCGGTAAATACCGTAAATATCAAAGGAAAGCTCAAACGTCAGGGACGCACCCAAGGTTACACCCCCGACATCAAGAAGGCTTACGTTCAGCTTAAAGCCGAGAGTAAAGCCATCGAGTTCTTTGAAAGCTTGGGTTAATGGGAGGACATCATGGGTATAAAGAGATTTAAGCCGATCACTCCGGGCACAAGGTTCAAGACCGTCAGCTCTTTCAGCGAGGTCACGACCGAAACCCCCGAAAAATCGCTTCTTAAAAGTATTAATCGCAAAGGCGGCAGAAACAGCAACGGCAGAATAACCGTTCGCCACATCGGCGGAGGAAATCGTCGCAAGCTGCGTATCATCGACTTCAAGAGAGATAAGGACAACGTGCCCGCAAAGGTAGCCTCCATCGAGTACGACCCCAATCGTACCTCGTACATCGCGCTGCTTCACTATGCCGACGGTGAAAAGAGATACATTCTCGCTCCGCTCGGGCTCCAAGTGGGCGACACCGTAATTTCGGGCGAGAACTGCGACATCAAAACCGGCAACGCTCTTCCGCTTGCTTCCATTCCCGTAGGTACGCTCGTGCACAACATCGAGATGCAACCGGGTTGCGGCGGCAAGATGGTAAAGACGGCGGGTGCAGCCGCTCAGCTTATGGCGAAAGAGGGCAAGTACGCAACGCTCCGTCTGCCCAGCGGCGAGATGAGAATGATCCTTCTCACTTGCAAGGCGACGGTAGGTCAGGTCGGAAACCTCGACCACGAACTTGTTTCGCTCGGCAAGGCGGGACGAAAAAGGCACATGGGCATTAAGCCCACCGTCCGAGGCGTCGTAATGAATCCTTGCGACCACCCGCACGGCGGCGGCGAGGGCAAATCGCCTATCGGTCGTCCCGGTCCCGTCACTCCGTGGGGCAAGCCCGCTCTCGGATACAAGACGAGGAACAAGCACAAAAACAGCAACAAGTTTATTGTTAAGCGCATAAATTAGCGAGGTAAATTATGAGTAGAAGTTTGAAAAAAGGTCCTTACGTAGAGGAAAGATTGTTCAAAAGGGTTTGCGCCCAAATGGAAACAACGGATAAAAAGGTAATCAAAACTTGGTCGAGAAGTTCTACTATTTACCCGGAATTCATCGGACAGACGATTGCCGTCCACGACGGACGCAAGCACGTGCCCGTATATTGCACCGAAGAAATGGTAGGTCACAAGCTCGGCGAATTTGCGCCCACTCGCACCTTTAAGGGTCATGCGGGCGAAAAGACGACCAAGGGCAAATAAGGAGAACGGCAATGGAAAATACACATAAAAGCAGAACTCAAATCAAGCAGGAGAGGAACCTTAACCAAAGGGAAATGCGTCCTCATGCCGTAGCTAAGTACGTTCGCATCGCTCCGAGCAAGGTCAGGATCGTCATCAACGAAATTCGCGGCAAGTCGGTAAACGTTGCGCTCGCAATGCTCAAAGCCATTCCCAACGGCTCTGCCGAGGTCGTATACAAGCTCATCTCGTCGGCGGTTGCCAATGCCGAGGTAAAGGGCTTGTCGAGGGCGGACCTGTTTGTTGCCGAAATTTTCGCCGACGGCGGACCCATTCTTAAAAGAATGAACCCCGTCAGCAAGGGCAGGGCGCACAGCATCGCAAAGCGCACCAGCCACATCACGGTAATTCTCGACACCGAAAAGGAGGGCAAATAATCATGGGTCAAAAAGTTAATCCCCACGGGCTGAGAGTGGGCGTCATCAAAGGTTGGGACGCTCAGTGGTATGCCGACAAAAAGAACTTCTCCGAATATCTTGTCGAGGACTACAAGATCAGGGAATATATAAAGAAAAAGTACTACACTTTCGGCATTTCCAAGACGACTATCGAAAGGGCGCAGGGCAAGGTGACCGTCAATATCTTCACCTCCAAGCCCGGCATGATCATCGGCGTCAAGGGTGCGGGCGTAGAGCAGCTCAAAAAGGAACTCGGCAAGGTCGTAGCCAAGGGAAGAGTGATTCACATCAACATCTTGGAAGTAAAACGCCCCGATATGGACGCTCAGCTTGTAGCCGAGGGCATCGCCGCTCAGCTCGAAAAGCGTGCCTCGTTCCGTCGCAGCATGAAGCAAGCCATGGGCAGAGTTATGCGCAGCGGAGCAAAGGGTGTAAAGATCATGGTGTCGGGTAGGCTCGACGGTGCGGAGATTGCACGAAGCGAAAGCTATCATGACGGCTCCATACCTCTTCAAACGCTCAGGGCGGACATCGACTACGCCGAGGCGGAAGCAAACACCACCTTCGGAAAGATCGGTATCAAGGTGTGGATCTATAAGGGAGAGGTCATTCCTCAGCTTAAAGAAGGAGGGCAACACTGATGTTATTGCCAAAGAGAGTTAAAAGACGACGCGTTCAACGCGGAAGAATGAAGGGCAAGGCAAACAAGGGCAATGTTATCGCTTACGGCGACTACGGTCTTGTTGCGCTCGACCCCGGTTGGATCAAGTCAAATCAAATAGAAGCTGCCCGTATCGCCATGACGAGATACATCAAGCGTGGCGGTCAGGTTTGGATAGATATTTTCCCGCATAAGCCCGTTACAAAGAAGCCTGCCGAAACCCGAATGGGCTCCGGAAAGGGCGCTCCCGAATTTTGGGTAGCCGTCGTTAAGCCGGGCAGAGTGCTCTTTGAGATGGCGGGCGTACCCGAGGACGTGGCAAGAGAAGCGCTTCGACTTGCGTCGCACAAACTTCCCATAAGGTGTAAGTTTGCTCGCAAGGACGAACTTAAAAGCGCCGATGCGGACCAAAATGAGGAGGCTAAGGCATAATGAAATCGACCTACCGTGATTTACAGGACAGCGAGCTTAATGCAAAGCTCAATGAACTTAAACAAGAGTTATTCAATCTGCGCTTCAACCATGCAACCGGTCAGCTTGCCAATCCCATGCAGATCAAAAAGTGCAAAAGGGACATTGCAAGAGTAAAGACCGTCATTCGCGAGAGAGAACTTGCGAAGAAGGCTTAATGCGGAGGGTATTATGGATATAGTAAGAAACAATCGTAAAGTTAGGGTGGGCATCGTCGTAAGCGACAAGATGCAAAAGACCATCGTCGTTGCCGTTCGCGACAAGACCAAGCACCCCCTGTATAAAAAGACGATAAATACTACGACAAAGTTTAAGGTCCACGACGAAAACAACGAGGCAGGTATCGGTGATATCGTCGAGATCGTCGAAACCAGACCTTTGTCCAAGGATAAATGCTTCCGACTTAACCGCATAGTCGAGAAAGCCAAATAAGGAGAGAGAGCATCATGATACAACCACAGACATATTTGAAGGTCGCCGACAACAGCGGCGCAAAGGAAATTATGTGTATAAGAGTGCTCGGCGGCTCCTTCCGTCGCTGCGGTAACATCGGCGACGTCATCATCGCCTCCGTCAAGAGTGCAACTCCGGGCGGCACAGTCAAAAAGGGCGACGTAGTAAGGGCGGTAATCGTTCGCAGCCACAAGGGCGTCAATCGTCCCGACGGCAGCCATATTCGCTTCGACGACAATGCGGCGGTTATCATCGACACTCAAAAGCAGCCGAGGGGCACCCGTATATTCGGACCTATCGCCAGGGAACTCAGGGACAAGGACTATATGAAGATCATATCCTTGGCGCCCGAAGTAATGTAGGAGGACCTTATAAATGAGTTTAAGAATTAAAAAAGGCGATACAGTAAAGATTATCGCAGGATCCGACAAAGGACAGTCGGGTAAGGTCATCGTCGTCGATCCCGAAACGCAGCTTATCAAGGTGGAGGGGCTCAATATGATCTCCCGCCACAAGAAAGCTCGCTCGGCTCAGGAACAGAGCAGCATAGTCAAACTCGAGGGCAATATCCACATCAGCAACGTAATGCTCGTGTGCCCCTCGTGCGGCAAGGCTACGCGTATTTCGGTAGCCGAGATCGACGGCAAAAATCATCGCAAGTGCCTTAAATGCGGCTTCGATATCGACTCCAAAAAGCCCGATAGCAAAAAGTCGGATAAAAAGGTCCGAGGCGAGAAAACCGAAAAGACCGCAAAAACCGAAAAGACAAGCAGAGTTAAGCGCACCCGCAAGTCGGACGCCGGCAATGCCGATAATTAAGGAGAGTCGTTATGGCAGAACTTGAACGTAATAGATTAAAGAACAGGTACGTTACGGAAATCGTTCCCGCCCTTATCAAAGAGCGAGGCTACAAAAACGTCATGGAAGTACCCAAGCTTGAAAAGATCATTCTCAATATGAGATTGGGCGACATCAAGGACAACTCCAAGAGCATCCAAATTGCCATGAACGAACTTGAAGCGATCGCAGGTCAAAAGGCGATCCTTTGCAAGGCGAAAAAGTCGGTTGCGAACTTCAAGCTCAGGGAAGGTCAGTCCATCGGCATTAAGGTGACGCTACGCGGTAACAAAATGTATGAGTTTTTCGACAAGCTTGTTTCGATAGCGTTCCCGCGTGTCAGGGACTTTCGAGGAATATCGGGCAAATCCTTTGACGGCAGAGGCAACTATGCCGTAGGCGTTAAGGAGCAGATCATCTTCCCCGAAATCTCCTACGAGCAGGTGGAAAAAGTAAGAGGCTTCGACGTCTGCGTGGTAACTACCGCAAAGACCGACGACGAAGCCAAAGCGCTCCTTGTAAAAATGGGAATGCCTTTTAGGAACTAACAGGGAAAGGAGAATCGAAATATGGCTAAAAAAGCAATGATAAATAAACAGCAAAAGAAGGCAAAGTTCTCGACAAGGGCTTACACCCGTTGCAAGATTTGCGGCAGACCTCACGCTGTGCTCCGCAAGTACGGAATTTGCAGAATTTGTTTCAGAGAGTTGGCGTATAAGGGCGAAATTCCCGGCGTCAAGAAGTCGAGTTGGTAAGGAGGTACGGACATGGTAGTAAACGATCCGATAGCAGATTTGCTCACAAGAATCAGAAACGCTTTGACGGCGAAACATGAAACCGTTATCGTTCCTCTCTCCAAGATGAAAAAGGCGATCGCCGATATTCTCGTAAACGAGGGCTATATCGCATCCGCCGAGGAAATCGAGGACAACGGACACAAAAACATAAAAATAACGTTAAAGTACGGCGCTAAAAACGAGAGGGTCATCTCGTGCCTCAAACGTATATCTAAGCCCGGTCTTAGAGTATATTGCGGCTACGAGGATCTTCCCAAGGTGCTCAATGGATTGGGAATTGCAATCATTTCCACCTCCAAAGGCATTATGACGGATAAGCAGGCTCGTGCCGACAAGATCGGCGGCGAAGTGCTTGCTTACATTTGGTAGGAGGTTGTTATGTCGAGAATAGGAAGATTACCCGTTACGATCCCGGCAGGCGTTACCGTCGATTACAAGGATAACGTCGTTACCGTCAAGGGTCCCAAAGGCACACTCACCCGCCAAATTCAGGATAGGTACATCACCGTCAAGGTAGAGGGCGGCGAGGTGCACGTCGAGAGGTCGAGAGAGGACAAATCGGTCAAGAGCAAGCACGGACTTTATCGTCAGCTTATATTCAACATGGTGACGGGCGTGGTTACCCCGTTCAGCCGCACGCTCATAGTAAACGGCGTAGGTTGGAAAGCTGCCGTCAGCGGCAATAAACTCACCATGAACATAGGTTACAGTCATCCCGTAGACTACATCGCTCCGCAGGGCATCACCATCACTTGCCCCGACCAAAACACCATCGTTGTTTCGGGCGTAGACAAGGAACTTGTAGGTCAAACGGCTGCAACGATCAAATCCAAGAGACCTGTCGAGCCGTATCATTCGTACGGACTTCGTTACAGCGACGAAGTTGTCGTATTGAAAGAGGGCAAGAAGGGTAAATAATAGGAGAGCATTATGATAAACAAGGTTAATAAAAACGGCGTCAGAGCCAAAAGACATCTAAGAATCAGGGCACACCTTAAAGGCAGTGCCGAAATGCCCCGCCTTTGTGTTTACCGCAGCACTTCTCATATTTATGCGCAGGTCATCGACGACGAAAAAGGCGTCACCATTTGCTCGGGTTCGACCATTGCAAAAGGGGTCGACGTAAGCGGAATGACCAAGGTCGAGGCTGCAAAGACAGTAGGTACTCTTGTGGCTAAGCGCGCTATCGAAAAAGGCGTAAAACAGGTCGTTTTCGACAGAGGCGGCTACCTGTATACGGGTAGAGTTAAGGCACTCGCCGACGGCGCACGAGAAGCCGGTCTTGATTTTTAGGAGGGCATTATGGCAAAGAGAGAACGAGAACAAGAAGTTGTTAAGCAAGACGACGGCATTACTTCGAGACTTGTCGGCGTAAATCGTATAACCAAGGTTGTCAAGGGCGGCAGAAATATGCGTTTTGCTGCGCTCGTGGTTGTCGGCGACGGCAAGGGCAGCGTGGGTATCGGTACCGGTAAGGCAGCCGAGGTCCCCGAGGCTATCAAAAAAGCCGAGGGCATCGCTCGCCGCAACATGGTCAAGATTTCGCTCGGCGAAAGCACCATTCCTCACGAAACGGTAGGCAAGTTCGGCAAGAGCGTAGTTATGCTTATGCCCGCTCCCGAAGGTCGAGGCGTTATCGCAGGCAGCAGTGTCCGTGCGGTAGTCGAACTTGCGGGAATAAAGAACATCACCACAAAGAGCTACGGCTCTCGCAATCCCATAAACACCGTTAAGGCTACTTTCGAGGGACTTAAAGCGCTTCGCTCGCCCGAGAAGATCGCCGCTCTTCGAGGCAAGACCGTCGAAGAAATACTCGGTTAAGGCGGTGAAATCATGGAAAAGCAATTAAAAATCACTCTTATAAGAAGCACAAACGGCTGCCTCGATAAGCAGAAAAAGACTGTTGAGGCGCTCGGACTGCGCAAAATTCGTTCGTCGGTGGTTCACCCCGACAACGATGCGGTTCGCGGCATGATTTACGTCGTGAAACATCTCGTAAAGGTGGAGGAAATTTAGTATGAAAATGCACACTTTATCTCCCGCACCCGGCTCCCGCACATCTCAAAAGAGAATAGGCAGAGGAATCGGCTCGGGACTCGGCAAAACCTCTACAAAAGGTCATAAGGGTCAATGGGCACGTAGCGGAGGCGGCGTCAGGGTCGGCTTCGAGGGCGGTCAGATGCCCTTATCCCGTAGGCTTCCCAAGCGAGGTTTCGACAACGCCTGGAAGAAAGAGTATACCGTCATCAACATCGGACTTATCGAGGACAACTTTGTTGACGGCGACGAAGTCACGGTAGAGGTACTTAAAGAAAGAGGACTTATCAAGAAAATCGAACAGTACGGACTGAAAGTTTTGGGTAACGGAGAGCTCACCAAGAAAGTTACCGTTAAAGCTAAAAAGTTTACGGCGTCGGCTAAGGAGAAGATAGAAAAGATTGGTGGCAAAGTTGAGGTGCTATAATGTTCAGGAACCTTGTCAATGCTTTCAAAAATAAGGAGATAAGGACAAAGATACTTATCACCATCGCACTCCTGTTTATTTACAGGCTCGGTTGCTGGTTGCCTATCCCCGGTATCGGGACAGGTCAGCTTATCTCCGGCGAAGATTCGCTTCTTTCGCTCCTTTCGCAAATCGGCGGTAACGCACTTCAAAACGGAGCGATCTTGGCTCTCGGCATTACCCCGTACATCAACGCGTCGATTATCGTCCAACTGCTTACCGTCGCGATACCCGCGCTCGAACGTTGGTCGCGTCAAGGCGAGGACGGACGCAAGAAAATAAGCAACGTAACCAAAGGCTTGACCCTTTTGCTTTCGATCGGACAGGCTGCGGGCATCGCGGTCAGCTGGGCTCAGGTGGACGGCGGCATCACTGCCATTCCTTTCCTTAACGCAACTTGGACGGCGGTGATCGTAGCTGCAATTCTCGTGGCGGGCTCCATGTTCACAATGTGGCTTGGCGACAGAATAACCGAACTCGGCGTGGGCAACGGCATAAGCCTTATCATCTTCGTAGGTATCATTTCGACTGCCGGTCTTGCGATCGTCAGCGCGTTCGAAACCATCGCTCAGGGTGGCGATGCGGGTACGATGGCAATGTGGGGACTTATCATCTTCCTCGTGCTCGTTGTACTTATCTTCCTGTTTATCGTGTTCATCGATCTTTCCGAGCGTAAGATCGTCGTCAACTACGCAAAGCAGGTAAAGGGACGCAAGCAGTACGGCGGACAGTCGAGCAACATTCCCATCAAGATCAACGCAAACGGCGTGCTTCCCATCATCTTTTCGACGGCAATGCTCACTTTCCCGCAAATGATAGCGAGAATGTTCACCCCCGCAGACAAGTTGGGTACCGGCTTCTACGCTTGGTGGACCAGATGGCTCGGCACGGGCAGCTACTTGTACTTCATCTTGCTCGGCGTGCTCATAATGGCGTTCAGCTTCTTCTACACGACCATACAGTTCAAGCCCGACGAGATCGCTCGTAACTTGCAACAGTACGGCGGCTCCATACAGGGTATCCGCCCGGGCAAGCCGACTGCCGAATACCTCAACAAGGTTTCCAAGCGACTTACCTTTTTCGGAGCGCTGTTCCTTATGGTAATAGCCATCGTTCCGTCCGTTATTTTCCAAGCGCTCGGCGACGCAGGCATTATCAACAACATGAACCTTATCAATGCCTTTACGGCGACAGGACTACTCATCGTCGTTTCGGTTGCGCTCGAACTCAATAAGCAAATCGAAGGTTTGCTTATGATGAAGAGGACGCGCGGGTTCCTTAAATAAAATCATCTCGGCAGGTGGATCTTGAAAATCGTATTATTCGGACCTCCGGGTGCGGGTAAAGGCACTCAAGCCGAACTCATTTCCAAGGAATATGGTCTAAGCCATATTTCGACGGGCGAGGTCATACGCAAGAACATCCGAAACAAAACATCAATAGGGCTTGCTGCGCTTGAATTTATCGAGAGCGGCAAGCTTGTGCCCGATGATGTGGTAGGCAAACTGCTCGTCGGCGAAATAGAGGGCAAGGACAGCTATCTGCTCGACGGATTTCCGAGGACGATCCCGCAGGCGAAAATGCTCGAAAGCATAGCGGACATAGACGCCGTGATCAACCTCGACGTCGACCTCGAAGCCGTCGTCGATCGGATCGTCAATCGCCTTGTCTGCACCGCGTGCGGCAAAAACTACAACAAAAAGCTTCACTCTGCGCTTACGTGCGAGTGCGGCGCTCCGCTTTCCACAAGGGCGGACGACAACGAACAGACCGTTCGCAATCGTTTGGCTGTCTACGAGGAAAGCACCAAGCCGCTCATCGAGTTTTACAGGGCGAAAGGCAAGCTTGTCGACATCGACGGCAACGGCTCGATAGACGAGGTCTTTGAGAAGATAAAGAGAGTGTTATGATAACGGTCAAGAGTAAAACGGATTTTGAAAATATGCGTTTGGCGGGCGCGGTCGTCGGCAAAGCGCTGTCCGAAGTCGAAAAGTTTATTCGCCCCGGCATCACCACGCTCGAACTCGACTCCATCATCGAGGACGTCATTCTGTCGGAGGGAGCGACCCCGTCGTTTAAGAACTACAACGGCTTTCCTTCCGCTGCGTGCATCTCGATAGACGATGTCGTCGTGCACGGTATCCCCTCGCTCAGGGTCCTGAAAGAGGGCGAGATCGTAAGCGTCGACGTGGGCGCAAAGAAGAACGGCTTTCACGGCGACGCGGCAAGGACATTTGCCGTCGGCAAGGTGGAACCTTACAAGCAAAAGCTTATCGACGTAACCAAGCAGTCGTTTTTCGAGGGGCTCAAATTCCTTAAAGCGGGCGGACGGCTCGGCGACGTGTCACACGCAATCCAAGCCTACGCCGAAAGCTTCGGTTACGGTGTGGTCAGGGATATGGTCGGGCACGGCATAGGCGCTCACTTGCACGAGGACCCAAACATTCCCAACTACGGAAAGGCGGGCACGGGTATCCCGATCAAGGTCGGTTACGCCTTTGCGATCGAGCCGATGATAACTTTCGGCGACTATCGCATCACCATCGACGACGACGGCTGGACGTGTCGTACAAGAGACGGCAGTCCAAGCGCGCATTACGAAAACACGGTAATAATTACCGAGAATGGTGTCGAAATTTTGACTTTGTAAATAAAAAAGCATAATTTCGGTTTACAAGCGTTGAAATTTGTGGTATAATTGCAAAATGGGTAAATTGTGCAACGTCAATTTGACCGTCGGAGATATGGCGGTAAGTCTTAAAGGACACGATACGGGCAGAATGTACGTCGTGGCAAGCGAGATCAACGAGGACTTCGTACTGATCGTCAACGGCAAGTCACGTCCATTGACGCTCCCCAAGATGAAACGCAGAAAGCACCTCGCCTTTGTCAAAAAGGCAACGCTCGGCGACGACCGAGAAATATATGAGCAAGTAAAAGCGGAGGAACAAAATGCCAAGAGAAGATAATATCGAAGCCGAAGGTACGGTTGTAGAGTGCCTCAGAAACGCAACGTTTAAGGTCAAACTCAGCAATGGGCACATTGTGACTTGCACCATATCGGGCAAGATTCGTATGCATTACATCAAAATTCTCGAAGGCGACACCGTAAAGATAGAAATGTCACCCTATGATATAACAAAGGGCAGAATCACATACCGAAACAAAAATTAATGAGGAGAAATAATTATGAAAGTAAGAACTTCCGTAAAACCCATGTGCGATAAATGCAAAGTGATCAAGCGTCACGGCAAGGTCATGGTCATTTGTTCCAAATATCCCAACCATAAGCAAAGACAGGGCTAAGTTAGGTCTTAGAATATTCCCGCAACGAATTTCGTGCGCATCATTCCAGGCGTGCGAAAATTGTGGCGTTAAAAAATATATTTAATTTTTTTGTTCAAGGAGAAAAATCGTGGCACGAATTGCTGGTATAGATTTGCCCAGAGAGAAGCGCGTCGAAATAGGTCTTACCTATATTTTCGGCATCGGCAGACCTTTGGCAAATAAGATTTTGGCGGAAACGGGCGTCGATCCCGATATCCGCATAAAGGACCTTACCGAAGATCAGGTAAACGCCCTGAGAAATTATATCGAACATAACGTAAAAACCGAGGGTGACTTGCACCGAGAACTCGCCCTCAATATCAAGAGGCTTATGGAAATAGGCTGCTACCGAGGCGTCCGTCATCGAAAGGGCTTGCCCGTAAGAGGTCAAAGCACCAAGCAGAACGCAAGAACTCGCAAGGGTCCCAAGCGAACGGTCGGCAGGTCCAAGAAGGATAAGTAGGAGGCAGCACCATGGCAGTTAAAAAGACTACTACAAGAAAAAAGATAACCAAAAACATCGACAAGGGTCAGGTCCATATCCAATCCTCGTTTAACAATACGCTCATCACCGTAACCGACGATCAGGGCAATGCCATCACGCAGTGCAGCGCAGGCGCGCTCGGCTTTAAGGGCTCGCGTAAGTCCACGCCGTTCGCCGCTCAGCAGGCTTGCGAAAAGGCGGCTCTTACCGCCAAGGAGCACGGTCTTAAAAGCGTCGACGTTTTCGTAAAGGGTCCGGGCTCCGGCAGAGAGTCGTCCATTCGTGCTCTCGAAGTAGCCGGTCTTACCGTAACGTCCATTACCGACGTATCGCCCGTTCCTCACAACGGATGCCGTGCGCCCAAACGTCGTAGAGTATAAGGAGGGTTGGTTTTATGGCAAGGATTACATGTGCAGATTGCAAAAAATGTAGAAGAGAGGGTCAAAAGCTTTTCCTTAAAGGCGAGCGTTGCACCACCAAAAAGTGCGCGATGGAACGCAGACCGGTCGCACCCGGTCAGCACGGAGCCGCAAGAAAGAAGAACTCCGAGTATGCCGTTCAGCTTCGCGAAAAGCAAAAGGCAAAGAGGGCGTACGGACTACTCGAAAAGCAGTTCCGCTCTTATTACGATAGGGCTACTCGCATCAAGGGCGTCACGGGCGAAAATATGCTCATGCTTTTGGAATGCAGGCTCGACAACGTAATATATCGCATGGGCATAGGCTCTTCGAGGGCTCAATCCCGTCAAATTGTAAACCACGGACACATCACGGTAAACGGCAGGACGGTCAACATCCCCAGCTTTATCGTCAAGGCAGGCGACGTTATCGCCGTTAAGGAGAACAAGCAGGACAACGCAATGTTCAAGGAACTTCGCGGCGCCAAGATCGTTATGCCCAAGTGGCTCGAATTTAACACCGAAACTTTCGTAGGCAAAATCATCGAGCTTCCCAAAAGAGAGGATATCGACCTTAACATCAACGAACAGCTTATAGTCGAGTTGTATTCCAAGTAATTCATAGCATACCTAAAAAGGAGAATTATTTATAATGATGGAAATCGAAAGACCGGAAATCACTTTGGAGGAGAGCGCAGATTTCAAAGAAGGAAAGTTTGTCGTCGAACCTTTGGAGCGAGGGTACGGTATAACTTTGGGGAATGCTCTTAGACGTGTTCTTTTGTCGGCTTTGCCCGGCACCGCCGTTATCGGTATTATGATCGAGGGCGTAAGTCACGAGTTCAGTACCATTAAAGGTGTCAAAGAGGATGTTGCGGACATTATTTTGAATCTCAAAGGGCTCAATCTCAAAGCTTCCTATTCGGATCGCACGATAAAAAAGAGCCTCAGGATCGAAAAAAGCGAGCCCGGCATCGTTACGGCTGCCGATATCGAGTCCGATCCCGAAATCGAGATTCTCAATCCCGACCTTTATATTTGCACGCTCGATGAGGGCGCAAAACTCAATATGGAGTTGTTCGTAGGTCAGGGCAGGGGCTATGTCGTTGCCGAAAACAACAAGCCCGACTCCGCACCTATCGGATACATTGCAATAGACGCTATTTTTACACCCGTCAAAGCGGCTTCTTATTCGGTGACCACCACTCGTGTGGGACAAAGCATCGACTATGACAAGCTTACTATCGAGGTCAAAACCGACGGATCGCTTTCGGCAAGAGATGTACTCTCGCTTGCGGCAAAGGCGATCGAGGACCATATCAGGATCTTCGTTTCTCTCAGCGAAACGATCTCCAAAATGGGCATTCTTATCGAATCGCAGACCAATCCCAAGACGCAAATTCTCGAAATGAATATCGAGGACATGGATTTGTCCGTTCGCTCGTACAACTGCCTCAAACGTGCCAATATCCATACCGTCGAGGATCTCACCAAAAAGACGGAGGACGATATGCTCAAAGTCCGCAACCTCGGTCGAAAGTCGCTGGACGAGGTTATCGCCAAGCTGCATAGCTATGGTTTAAGCTTAAAGAGCAATGAAGATTAAGGAGAACTACAATGGAACAAAGAAAATTAGCTAAACCTACCGACCAAAGAATGGCGCTTCTTCGCAATCAGACAACGCAATTGCTGTGGTACGGACGTATAGAAACTACCTTCGATAGGGCAAAAGAAGTCGCTCGTATGACCGAGAAAATCCTTACCAAGGCTATCAACACCTATCTCGATACCGTTAAAAAGGTCGAAACTCGTTTGGATGCCAAGGGCAAGGAAATGAAAGTCGAGCTCGTCAATGACGGACCCAAAAAGCTTGCGGCTCGCAGGGCTATTATGCGTGTGCTCTACGATATCCCCGAACTCCGTAAGGAAAAGGAGTCGCCCGAGTCGTTTAAGGCAAGGACACATAATATCAAACATCCGCTCATCGAGAAGATCTTCAATGAGTACGCTCCTAAGTACGACCTTAGGGCTAAGGAGAATAACAATAACTACGGCGGCTATACCCGTATCATTAAACTTGGGTTAAGAAGAGGCGACGCCGCCGAAATGGCAATTATCGAATTGGTTTAATTCGAAGTAATTTTGCAACGTACTTTTGCTACTTTTTTGAAAAAAAGTAGCGCAAAATCGTCGCAGTCTGCGCTTTGCGGCTCGCTTGCGAATAAATTCGCAAGCGAGCCGTTTATGCTTGCCTGTTCCTCTTCGCTTGCGTACAAGTATCGCAAGCGAGGTTCGTTATTTGGGCGTTACGTGTCTAATCGGCGCTAACTGTTATTTTTACTTTTATTTATGGAGCGTAGTTAAGTTAAGTACGCTCTTTATTTATATCGGAGCGTAGCGACACATTTAAGAAAGGCGCCCTTTGTTGTCAAACAAGGGGAGCCGTCACAGCTAAGCGATAGCGTGCTGTGACTGAGGGGATACGCCTTATGAAAAGCAAAGCGTAGCAGCAATAACAATTAATGTCGAACAGTCACGCAAAGTCTAAATAATAAACCTTTCATTTATTAATAGTTAATAAAACTAAATTTGCCCAATTTAACAGGTATTAACTTAGGGGCTTTATGCGAAGCTTTCCGTAAAGAAAGGCCCCCCTTGGCTTCGTCGCAGGCGGCGCTATTCTCACCCCACGAGTACAAGTATCTCGTGGGAACCCCGATTGGCTGTTTGCTCGCAAGCTCGCAAACGAAGAGGAGTGAGAACGAAGAGGTGGGGATATAAAAAAACCGCCCGAAGTTTCGGACGGTTCATTGTTGTTTTTTGTTTTAAGCTTATTTTACATCGGGCTTTTTGGATGCAGCAACAGTTACAGTATATTTGCCGACTTTATATACGATAGAATAAGTATATTTACCTTCCGTGCCCTCTCGATGTACTTCAATTTTATCACCCTCAACATTGGATATAATTTCATTCAACGGGAGTGTTTCGTTATTTGTTTCTTCATAACCTTTCATTCCTTCAAAGAGCAAGGTTACATTTGTTTTAATCGTTACAGTGTCACCGCTAACGGTTACATCACCCTCTGTCTTTGCCGCGTTGAAAACATCTTCACACCAAGCGTTAAAGCCCTCATGCTCGGCATAAACGAAAGTTATTTGGTCCCTAAGGTTGGTGGCTTCTTGCAAAGCAGCCGACTTATTGGCATTGGCAATTACGGTAACGAAGGTGGGGATAAGGACCGCAGCGAGGATGGCGATAACCGCAAT
>CANRNV010000026.1 GCA_947632125.1 uncultured Clostridia bacterium
CTGGCGTGTGCCGCTGTGAGTAATTCGTCTATTTCGGTGTACTTGGCGCGGATGGTGCCGTCGTGGATATAGACCGCTTGGAGCAGTTTTGTTCCGTCAAATTCGGTGACAAGTGTCTGTCGTTTGCCTTTCACGGTTTTGTCCGTCCAAAGGGCAACCCTGCCGCCCTTGCCTTTTATCTCGTTCCAGGTAATGCCGAAGTATTCGCAGAATATCTCGTCAATTACTTTTTCCCTGTCGTTGCGTTCGTTCATTGTTGTTTTCTCCTTTATTCTTTACCCTTGTAGAGCCTTGCGCTTTCGATTTTTCGATGGCGGTGCGGGCGGAGCGTTTACCCCGCCCGGCTGTTCTGTTAGTTATGCCGCCAACTTGGTAGACATAAACAAGTAAAATCCCGTATCGAAGTAGTCGACCATTCCGTTCGATTCGTCGTAGTTGTACGCGTTCGCGATCTTGCGGATCCGTTTCAACTTTTCCAAAAATGCCGTGGTAAATTGCTTGTAGTCATCAAGATAGTAGTTATTTAGCTGTTGCCCTCTTTGCGTGTATGTTTCCCACTCGTAGCGGGCTGCCTTGCGGCGGATTTCTTTTTGTTCGGCGCCGTTCATTGCATAATATTGTTCGTGCCATATGCATTGCTCTTTGCCCTCGTCGTCCTTGTAGTAGATCCAACCGCCTGGGCGTATTTCGTAGTTCTCGGCGTACTGTTCAAAGGGTACGACGTCGGCGGCGGTAAATGTCGCAGTTATGCCGATTTCTTGCCCGCCCGTAAAGGTTTTAACCCTTACGCTTGCGCCCTTTATGCCGGAGCGTTTCAGCTCCTCGCGGATTGCCGCAGATAGCTCGGCGCCGTAAAGGTGTTTGTTGCTCTTTGCGCCGTAATATGCGCCCCCGCCCAAATATCCGGGCGTTGTGACTGTTGCCCCGTCCTCGGCGCTTTTGCCGGCGTTCGTGGCAAGTATGGCGTTTTTGATTGCGCTTTCTGTTGCGTATCCATACCAACACCGGCGGAGATAGTGCCAACGCATTCCCAAATTTTTGAGCGCGTCGATCACCTCTTGCGCGGGCTTTCCGTCAAATGTAACTTCCTGGCTATTGTACTGTTCGTTGTGGTTAATTTCGTATGCCATAGTTTTTTGCCCTTTGCCGTCTTTTCCGTGCTGTCAAATTTTTTGTGGTTTTCCGTCGCTGTTTCGGTTGCGGCGGATAGGTCTACCGGCTTTTCGGCTGTTTAGCTTTTGGCGTTGTATTCAAATTTTGATACGGTACAGTCAAAATAAACCGGGTAATATCCTTCAATATGCCCGCCTCCGTATATCTTGCAAGTTTTGGGCGTTTTGCCGATGTAGCGCATTTTGGCGGCGTCGTAGCGGTAAAAACTGCCGCCACATCCGATGTAGGCCGTCACGCGTCCGCCCTCTTTTATGACCGGCTCCGGCGTGCAGTGCTCGCAGATTGTGAGCGGGTAGGGGTTTCCTTCCCAGCTCTCGCCGTCAATGGTGGAGTGTTCGGCTCGGTCGCCGTACTCGCCGATATAGTCCACCTCGTCAAGCGGTTGCGGCTTGTCCGTCCGAGACTGTTCAACGGCATCAATCAGCCGGTTGACGTGTTCAACGATTGCCGGCGTTATTTTGTCCGCGTATGCGGTGTTGCGCTCTTGTAGCTCTTTAAGTGTGTATTTCATCTTGTTACCCCCTCAAAAAATGTAAACGCTTCTATTAAATATCACGCGTTTTTGCTCGTTGCCGTTTCTTGCCGTTTCGGTCATAACGTAAACGGTCATACCGTCGCCGCCGGCGTGAATCTTTGCGCCCGTGCTTGTGACCGCCTCGGCGCAGTCGTCAGCCGTCAAGACTTCCAAAGCGTCCCACTTGCTATATTTGCGGTGAAATGCGTCGACCATTTCGAAGCCGTCGAAATAACCGTTTTTGGCGGTTTCAAACTGTTCAAGGGCGCGCGCTTGGCGTTCTTGTTCAGATCGTGCAGCCGCTTGTCTTTTTTCGATAGTTGCCGCGCTCGGTTTCCGTCCTCCGCCGTGGTGGGCGGGTTGGTAGTATTTGCTGAATCTCATTGTCTTTTGCCTCCTTGTATCGGTGACGCCTTGCGGCGTTTCGACCTTTTAGAGATATACACAGCGCCCGCGCTGCCAATCGTAAATAGATATTTGACGCTTACGCCGTCCCAGCTCGACCGCGTAAGCCTTGCCGGTGATATGCTGCGAAATGTCTATAAACGCCTTGCCGCCGTCGATCCAAACGCCAACAAAGGCGCCCGCATCAATACCGCGCAAAAGCTTGTTTATTGCTTTTAGGATCTTGCGCGCGTTTCTGATCTCGATTGTGTAACAGTCTTTTATACTGACTTGATAACCGTTTTCAAAGTTTACCGCCGCACCGCTTTTATTGAGTGTTGCGCCGCCGTCCTCGATGATCTGTAATAGTTGTTGCTTTTTCATTTTTTGTACCTCCGAATTTTTTTTAATGGGGCGGGGCTTGTGGAGCGCGCCCGCTATGCGCTTTTTGTCTTTGCTTGCTGTTTTTTTTGACTTTTAGAAAATGCCGCCCGGGTGTTGTCAATGTTCAATTGCGGCCGAGCCGCGCCCCGCATCGGCGGGATCAATCTTAACTGTATATATTGTACACTATTTTAATGTATTTTTCAAGCAATTTAATGTATTTTGTGGTAATAATGATAAAATAGTACACAAATTCACTTTACAAATTCAAAAAATTAGTGTAAAATATTTTGCCGTTAGGAGGTAAAAAAATGATTGATAAAAATGTTATAAAAAAAGTGATGATCGACCAGGGCGCAAAGGGTGTTGACATTGCCGCCCGGCTCGGAATGACCGCGCAAGGGTTTAGCAATTTTTTAGCAAAAAAGCACTATACACAACAGGACTTGCAGCGCTTGGCCGATGCGCTCGGCGTGGTGTATGTATCGGAATTCCGCCCAAAGTGATCCACCGAATGCGCCAATTATATCCGAGTGGGCAACTTTTAATATATTAAATGCTTTTTCTAATTTCCTGTAAAAAGAAGTAAGCTAAATATAGGAATAAATTGTATAAAAGAAAAAAAACTATATCCCCCTAAAAGTAAACAAAAGAAAAAAGTTTAATAAATGGGATACATATTAAACAAGTGATAAACCATATACAGAAGATATATTTACATCGGATATATTATTTTTTTCTTTAATCTCTTTTTTGTTGTTCTCTTCTTTTATTCCGCTTTTCTTCTCTTAGCTTTTTTTCTCTTTTTTCTTTTTTATCCTTCTCACTTTTCCGCCGGTATCCTCTTTTTATCCGTTCCAGCTTTTTATTGTTTGTGGTGGAGTGATGATTAAATATATTGCGATCGTTTGTATTGGGTTACTCGCTCGAATATTTTTTTCGCAAGTAAGAGACGCGCGCCCGCGCGGCGTTTGTTTAACGACCGTTTTACAAATGCGGCAACGCGTGAGAGCCGTTTGTTTGGTCTGTGGGCGGCGTGAGCGGCGGGGCGGTTGGGTGCCGGGTGCAACTGTGTTTGACGGCTTGCGGCGTGCTCCGGGCGTCTGTATGCAAGGGGTACCCCGGGGGTATTTTGAAAACCCGCCCGGGCGCCGAGTTACCCCCATATAAATTTGCGCGCGATAATAATATATAAAATAAAAGTAATAAAAGGTAAGAGGAAAAAAATACGAGAAAAAGTTTGAAAAAAGTATTGACAATGCGGAAAAAATGAGTAAAATGGTTTAGCTCAAAGGAGCTGGGGAGTGCGGTGGAGAAGTGGCAGAGCTGAGGACGACAGGGTATAGCGAGGCGATAGGGGTCGGATTTGAGACGGTACGGCGGCTTGCGGGGAATGCGCGGGGGCTGGCGAACACGGAGGACCTATTGCAGGCGTGGAAATTGCTATACGAGTTGTTACGGGTGCGGATACACGAGGGGCTGGCGCTTGAACAGACGGCGGAGAGCGAGGCGGAGATACGGGCGCTGGTGCGGCGCGTGATATCGGAAGTGTTGCCGACGATAGAGATGAAGATACGGGCGGTCGGCAAGGCGCGGGAGCGGGACGAGTCGACTGTGGTGCGGCTACAAGAGATATACGACAACTACTACGCGTTGGCGGCGTTCAGGTCCTTAAAGCATTTTGCGCTCTATATGGAGTGGGACAAGGCAGATAGGGACTGTGTGTGGAAGTACAATATGAACTGCTTTGCGGGATATTGGTATTGGGCGAATGCTGCGGTGCTGGACGCAAAGGTGAAGTTCATAGAGAAGCAATGTCCTACGGGCTACGGAAAGTCATATTCGGACACGGTTACGATTGGGTTCGCGTTCGGATACAAGCCTGGTTACAGGATATTGAAAATCACGGGCAACCCGACAATGGTAAGGGACGGCACGCGGCGGTTGATAGACCTTATGTGTCACCCAAGATACGCGAAAGTGTTTCCGTATTATGCGAAGTTTGCGGGGCAAAAGTCGGCGATGTTCGATGTGTGTCAGACGGGCGGAAACAGTCAACCTGCGCAGCTGACGATACACGGGCAAGATGTCGGAATATCGTTTATGTATATCAACAAGGAGACGCCCATAATGGGAACTCGTTGGGATATGATGTTCTTGGACGATATAACGAAGGAGAAGGACAAGCACAACTTTACGGCGCAGGCGAACGACATACAGCTTTATGAGGACTCTTGGAACAGAAGAAAAGACGGAGATTGGAGCTTTGTGCAGTTTGCGAGCGGGACAACGTGGAGTCAGTACGACATTCTGTGTCACCTAAAAGGGAAATACGGCGGGGACGACGCCGTCGAGAGCAAAAAGTTCAAATATACTGCGGTCAACGCAGAAAAGGCGAGCGTGTTTGTGAGTGTGCCGAAGTTGGACTTTGAGACGGACGAAAGCACATTTCCGCACAAATATTCCACGGAACAGGCGCGGGCAGACAGGGATAGAGACTTTGAGACGTTTATGGCAATGGATCAACAGCGACCGCAACCCCCGGAAGGAACACCGTTCACGGACGCAAAGTTGCATTTTTACTCGTATATACCGGAGAAAAGGACGCAAGGTTGTTGGGCTATGCTTGATACGGCGCGAACGGGTGCGAACTACATTGCGATGCCTATATGCGCGATTGGGGAGGACGGGCTGCATTATTTGAAAGATTGCATTTATTTGCGGCAGCCTATGGAAGAAACGCACGCGAGTATTTTGGCAAAGATAGAACAGCACCACATAACGCGATTGCATATTGAGCGGAATACGGATACGTCGTTGGCAACGTTGTTAAAAAAAATGTTGGCAGATCGCGGGATTACCTATTGTGATATCACGGAGATCTATTCAACAAAACAGAAAGACAATAAGATCGCCGACGAAGAGGCTACGATACGAAACAATGTGGTATTTCCGCAAAACGGCTTATATGCGGCAAGCTCGCAAATGGGAAGGTTTATGTTGCATATAAAGCAATATTCATATATAACGAAAAACGCATTCGATGACGCGCCCGATTCTGTGGCAATGTATGCAGAAAAATTTATAGGCGGTCGTAGGCAAACGAGGGCGACGGTAACAACAATTTCGCGAAGAGCAGTATGAAAGATGTGAAATGTCCGCTGTGCGGGGTAAAACTAAATCTTAAAACGGACGCAGAAGTGGACTTTGATATTCGTCACGCGGACAGTAAGGTATGGTGCATACCCTGTCAACGATATATAAAGTTTTCGCTTAAAAGTCCAAAAGACACAAATGCGGAAGAATAGGCAGTAAAAAAACTAAATAACAGGAAATCTGTTGGTGCGTAGCACAAATGTCGAGAAATCGGCTTTGTATACGCACTTTTTTATTTTTGGTGAGAAATGGCAGACTTTGATCCCGTGGACAACACAGTTGTAACAAGAGAGCAAGCGGGTATACACAAAATTGTTATACCCAAAACCGCGGCAGAAATCACTCCCGAAGTGGTAGAAAAGTATTTGGGAGATGTTTTGACTGCGCACAAAAAGAATGCCCAGAAAATAAAAAAGTACTTTGACATTGTAGACGGCAGCTATCAGAAAATTGACAGTAAAAAACGTGACTTTAACAACGACGCGTTGCACAACAACAAAGTCAAGCTGAATTTTGCGAATGCGTTGGTGACGTTCAAGCGTAGTTTTCTGTGCGGCGACAAGAGGGAGTTTTCTCCAAAAGCGGGAGTGACGACGGACGATTTGACGTATTTGGACAGATATTTGTCCGATTGCTCGTTTTTTACAAAGGACGCACAAGTAAAAGATTGCGTTTATTCGTGCGGTATCGGGGTAGATTATATTGCGCCGCGAACGGATATTATGAAACCCGCAGATAAGGGGTTCGTGTTCAAAAGCAAAAAAGAGGGTTACGACGTCAAAACAGACAGCCCGTTTGTATATGAGAGCCTGGACCCACAGTATAACGGAGTTGTTTACAGCAGCAAAATAGGGCAGCCCGGACTTGGAGATTTATTCGCGTTTAATATCGACAAAAACGAGGATAACGAGCAAATTATCACGGTATATACGCGAGAATGGATAGCACAGTTCGACAGCAACAACAAGATGTTGCCAAATACATATACGGAAACGCCGGTCGGATACAAGGAGATACCGATTGTAGAGCATACGCTCAACAGGTCTCGTACGGGAGCGATAGAGTTGGTGGAACAACCGTTGGACGCGCTAAATGCGATTGTATCAAACAGCGTTGATAATATCGTCGATAACGTGAACTATGTGCTTGCATTTTTTAACTGTACAGTTGATAACAACATTCTTGCAGATATGTACAAGAAAGGGTGCATATCGGTCGATTCATCGGCGGCAGACAAGGAAGGGCGCTTAGAAAAGCTGTCTTTGTTGTTGGATTTTGACAAAGTAAATCAGCTGTTTGAACAGACCTTAACGAGAACATACGACATCGTCGGCGTACCGCTTGCAAGCGCGAATGTGACCAGCGGCGGCGATACGGGACAGGCAAGATTGCTCGGGGGTGGCTGGACAAACGCCTATACGGTTATAAAGAGCGACATTATCTCGTTTGAACAGGCGGACAAGGAAGTCCTTAAACGTATGTTTATGATTTGCCGCCTAAATAAGGAGAACCCTGTCAACAAGGTTTCTGCAAGCCAGGTTGAAATCAAATACAACGTCAATATGCGCGACAACCTGTTGGTAAAAACGCAGGCGCTGCAAAATCTGTACGACATTCATATGCCGCTTGAAGAGGCGCTTATTGCAACGAACATATTCGGTGATACGCGCACAGTCGCGGCGAAATGGCAGGCAGAAATTGACAAGGCAAAAATGGAACAACAAAAAACAGATGAAACCACAGCGGAGAGAACCGCTCAAAAAACGCAAACGGAGACAACCGACCAAACAGAAAAATTACCCTATCAAGGGACGCAGGGAAGCGGTAAATCGCAGGAGAGTAAACAATGAGACAACACATTTGGCACAACAAGTACTATTTGAGCAGAGTGTATCTTGCTCCCGATGACGGGACAAGCGCAGGTGCGACAGCGAGTGCGTCAACAGCGCAGATTGCGTACAACGGAACCGCAACTACCTCAAACACCATTGCTACAACGGGCGGAACAGCAAGTGCAACAGTAATCGACTACAAGGCGCTCTACGAGGCGGAGAAAGCTGAAAGGGCGAAAATCAAAAACGCTTTGGATAAGAGTAACTCCGAGAATGCAGAATACAAACGCAAAGAACGTGACCGTATGACGCAGGAAGAGCAAGCCGCCGCAGACGCAAAGGCTCGTGATGAAGAGCTGGCACAGCTTCGGCAGGAAATCACCGAAAGCAAGGTCGAAAAGGTCTTTGTGGGAAAGGGTTTGGACGAAAAGACGCAGAAGGAATTGACGTCTTTGTATGTACCGTATCTTTCGCGCGAACAGTCCATTGCATTGTCGGAAAAAATTGTGGCGATTTTGTCTAAACAACAAGCTGTTGCGCAGGAACAGAGCAACAACCGGACCATAGTACAGGGAGTTGTGCATCCGGGCAGCGAGGGCACCGCAGATACTTCGGACGCCAAAGCGCGTGTTGCAAAAATGTTGGGCAACCAAGACAACAAGGCATTGGAAGAACAAAAAAATATATACAAATTGTAAAGGAGAAAGAAAATGGCATTTCAAACTAAGAAATTTGGCACAGAAAACGACATTCTCATTGCTTCTCAGCTTAATTACAGGGTTGGGTGCATTGTCACCAATACAGAAGTTGAGGCAGACGAGAACGGCGAAAAGTGGCTCCGCGCGGGTACTCCTATTGGCGGCGCAACGAGTGTGCTTAAAGACAGACAAACCAAACTAAGCAAAGTTGCTGACGCTACGGTGCAGGGCATTTTGCTCCACGACGTAGACGTCACTAAGGGGGAGGCAAACGCAGAAATCGTTATCAACGGTTGGATTGACGTTCTCAAAGTCGATTCGACTACTCGCGCATTGTTGACTTCGACAATCACGGACGCATTGCCTAACATCGTGTTTATGCACGGCAGAGAGGACTAAGGAGGGACAGGAACAATGACATTTGAGGAAATCAGACAGCTGGTAACGCCCGAATATATCAGCGCGTACTACGAGGCAAATCCGCGTGAGAGCCAACCGTACTTTGGCGAATTGAAGTTTCCTAACAGGAAGCAGTCAAGCCTTACGATTGACACTGTTTACGGCAGAAAAAAATCCGCCGTCAAATTGAGTGCATCTGCATATGACGTGCAGGCAATCAAGCTTACCCGTGGCAATTTTGAAGTCAAAGAGGGTAAAATCCCGTTCTTCAAGAACATTTTGTCTATGGACGAAACGCTCTTTGCCAAAATAATGGAACTCGACAGAGCCAACAGTGACGCCATAGAGCGCGTGTTGGAGCAGATCTACAACGATCAAGCTTCTTTGCTCGACGATGCACGTCTCACCCGTGAGATCCTGCGTATGCAAGCACTTTGCACGGGCGTAGTTTCCATTGCGGACAACGGACAAGCTCACACTTTCGACTACGGCGTGCCCGTGGAACATAAGGACGGTCCCGCCACAAAGTGGGATCAAGACGGTGCGGATCCTATTAAGGACCTCAAAGCGTGGAAACGCAAGATCGAACAAGACACGGGCGTCTCTCCGACTGAAATTTTGCTCGAAGATGAGACTCTTGTTGCGCTGTCTAACAATAAGTCCATTAAGACGGCGATCTATGTGTTGGCAAATGGCGTCGTTACTCCCGGCGATGCGGAAATCGCAGATTATGTTCGTAGAAATACCGGACTGACCATTTACAACTACAATAAGGGCTACAAGAATAACGCGGGCAAGTTCGTCACATTCGTACCCAAAGGAACCGTGGTGCTTATGCCGAGTGGCGTGCTTGGTGATACGAGATTCAGCGTAACGCCGGAAGAGAGAGCTTTCACCGACGGCAAATATGGTCTCAAAGTTGTTGACACGGGCGTTGCGGTTTGCTCCGACATTCATTTTGACCCCGCAAACATCGACACCAAAGTCTCTATGAACGTGATTCCGTCGTTTGACAAAGCCGACCAGGTTTACATCGCGAGCGTTCTGACGGGTGATTGATGAGTTGGGTTCGCGTAAAGGACAGCGGCGGTAATGAACACTATATAACTAAGGCTGCCTTAGAAAGCACCTTTGCAGGGCACGGGTTCGTTGTAATAAATGACGCACCGAAGCCCAAAAAGAATGCTAAAAAGGCAACAGCGAGTATAAGTGCCGCCGTCGAAGAAGAGAAAGAAAATTAAATGGAGATAGCGTCGTATGGTACATAATTGTTGTAAAAATCCAACGTCGACACAGAAATTGCTAAACGATGTGCAAGCGAGGTTTGCTGCTAAATACTCATACCTTTCCGCCGAAGAAGTAGACAGCATTTATCGTGTGGCGCTTGGCGTGTATCTTGCGACGCTTTTTCCGCTCGATCCGTCGCACACGGAGTTTCCGGAGGACAGGGCAAGAGATGTCTATTGGATAGAACTTGCAATGCAACAAATAGTGGAACGAAGTGGAGTGAGCAGCGCAGTCGCTTATAGCGAAAACGGGCTGTCTATCGAATTTGACAGTAGCGCGCTTATAAGCAGAGATTTGCGTCGTCTTATAACTCCATATGTGGGGGTGCCGAAATAATGTGGGAAAAACCAATGTGGCACAGGCGCAGATTGCCTGCCGACGACAACGGCATAACGCATTATAGCGATCCGCAGAAGTTATACGTAAACTATCAGCCCGCAGGGGGATATTTGTCCATTCAAAAGCACGGAGAGAATATCGACAACGTGTGGACAGCCTATCCGAGAATTGCGCAGTTTAGGGGCGTTTTTAACTACGGCGACCTTGTGTATCTTAACGGAGATGAGCCGAAAGTGGGAACGGAAGAGTACGAGAGCGGACGCGACGCAACAGCAATCGTAACCAAATGCGAACCGCAAAACGTGGTGATCGCGGTGGAGTTTACAAGGAACAAAAACAGCTAATGCCCGTAAAGATCGAAACAACAAACGTAGACCAAATGCTAACGACATTGAAAACGCTATCGGACACAGATAAAATTGCCGAAACGTTGGCAAACAGAGGCGTAGAGTTGGCAAGAGAGCAGTACGGCAGACGAAAGATCGTTGTGACGGCGGAGAAAGTCGGAGATGGCGATTATAAGGTTGTTGCAACGGGTCGTAATGTCGCTTTTGAAGAGTATGGGACGGGTATATACGCACGGGGAAGTTATGCCGCCGAAACCGAAGGCGAGGGACAGCTCCCCACACAGCCGATAACATTCCGAACGCGAAACGGTGAGACCCACACAACAATGGGTTGGGAATACTACTATCCGTCCGAAGCTAAGGACTTGGTGAACGGCAAGTACGGTTGGTGGATAAACCGCAAAGTGTTTGTAACGGGCGCCAGGGCGAAAGCCCACCTGTGGAAAGCGGGCAAAAGGCTACGAACCGAACTTCGGACTAAAAATCTAAAAGACATTTTGGGAAGTAATAACGGCAATGTTTGAACTTATAAACGAAATCAAAAAGTTTTTGGCTGACAAGTTTGCTGCCGACAAAGACTTCGAGACGCCAATTGCGGTCAACGACGAATATATGTTCAACCACAAGCTTGTCGATACCGAAGTTCAAGTAGGGCTGTTGGATAACAGCGAGGATCTGCAAGGCACAACATTTGAGGGGGAACAGCTTACATATGCGCCTATTCAATTGACTGTATATGCAACTCAAATGAAAATCGGCGGCGTAATGCGAAATCCGCGTGATGTTTCTGTAATAGTGGCAGACAAAATCTGCCGTTATATGAGAGCCATTGAGCAAGAAGTAAGCGACGTGCGGCTTTGTGTGCGAACGGATTACAGCGCGTCATACCCGATGAATGAGGGCGCAACGCGATATTTTACCGCATTACGTTACGATATGTCGGTTGGCTGCCCGTATAGGGAATAAAAAAACTAAATAACAGCAGGGCTGTTGGTGCGTAGCACAATTACCGAGGAACGGGATTGTATGCGCACTTTTATTTTTGGGAGGAAAATTTATGGACAATGCACTTACTACTATTGGCGTAAAGATAAGTTTCGCAACGGAAGCGACAGCGGGCGAAAGACCCAAGACGGGTTATAAGCATATAAAGGGATTTACGTCTACGCCAAACTTTAACGTGGCGCCCGATCAGTTGGAAAGTACCACAATGGACAACCTTGAATACAAGACCTATAAGCCTGGACTTAAAGATGTCGGCGGAGCATTGGAATTTGGAGCGAGACTTTCGCCCGAATTTTACGACGCTTATATGAAAGTTTACGAGACGGCAAAAACCGCGCGTGAAGCCTCTCCGTCAAAAGCGACTTGGGTGTGCGTGGATATTCCTGGGTGGAAGAAGTCGCACTATATTCCGGTTGAACTTGACACGATCGGTCTGCCCGCAATGGATCTGAACAGTATTGTCGATGTTACGGTCTACTTGACGCCTGTGGGCGAACCCGTTGTCGACGATGACCCGACATATGCCCTCGAATAAAAAACATTACAAACCATTTATTAGGAGATAATCAAAATGCAAACAATCACAATCAACGGAAAATCTTATCCACTGCCGAAAATCAACTACCGCACAATTATTCAGCTTGAAGATTTGGGCTTTGAGGCAAACAAGGCTGAGCAAAAGATGTTCAAGTCGTATGCGGCGCTTGTGGCGCTGACAGCCAACGTGGACATTGAAGAAGCGGCGGACTTAATTGAGGCGCATTGCAACAGTGGCGGAAGCTTGGCGGATTTTAACGTGTTGATGAACAATATCGTTGAAAGCGGTTTTTTTACAAAGCTTCTGGGCGACAAGAACCCGAAGAGCAAATAAAGTACGGCAGTTTTCGAGAGGCTATTTACAAGTCTATTTTGCCGACGGCTCTTTACGTCGGAATGCCCGAGGAGAGATTTTGGGAGAGTACTCCGCAAGAATTGGAACCATATGCAGCCGCGCAGAAAATGCGACAACAATCGCAAATAGAGTTGATGAATTTGTGGGGTTGGTTGCAGGGACAATATTTCCGAGAGGCAATAGCAAGCAGTGTGTTCACTGCGGACTTGCCCGAAACGAAGAGGCGCTTGCCCGCTTATCCTAAGAAACCGTATGAAATAAACACGGGCGATGACGCGGCAGGTGCAGCAAAACCATTATCAGAAGAAGAAATAGAAATGGCTCGATTACAGGAACGAATAAAAATGGACAATCTGTGTAGGGCGATAAAAGAACATTATGCAAAGAGGGGGTGACGTTATATGCCAGAGAATGATATGGGTAATGTAAGCAAGATATCGTTGGAGATTAGCGTCACCTCTAATGCTGCAACGCAAATCCAGGAATTGTCGGAAAGCATTAACGTGCTTATCGGCACATTCAACAAAACCGACGCTCCGTTTAAGAAAATCGAGGAACACTTTGACAATCTTGCCAAAAGCGCCAAAGAAGTGGACAGCGTGATGAAGGGACTGAAAGACGTCTCAAAAGTGGCGTCAGACGTTCAACACGCTATGAGCAATGCGCAAGGTGCGAAGACAGCGCAAGTTGTCAAAAAGAAAGGTCGTCCGCTATCTCAAAGCGAGGCAAACGCGGCGTTTGAAGAGTTCAAAAGCGGCATTGAAAGCGGGACGATTGAGCGAACCGCAGACAATTTCAAAGAGCTTGAAAGACTTGCCAATGCACGGGCAAAGGCTATTTCAGATGAAGAGGCAGCGCAAATTGACAAGGAGAATGCAGTCAAAGAAGCAACCAGAAAAACCAATGAAGAGATAAAAAAGCAAACGACGTCAACGGAAGAAACAGGCAAGGCTGCCAAGAAAGCAACTCCGTGGTGGGTAAAGCTCGGTAAGCAGATGGGTAGAATTGCGCTTTACCGTGCTGTGCGTATGGTGCTTAAACAGATTGCGCAAGCCGCCAAAGAGGGCGTACAGACCGTTGCGCTTTTCGACAAGCGTGTCAGTAAATCTCTATCCAACATCACCAACACGTGGAAAGGCACGACGAGCGCGTTCGGCAGTGTTTTGGGCGAGCTGATAATAATGTTCGAGCCCGTGATTACTGCTATCGGCGAAGACCTTATGAACTTTGCCAATAACTTGTCAATGGTATTGGCGAAGATGAACGGCAGCGATGTCTACAACAAGGCAATCAAAGACAACAAGAAGTACGAAGAAAGTCTCAAAGGGGTTTCTAAGCAGTTGTTGAGTTTCGATAAATTCGAGACATTGAACGCAACGCCTGTCAATCTCGTGCCGGGTAGTGTGTCGGAAGATTGGAACTCCCAGGCAGAAGCAATGTCTGTAAAGATTTCTACAATTAAAGATTTAGAGAAAGGTTTAGAAGACTTACTTAATATCCTAAACGGCGATTGGAAATCTTGGTGGGAAGACTTAAATTCGGGCAAAGATACGTTGGCTGCCATTACCGCATTAGCTCTCGGTGCCGCATTAGCATTTGGAATATTCAAAGCTGCAACATTAGTGCTGTCTACTACGATCGGAAAAGGCTTTGCTGTATTTTCTGCGTTTATTGCCGCGTTTGAACTATTGCGCGCAGCGCTAAATCAGCTTAACGGTCCGTTGAAAACAGTAACGGGTTTGTTCTTCACGGTGGCAGGGGCAATTTGGATGCTGTATGTTGTCTCGCAGTTGACAAAACACGCAGTTGCGCCGTGGTTGGCTGCCGCGGAAATTGCGGCAGGACTTGGCATCGCAATCGCAGGTTTCAGCGCATTCCAATCTTCATTGCCGAAATACGCAACGGGCGGTTTTCCTGAGGACGGATTGTTCTATGCAAACCACAGCGAGTTGGTGGGACAATTCTCCAACGGCAGGACAGTGGTCGCGAACAACCAACAGATAGTCGAAGGTATCGCCGAGGGCATTTATCCGTCGGTGTATCAGGGCGTTGCCGACGCAATGAAACAATACGGCGGCAGAGACTGCGAGGTCGTAATGGACGGGCAAAAGGTCGGCAGAATGAGCGCGCCGCACGTCTATAACGAATTTGTCCGCTTGGGAATAATGAAATCGAAATAGGAGCGAACAGTGGGCTACATAGACGTAACAAAACTGAATACAGGAGAAAATGCCTCTCGTACGCTTGGTACGATAAAAATCAACGGCGTTGTGTTCAAAAGCATTGGTCACGGAATGCTGCGGACAGCGAACGTAGTAACCTATCGGGAGACACCCGGGCGTACTGCGGACTTTGAAATGCCCGACCTGCCTAAACAGACAAGGCGCGTTGTTCCGCACATTGAAATCGGTTTCAAATGGATAGACGCGGACGAGTTTGTCAAATTACGGCAGATTTTAATCAGCCGAACGCAAATGGAAGTCGAGTATTACGACAACGATTTTGGCAAGTATATGACCCACCAGATGTACGCACAGCCCGACGATTTGAAAGCATTCGAGTCGTTGGGGCAGAAAGTACGCGGCGTGACAAACTTCACGGTTGAGTTGGTGGGAACGATGAACGGCGAACCGACTGTCAGTGTGTCGTTTTGCAAAAGAATGTCGGCAAACGAATGGGCACGCGGACAGACATATCAGGAGGGACAAATTGTCAAGATTACTAACGGCGAGTGGGAAGATTACTATATCGCCAATCAACAGACGACTCTCCCGCCTGCCGAGAGCAGCGATACATTTTGGTCGAAAATAGATACGGCGGTCTCCGCAACAAATGTAATGTGGGGCAAGACCTGCGATATTAAGACTATCTCGGTGGAGAATGTTGACGGCAAAAGGTTTGCAAACAAATATGTAAATTCCAACGGCGAAATCTATTATGTCGGCGAAAGCATAAATGTTGTCGATAATTTGCAGCTATTGGCGGTGTACGAATAATGGCAGTAAGGTTTGTAGAAGCAAGCTTGCGGGTATACATCACGAATAATGACAGCGTACCTATAACGGGATTTTACCGAAATACGGCGCGGATAAACACTACGCGTGCAATAAACTTCTCCATCTCGGTTCCGCACACGCTTTCAGCTAACTTGAAGTTGTCGCCAACCCCGAGGATTATGTCCGCGAAGATGGTGGACGGCGGCTACGATATCGAGTGGTTATATACGGGTGAGATAACAAGGACAACGGCACAGTTGATCGTCAACGCCTTTGATATAAATTACACAACTTGGCGAGAAGATACGATTAGCCCGAGCAGCCAAAAAGCGCCCATTACGGTACAAATGTCGTTTAGCAGCGGATCAAAAACTTTCGGCGGAATGTACATCGACGAGGTCTCGCTTACACAGCAACAGATTGCCAATGCGGAGAATATAACCACGGGTGTGATTTCGTCGTATGGAAGCATAACGTTAAACGACGTTGATTACAGTATTTATCAACTTGTAATGGACGGCACAATATCCGCGACGGGTCAAAGTTTGATTATCAGGTACTATGGCGGCGAAGTTGGCAGTTTTATAGTCGAAAAGAGCGACTACGATTACAACGCACGAAAGCTGTCGTTGAGTTTGACAGACACTTTGGCGAAATGGGACGACATTGCGTTTACCGCAGAAATCAACAACTTCACAGATCTGTACACACCTTTGGTGGAGATCCTTAAATTCGCGGGGTACTCAACGCAGAACATTGACAACGCATTGACTACGCCTATCCGTGTTTACGACAAGACAGACCGCGCATACACCGTAAAAGAGTATTTACAGGCTATAAAGTACGACAGCCCGCAAACTTTCAAAGGTGCGGAGAACAATTGCAGTGTACGGCAAGCAGTGGACTATATCTGCCAAGTGGCGCAACTGTGCTGTTATTTGAATAATGGAGGCAGCCTACGGTTTGCGAGTGTAAGACCGTTTGAGATGTTGACCCCGAGCGTAAGCGCGCTTCCGCATACAGCAACGACGGCGTGGAGCATAACGCCGCGCTATACCTACACAGATTTGTCGGCAAATTTGCTGTTGACAAACAAGGTCTCGTCGGCGGCTATCACGGTATCAACGGCAGACGGGTATGAAACAAAGACCTATCCGGCGGACACTGTGGTGAGCGCTGCAAAACAGTATGTACAGTCCGAGCAAAATCCGTTTTTGACGGACGATTGTAAGCTTGTTCTTAGCGACGAAGACATACACCCGCCAATTTCAACCGTTATTTCGGAAAACGTCGTTGCCGACTACGACTCGGGCGTACGGGCGGGAGATGTTGATGTTGCGGTATTGGACTACTACGATGTACTGAACTCGAAACCTGCCACTTTGAAAGCAGAAAATGGGCAATTGCTGAACCTCGGTGATGTCGTAACGTTTATCAAGGATAGCTTTGGTACGGCGGACGACGTTTACCGCAAGGACAGAACGGTATATTGGAAGGTCCGCGGTCGGCAGTTTAGTTATAGCGGCGTAGGCAAATTGCAGTTGCAGTTGCAGGAGTTGGCATATAGCATGCCCGAATTTTTGGCAGATACGGCGCCTGTTGTAAGAACACAGCTTTACGACGACATATACTTTGAGTCTTATACGACGGTGACGTGGACAGCGGTTGACAATCCAAAGTTGGGCGCGACCGTACAATACGACCTTTACGTCAACAACGAACTGTATCAAACATACAGCAGTCCGCAAGAGGTTAAAATTGAAACTCCCAAAGGAACTCCGCTTAACATTTTTGTAAGAGCCCACGATACGACCGGAACTTATGTGGCAATGGAAAGCAATGTTGTGACGGTGACAATACCCGTATTAACAGTTGTGGAGTTGGATTGCACACCCAACGGTTATTTGGGCGTCACAATAGAATATCCGCAAATACCGGGCGCAACGAACATTCAATTGCTTGGCGGAACTCGTGTGGCTTATGGCAATGAGTTTCCTGTTTTGTTGTCTACATACACGCTCGATTTGGAAGACTTGCTGTTCTTGATTCCAGAGTATCAATATGGAATGCCCTATCAACGAGGAGACGTGATTAGCTATTCACACAACTACTATGTATGTCTATCCGACTATCCCTCGACTTCGCCGCCAAACGAGTCAGAATGGAGCAATGTTTTGCCCGAAAGAGCCGTTCAACGCAGTATATATTGTTTTAAGGTGCGAGCGACAAACGCGACGGGAAAGACGATAGAAAGTGCGATACTGTATGTAAGTCTCACTTAATTTTACAGAATAAGGAGAAAGGCAATGCTTAGATGTACGACACCTACAAACATAATCAAAGTAAATCTCGCCCCGTCGGTAATCAAAACGCTGACGGTATTATATGCGCAGAATAAATGCGTTTTGTTGGAAAAGGAAATCGCGGCGGAAAACATTTTTCCGAGCGAACAGAGCAACAGAGTTTGTTTCGCGCGTATTGACCTGACACAGGAAGATACGGCTGCGTTTGCCAATGTCGGTGCGGGCAAGGTGGAAATACAGCTTGTGGTGCAGACGTCCGACAACGCCGTGCTGTACAGTCACATTATACAGGCAGAAATAGGTCGCGTATTGGACGATAAGATGTTCGAGGACTCAATCGCGGGGACGGGACAGTTGGAAATCGACTACGACGACGTTACTCCAATCGCGGACGTGGAGTTCGCTCCTCTTACGGCGGTTTTCGACGGCGAGTTCGATGAAGTGCATTATGTGTCGCACCCGTTCGAGGGGTTAGAAACCGATGATGTCCAGGTCCACGTTGACAACGATACTTGGACAATTTCAGCCGAGTTTTCCGAGAGCAGAAAACAAGAGCTTGAAACGCTACATAGCACAAGTGCAACGCGTATTGATTTTACGGTTGACCCGAAAACATACGAGATGACGATACGACTGTACAACGACAAGGGCGAGGTCATAGACACGGACACGCAGGATATACCGTTAGAGTTGGCGTTGGTCGGCATAAAATGGGACGAGGAAAACAGATCCGTCATCTTCAAGACAGACGCAGGCGTGGAGACCCCTGTCAAGCTGTCAGGCATTTCTATGCTTACCGATTTGCAGGAAACGAGCGAGGCGGTTACAAAAGCGTTTCAACAGGCGCTTGAAGCCGAACAACAAGCTCGTGCGGAGAGCGAACAGCAAATAAGGGACGACCTCGGACGGGATATTCTTGCGGAAACCAACGCGCGAGAGGAAGCTATATCGGAAGTCGAACAAGCGCTTGAAATCGGTTTACAGGCGGCAGACGAGGCGCTTAAACAGGAAGTCGCCGATAGGGAGAACGCCGTCACAAGCGAGCGTGAGAGGGCAGAGACAGCCGAACAGACCAATGCCGCTGCGATAGTTGCAGAGACCGAGCGGGCGAGACAAGCCGAGCAAACACTTACAAACAGCCTTGCCGAGACTACTACTAACCTAACCGAAAAAATCGAGACGGAACAGCAGAGAGCCACTACGGCGGAACAAGACCTTGCAGCGCAGATTGTCAATGAAACGGCACGCGCTCAAACCGCGGAAAAGAAAAATACCGATGCTATTGCGGCGGAGCAGCAGAGAGCTACGGGCGCAGAAACGGAATTAAGCGACGAAATCGCAGCTGAAAACGAAAGGGCGATTGCCAAAGAGAATGAAATCGTCGATAATCTTGACGCGGCAAAAACCGAACTTCAAGGCAATATCAATGCGGAGCAAACACGCGCGACGTCAGCCGAGCAAAGAAACGCAACGAACATAGCGGCAGAAAAAACGCGCGCAGAGAGCGCGGAGAGTGAACTCGGTGCGGAGATTGACGCCATACAGGAGCTTATCCCCACACAGGCGACCGCGGACAACCAACTCGCCGACAAAAATTTCGTCAATAGTACGGTATCCACGCAGACGGCTACGTTCCGCGGCAATTTTGCCACGAAGGCGGCGCTTGACGTTTGGCAGTACGAAAATTCGACCACTGCGACCAACAACGACTATGCGGTGGTAATGGACGACGAAACGCACAATCACGAGATGTGGCGTTACAAGTACAGTCAACCCGACTCGGGATTTGAGGGCGTTTGGAAAGAGGAATACAAAATCAACGATGCGCCATTGACGGCGGCACAGGTTGCGGCGCTTAACAGTGAGGTCACAAAGGAAAAACTTGCGGCGATGAGCAAGGCAACTGCCGATGAAGTTACGCGAGCTAAGGCAGCCGAACAGGTGAACGCGGACTCCATTAGCGCGGAAACGGACAGAGCAACGGCAGCAGAACAAGCAAATACGAAATCTATTACGGACGAGATTGCTCGGGCAAAGGCAGCGGAGCAAGCCAATTCAAGTGCGATAGCAACAGAAAAGAGCAGGGCTACCGCCGAGGAAAAGAAAATCTCCGACAGCGTAACGGCAGAACAGACAAGGGCAACGGGCGTAGAGACGACGCTTGACAACAAGATTGACACCGAGATTGCAGACAGAAAAGCGGAAATTACCGCCGAGGAAAAGGCGAGAGACGCTGCTATCAAAGTAGAGACGGACAGGGCGAAAGCGGAAGAGGCAAAAAAGGTCAACTCCGCGGGCGGCGAACTCAAAGACACGGTTGTCACGTTTAGCGACAGCGAAGTTACGACGGACGTTAATGTTGCGAGCGGCGACAAGACAAGCACATTGTGGGCGAAAGTCAAGCGGTGGTTTGGGCGGTTAAAGGCGCTTGCATTTAAGGCGACAGTCGGCACGGGAGATATAGACGCAAAGGCGGTCACGAGCGCGAAGTTAGACGACAGCGTGAACAGCGCATTGAACGCAGCCAAGACCGCCGTACAGCCGAGTGCGCTTGCAGACATAGCGACGAGCGGAAACCTTTCCGATGGCAAGCAGGACGCCACGCATAGGCTTGTAACGGACGCGGAAAAGGAGAAATGGAACTCGGGCGCAGGAACGGGCGATATTCCTACCAAGACAAGTCAGTTGACGAACGACGGTGAGGACGGAACGGGTAAATACGCCACACAAAGTTGGGTACAGAATACTGCATTATTGAACGTCGTTGATAAGACAAGCGATGAAAGAATAGGCGGTCAAAAAACATTTACTCAACAGATGAGTATCGAGAGTGCTATCCGTATACAAGACCCAGCTGATAGTTCTTATTCAAATATAGTAGATGAAGAAGGTATTCACGAAAGCGCCAAGTTTAATGGAACAGAATATTTGGTTCACAAAATTAGAGTTATAGGTGACGGGACTCTTGTTGGATTTAACAAAGTGGTAAGTTTAATACCGCCTCTTGACGAACAGGAGACTTCCGAGGTTGAACATACGCTTGCTACACGCGAGTGGGTGCAGAAGCAAGGCTTTTCCACATCCATATCGGCGCTGACAACGAGAGTTGCGGCTGTTGAAACGAAGAATACTTCGCAAGACACAGCAATCGGCAATGCGCAGAAAACAGCAGATGCGGCTATGCCGAAAAGTGGCGGTACGTTTACGGGGGGTATATCTGTATCGGGCGGTGGTTCAATAAATACTTCTGGCTATGTTACGGGTACTTGGCTGGCTACAACAAACGCAACAGATTTGGGGACAAAACCCGAAAAGATTGCTGTTATAGGTACGCAAGGTTCAGCGAACAACTATATTTATTATCGTACTCCCGCTGAAATTCTTAGCGATATAGGGGCAGGAACATACACCAAGCCGAACGGTGGTATACCAAAAACCGACCTTGCAAGTGCTGTTCAAACAAGTTTAGATAAAGCGGATAGCTCATTACAGGCTGTTCCTATGGCTTCGACATCGGTACTTGGCGGCGTAAAGCTCGGTTCAGATACGATTCAGTCCGTGGTGGCAAACAATCCGTCGTCCACATCGGGGCGTACCTATCCCGTGCAAAAAAACAGTTCGGGTCAAGCGGTAGTCAACGTACCCTGGACATCTGGTGGATCTTATTCGTTGCCTTCCGCTACCGCAAGTGTTTTGGGCGGAATAAAGGTCGGTGCGGTTCGTTCAACAACGGTAAGCGCAACAACGGGCGGTACATCTACGGACAAGTGCTATGCAGTCGAGTTAGACAGTGCAAATAAGGCTTTTGTTCGTGTCCCCTGGACGGATAACAATACGACGTACGGTCAAGCCACGACAGGGACGCTTGGTTTGGTTAAAATTGCGGCAACCGCACGCACCAGCGCCATAACCACAACCCAGGGCGGTACGACAGCCAATCGGTATTATGGTCTTGAAGTTGACAGCACAGGTAAAGCCTTTGTCAATGTTCCGTGGACTGACAATAACACAACGTATAAACAAGCGACCACAAGCACACTTGGCTTGATAAAGATTGCCGCGAGTGCGCGAACAAGCGCTATAACAACGACGCAAGGTGGCACCACGAACAATCGTTACTACGGCGTTGAAGTGGATAGCAACGGCAAGGCATTCGTAAATGTGCCGTGGGAAAATACTCACCAATCGCTCGCCAACTACTACACTAAGACGCAAACTGACAGCGCAATAAGTACGGCGATCGCAAACGCAATTACAACCGTACTCAACACGCCCGTATAACGGAGAAAAGGAGATAAACAATGTCATTGACGAAGGAGCAAATTCAACAGACTATCGGAGCGGAATGGGAAATAATTTTTGCGTGCAAGACGGGCTCGCAACTTTTCTGCTCAAACCCGCACGACGAGGACATAATGGTGGTCATCAAAGACTACCCATACGAGTACAAGAAGTACAACGTGGACGGCACCGACTTATTCTGTCAGTCCTTCGAGGCGTTTTACAAAAAGGCGACATTCTGCTCGACCTATCCGTCGCTGTACGCGTTGACCTGGCAATTTGCCAAGCAGGGCGACACGCTCGTTTGCGGCGAGTTTCCGCTGTTGGAGTGGGATTGGTTCGATTGGAAACGGCAAGCGGTGGCAGAGGCTATCGAAGAGGGCAACAAGCGATATTTCCACCCGCGTATTTATGGTCGAGACGGTGTACATTGCAGCAAAGGTATGGTTTGGGCGTTGGCAATTTACTACGCTGTCAAAAACGGCAATCTCAACTACACGGCAGAGCAACGCGACATAATGCAGAAATGCCACGACTGTGAGTTGCCAAAGGAAGCCGCCTACACGCTCAAAGCGCAAATGGAGCAGTTGCTCACGGAGTTGGAGGCGTACAATGGCTAAGAACAACAATTTGACGGACTTCGTAACCGATCTCGCCAACACCATACGCTCAAAGAAAGGTTATGCGGCGAGCAAAAAGATTAACCCCCAAGACTTTTCGACAGAGATAGCAAGCATCGGGGGGGGGTACTATTGAGGAAACCAGCGGTCAGATAGCGGACGGCGATACCCTCGTGGTATTCAAACCCGAGGAA